>JAQGMG010000018.1 GCA_028292485.1 Rhodocyclales bacterium | reverse complement strand
CCCATCGTTGCGCGCAGGATGCTCCAGCCATCGGTGGCCAGCTCGAAGCCCTGGCCGCGATAGGCGCCGCGGTGGCTGCTGGCTGCGCCCTGGCCGTGAATGAGGTAGCCGAGGTTGAGCTGGCTGTTGGTGTGGCTGCTGGCAAGCCGGGTGCGCAGCTGGCCACTGGCGTCATCGACGAGCCATTGGCCCCAGCCGCTGCCGTCGAGCGTCGGTGCGTGCATACCCGCTATGACGCCTGGATGGTTGGCGTTGCTGCCTTCGCCTGCGGCGAACGGGGGCGTGTCTTCGCCGTTCCACATCTGTTGCGTGACGATGGGGCGGTCGATGTCGCCCTCGATGAATTCGACGATGACTTCGCTGCCGACGCGGGGTGTGAAGCTGCTGCCCCAGTTGGGGCCGGCGAGCGATTCGGCAACGCGCACCCAGGTGCCGTTGGCGTTGTCGCCGGTGGCGCGTTCGGTGTCGTGGGTGAGACCTCCAACGATTGGCGCGGTGCCGCGTTGCCAGGGGAACTGGATCTTGATGCGGCCGTCACGGTCGCTGTGGGTGCCGAGCCCTTGGGCGTCGTTTGCAGTGCCGACGACGATGGCGCTGTGATGGCCGGGGACGATGGGTTTGCGCTGGGGTTGGGGTACGACGGGGAGTGCCGCGACAACACAAAGCGCTGTGTTGCGATAGGTGCCGCGCTCCAGCGGCTTGTCATCGCCATTACCTGCAAGGAGTCCGGCGAGTGGCTTGGCGTTGCTATCGAGGTTGTTGGCCGCTTCGTGTTCGATGGCGAGCACGGTATGACGTGCGCGTTCCCCTTCGAGCACGGGGTGGCCGACGATGAGGAACTGCTGGCCCGCGTCGAGTTGGCGCACGCTGCTGGTGATGCGGTGGGTCTGTGTGGCCAGGGCAAGGTATTGCGTGACGAAGGCTGCCGCGCGATCGGCCTGGCTGGCGTCGGCATAGCGGTAGGCACTGCCGCCGTGGAAATCTTCAAGTTCGGGAAAATCGCCGAGGCCGCCAAATGCCTCCGTCATGACGCGTGAACTGCCGGCGGGTGATAGCAGTTGTTTGTAGTCCCAACTGGCGCGGGTGACGGTGTTGGTCATGAGCTGCTGGCGCGTCTGCCACGATTGCACGCTGTCGCTCGCCTCGGTGGCATTGCTGCGGTGGAAGCGGATGAGCGATTGTGGGCAGCCAGGCAGTGCGCTGTGCGCGTCGAATATGACCAGCTTGTGCCGTGTGTGTGCCAGTTCCTCTGTGCTCTGCCCTGCTCCGGTTGTTGCTGCGCTGCCGTCCTGCCTGTGTTCGAAGCGGTAACTGAGGCCTTCGCTGGCGAGGATGCGCACCACAAATTCGAAATCGCTTTCACGGTACTGGGCGGTATAGCTGCGCAATGGCAAGGCATCGGTGAGCGCGAATTCGAAGCTGCCCGTGGGGTAGTCGGCAAACACTTCGCTGACGATGTCTTGCGCGGTCTTGTCCTGGAAGATCCGGCTATTGCGGCGCGGACGAAGATAGGCAAACCAGGGTTCGATGACGAGCCGATAGCGTGCCAGGCCGCCATCTCCGCCCAACTGGGAGGCGGCCGTGACCAGACCATGCCAGTTGCGATGCGAGCGTCCGTCGGCAAGCAGCACACGCAAGGTCACTTCTTCGCCGATGAAGCGTTTGAGCTCGAAGTGTATGGAGCTCGACAGGCAGTCGATCTCGAAGGAATAAGGTGCTGACAGGGCTTCGCGCCCATGCATGGTTTCCACGACAAGCGCCGCGTCGGGCAGCGGCGTGACGATGTTCAGCAGCCGCGCCGTCTGGCTCAGCGCGTGCATGAACACATCGCGGCCAGGCAGTGCGGCGCCTATGCCGGATGCATCGATGGAGTGCGAGATTGAAACGTCCATGGTCGGTCCTGTCTGGCCCGAATCATCGAGCCTTGCTGTTGTAGTGTCGTGCTCAGGGCAAGGTGATCGTAACGTTCGCTGTGCGCGGCGCCAGTTTGACGATCTGCTGATACCCGTTCAAGGTCTGGCCGGTCTGCCGGTCGAGATAGGCGCGCAACCCGATAAAGCCGAGAACGCCCATCAATGCCATGACGCTGGCAATTACCCAGATGGGAACCTCGTTGCGCAAGGCATGCTTGACGCGATCGGGGATGGCCCAGTGCGGAGCAAACGCTGCCCGCTTGCCCTTGTGATGCGCAACCTCGTCGCCTACCCGCGCAACGAGATAGTTCAGCTTCTCAGGGCCTTCCAGCATGTACTTGCCGCGGAAGCCATGCAGCAGGCAGTGATGAAATACTTCCAGTGCCTGCACGCGACGCGCACCGTGAGCGCGCAATTCCTCAAGCTTCACGAAGAACTGCTCGCCCGCCAGTTGTTCGCCGAAGAGCATCAGCTGTAGCGGCTGGCGTTCCCACGCATCGCGAATGCTGAAGCCGGAGCCGAGCACGGCTTCATCCACCGCTGCGCAAAAAGCATATTTTGCGGCGTAGATATCGTCGGTCGAGGCGTTGTTGCGTCGGGCGTCTTTCTCGAAATCGTCGAGGAAGCGCTTGATGCGCTCCCTGAACACATCCACCTCCAGCGGCGCACAACGATTGCGCAACAGGAAAAGCAGGTAAAACCCATCGTGCATGAGATCCGTCAGGCTGCGAGCCGAGCGGGTACTTTCGTGCTTGGGTTGCGCAGGCGCGTTGCCAAAAAGCGTGGGAGCAGACAGGCTCATTCAATCACCGCCATAAGTTCGAGTTTGAGTTCTTTGAAACCGGATGGGACGTAGATCGCAATGCTTTGTGCTTGCAACATGCGATCAAAGATCGGGCCGTGCGGCTCGACCGAAAAATAGTAGCTGCCCGGTCTGACAGGAATGGCGGCCGGCACCTGTGGCGCGGCCATCAGCTTGATGCCGGGCATGGCGGACAGCACCAGCTTTTCGACATCGTCGGGCGCACCGAGCTTGAAACGCAGCGGCACGGCGTCGACCAGTTCGGCGGGCGGCATGTCGGCCGCAACGGCGAGGTAAAGCGAAGCGCCGGAGAGCTTGTCCGACTCGAGCCGTCCATGGAAATGGCCGGGCTTCGCCTCGGTCAGATTGATCGTGACGAAGCGCGCCGAAATGACGGTATTGATGAGCTCGCGGATGATCCTGTCGAGCCCCAGAAAAGCGGGCGCCGGATCGAGGTGATCGTACGGCGGCAAGTCGGTCAGCGCGTAGGCTTTCGAGAACGTCAACAACTGCCCTGCCAGGCCGAGCAAGCTTTGATAAAGGCGCTCGGGATGCAGCTGAGGATGGTGAAAATAATGCGATAGCTGTGCGAACGCCGCACTGGCCGTGTGCAGAAGCCAGAACGAGGCAACGTCGCCCGAGCGGAACTCGATGACGTGCTTGGACGGCTCACGGTGATGACCATAGAGTGCATTGCACTTGGCCTGCAACATGTCCAGCGTATTACGCAGCAGCAAAGTCAGCGTCGGTATTGCATTGATACGCAATGCCGGTGGCATGAACATCGCGTCGTTTTCGAATCCGCCGGTCGCCGTGCGTCGCACGCGTGCAATCGGTATCGACACGAACTGCTCGCGCGGCTCGTGATCGGCAAGGATGCGGGCTTGTTTGCGCAACACGGCCAGCTCCGTACTGACGGCCTGGGTATACAGGTCAGGTGCGGGCTCGCCCGCTTGTGTATAGCGCGGTACGTGAGCAAGGCCAGCCGCGGCACTACGCCCCGACGCGGCAAAGTTGCCGCCGTCTTCCCGCAGGAATGGCAGCGCCAGGTGGAAGGTCAGGCCATTTGCCGGAATGTCGATGTCAGCGAGGTTTCGCGCCTCGGGCAGGCTGTCTGATTCGGGTGCATCGAGCATGTCGCCATCGGGCCAGACGACCTGCAAGGCCGAGAAGCGCAGCAGGCCGCTTTCGAGTGCCTGTCGATCCAGACGCTGTGCAATCACGCCCCACATGTAAGGATGGGCTGCCTGCATGGCTGCCGCCAGGCGTTGCTCGTGATACACGTCCTGCTGTTGAAAGTGTTGTGGCTTGAGAAAGAGACCTTCGCCCCATAGAAGCTTCTGCACAGTTTTCACGTCAATTGTTCCAGTTTCAAGATTGCAAATTCAGGGGCGGCAACGCACGCCCGACAAGGAGTTCACGTCGGTGACCGTCGTGCCCGAGACGTTGCCTTGGGACACGGTAAGCGCGCATCCATGCACGCCGACGATCACCCCCTTGGCATTCACCGCATCAGCCGGGAAGGTGTAGCGCCAGCGGTCGGTCGAAGGCGTGCGAAACAAGGCCGCCACAGCCAGGAAAGCCGTATCGACCGGAAGCTTTTCCTTGAACTCCAGTTTTTGACCGGGAACAAGGACCACTTCGCGTACATCGAGCAAGTCCTGTCCAAGCGCAGCCTTCTCACGTACAGGGTCAAGCATGACTTCGTACGGCGCACCGAGAAAAGTCGCGTTGTTCCGCAGGCGATACACCTTCACGACGACAGCATTGGAGCGGCCTTGCGCGTCGGTATTCAGGCCGGCGCCCGCAAAAATGCTGAGGGGCAGCTCTTTTGTCTGTTCGGCTTTTGAGTCGGGCTTCATCAGGCCGGCTAGCTCCAGCGCGGAAGATGCCACTTTTATTGCGGTTGCCGCTGCACAGCCTCCCAGCAAAACACCAAAAACGACAACAACAATTAATTTGACTCTAATGTGCATATTATTAATCACGTACAAACGACTGTTTGAATATCATTTTTCTTTTGCCGTTCGTCGGAGCGTAATGGTAAATAAACCCGAATCAGGACTTTCAAGTCATCAATTATTTGAATCGATCCATATGACATATACACACGTATGAATATCATGCCGTTCGTCGGTAAATCATCGCCACTTGCCAGATCAAATCCAGGCACAACACCACAATATGCTGAGGTTTTCACCCTTCATACAAGGATTTTAATTGTTAATAATCAAAGACTTGATAAATACACGCATGTCACCAAAACCTACGGCATTGGCGACCCTGAAGCTTCCTAGTCTGGTGGTGCGCAACACTTTTGTATAGAGGGATGCCCAATAGTGCAATCTATTTTACTTAAATGCAGTGTTATGATCCGCGCTTAAATTTCTTTTCACGACTTAAAGTCAAATTAATAAGAAAATTGAAATTGTTGTTTTTGTCAAATATGACGGTGTTGGCATTTGTGATCTCAAAAATTAAAACGCATCAGCGTAATGCAATATATATTTTCGTCGCCACGTGGGTGGCGGGCTGTGCCTCATTTCAAGGGGCAGCTGATCTCCCGGAAGGCTCAAAACTGCTGCAGGAAGGCGCCCAGGCACTAGTCGACGGACAGAAGGAAAAGGGGCTGGCCCTGCTATCCGCATCGGCGCGCGCGAATCCCGCGTCTGCAGATCCATGGGCAAAGATTGCGCAGGTCCAGTTCGATGCCGAGAACTATCCGGCAGCAATCGTGGCTGCAGATGAAGCGCAGAAACGTGATCCAAACCGTAAGGAAACCAAGGCCATTTCGGTCGTGGCCAGTTTGCGCGTGGCAGTTCGTGCGCTTACCGATATGCGTGAGGATGCCAGTCTGCGCGGCAACACCCGCTCTGAAGCGGAGCGCCTGGCACGCATGCTGAGAGAGACTCTCGGTCAAGACGTACTCGTTCCGGTCCCGGTACCGGAAGAACCTCATCCGCCCGCCCGCCGCGCCAATCCTGCCGCTAACTCAGCGCCACCCGCCGCCGCCGCACCAGCCCCGGGCGCCGCTCCAGCATCACGTGTCGGCGCCAGGAAGCCCACCGAACGCACAGCACCACCATCACCGAAACGTGCGGCAGAGCAATCGAGTTCAGCACCGAGTGGCGGCGGAGCCAACCCGTTCAGCGTACTCAAATGAGTCGGCCATCGCGTCGAAACCAGTCAGTTCAAATTTTGTTTTGTTAGAGGGAGAAAACCGTGGCCAAGTCCGAAAGTACCCAGAAAAAGCTTCAGCGCGTGCGCCCGCCGCGCGTCCAGCTGTCCTATGACGTCGAGATCGGTGACGCGATCGAACAGAAGGAGCTGCCATTCGTGGTAGGTGTTCTGGGCGACTTTTCAGGCGACCCTGAACAAGCGTTGCCGCGTCTGCGTGACCGCAATTTCGTTGCGATCGACGGCGACAATTTTGACGACGTCATGAAGGGCATGGCGCCACGCGCAGTTTTTCGCGCTCCCAACAAGCTCTCGGACAAAGGTGGAGAGATCGGCGTTGAACTCAAGTTCAACAGCATGGAAGACTTCCGCCCCGAGTCAGTCGTCACACAGGTCGAGCCGCTCAAGCAATTGCTCGACGCGCGTTCCAAGCTCGCCGATCTGCGCGGCAAGCTCGCCGGCAACGAGAAGCTCGACGACATCCTGCAACAGGTCCTCACCAGCACTGAGCAACTCGCTGCGTTGAGCCAAGAAGCAAGCAAGAAGGAGTAACACCATGAGCGCTGAACTCTCCGCCGCCCAAGGCGCGGCTGTCGCCACAGAAACCAGCTTGCTGGATCGTATTGTTGCTGACAGCAAGGTTGCCAAGTCCGCTGCCGAACACAGCCGCGCACGCGACCTGATTGGCGAACTGGTTTCACAAGTGATGGAAGGCACGGTAGTAATCTCCGACAACTTGTCGGCGACGCTGGACGCGCGCATCGCCGAACTCGACCAGTTGATCTCCGACCAGCTCTCTGCCGTGATGCATGCGCCCGAATTCCAGAAACTGGAATCGAGCTGGCGCGGCCTCGAGTATCTGTCGAAGCAAACCTCGACCAGCACCACGCTCAAGATCAAGGTCTTCAATACGGCCAAGAAAGATCTCGTCCGCGACTTCAAGTCAGCGATCGATTTCGATCAGAGCGTGCTGTTCAAGAAGGTGTACGAAGAAGAATTCGGCACCTTCGGTGGCTCGCCGTTCGGCGCACTGATCGGTGACTTCGAAATCGGCCGCCAGCCGGAAGACATGTACTTCATCGACCAGATGTCGCACGTTGCCGCAGCCGCGCATGCGCCGTTCATTGCCGGTTCGTCGCCAGAGCTTTTCGGTCTGGAGTCGTTTACCGACATGGGCAAGCCGCGCGATCTGGGCAAGGTTTTCGACACTGTCGAATATGCGAAATGGAAATCGTTCCGTGAAGGTGAAGACGCACGCTACGTGGGCCTCACGCTACCGCACTTCCTCGGTCGCCTGCCCTATCACCCGAAGGATGGCACGCCAACCGAAGGCTTCAACTACGTCGAAGACGTCGATGGCACTGACCACAGCAAGTACCTGTGGGTCAATGCCGCCTACGCTTTTGCTGCACGCCTGACCGACGCGTTTGATCTCTACGGCTGGTGCGCTGCGATTCGCGGCGTCGAAGGTGGCGGGCTTGTCGAAGACCTGCCGACGCATACCTTCAAGACGGATGACGGCGAAGTCGCGCTCAAGTGCCCGACAGAAATCGCCATCACGGATCGTCGCGAGAAGGAACTGTCCGACCTGGGCTTCATCCCGCTCGTGCATTGCAAGAACACGGATTACGCAGCCTTCTTCGGCGCGCAATCCACGCAGAAACCGAAGAAGTACAACACCGATTCGGCCAATGCGAACTCATCCCTGTCCTCGCAGCTCCAGTACATCTTTGCAGTTTCGCGCATTGCGCATTACCTCAAGGCCATGATGCGCGACAAGATCGGCAGCTTTGCTTCGGCAGGCAACGTCGAGGCCTATCTCAACAACTGGATCACGCAGTACGTGTTGCTTGACGATGGCGCTTCGCAAGAGACCAAAGCGCAGTTCCCGTTGCGCGAAGCCTCGATTCAGGTTTCCGAAGTACCGGGACGGCCGGGTGTGTATCGCGCGGTATCGTTCCTGCGCCCGCACTTCCAGCTCGACGAGCTTTCCGTATCGCTGCGCCTCGTTGCCGAGCTGCCGCAATCCGCCAAGGGCTGATTCCCACATAGTTCCCCCTCTCAACGCAAGGAGATAAGCAAGTGAAAGATATTTACGTCAAGTTTGGCAAAGGTGGTTCGTTCGATATCAAGGGCGAGTCGCGCGACGACGGTCACAAGGACTGCCTCGAGGTCAACTCCTGGCACCATCAGATCATTCAACCCAAGTCCGCGACAGCATCGACGGCAGGTGGTCACACGGCTGAGCGCTGTGAGCACGGCGCGATGATCTTTACCAAGGATCTGGACATGACGTCCCCTTCCATCTGGGCCGCCTGTTCGGCAGGGCAGACCTTTGATGAAGTCGTCATCGACTTCATGCGGGCTGATGGCGCAAAGCGCATCAAGTACCTTGAAGTCAAGCTCAAGAATGTGCTGATTTCATCGGTGAGTCCTTCCGTCGCAGGCGAAGGCATTCCGGTCGAAACGATGTCGCTGACATACGCCGCAGTTCAATGGACGTACACCCAGCAAGACATCACCGGCGCAGCCAAGGGCAACAAGGTAACGGCCTGGAGTCTTGCCAAGAACACGTCCAACTACGCCGTTTAGTCGCTTCCGTTTCAAGAACGCAGATCTGCAGGGCGTTTTGTGGCCCTGCAGATCGCGGTCTTCTGTCATATCACTCTCATTGAACGCAACTGGGCATGGCTGGATTCTTACCGACGCTCTTTGAGAGACTTTCCGACGACGCGCCACATCGCGAAGTCGAAACATCACCGCTACGCCGTTGGTCCGTTGAGGAGCTCAAAGAGTCTGTCGCGCGTGACCTGGAATCGCTGCTCAATAGTCGCGCTTCGCTGTTCGACGACCAGTTCGAAAGTTTCCCTGAATCCCACAACTCCGTCGCCAGCTATGGCATGGGGGATTTTGTCGGACTCAGCCTTGCAAACCCTGCCGACCGCGACCTGATCTGCCGCACGCTGGAGCGCGCGGTCGCCCATCACGAGCCTCGCCTGCGCCACGTCGAAGTACGACTCGAAGCAGATCGCTCCACCATCGGCTGCCTGCAGTTCGGCATCAACGCTGTCCTGTTCGTCAACCCGGCCAGCGAACCTGTCACTTTCGACGCGTTGCTCCAACCCAATACCTTGCAATACTCGGTCGCCAAATCGCGCGGCTCGATGGGTGGGAGATAGCCATGCGCGATCTGCTGCCCTACTACGAACGCGAGCTTACTTTTCTGCGCCGCCATGCGCGCGAGTTCGCGGCGAAGTATCCAAAAATCGCCTCGCGCCTGCTGATATCCGGCGACTCCTGCGAAGACCCGCATGTCGAACGCATGATCGAGTCGTTCGCCCTGCTATCGGCGCGCGTGCAGAAGAAGCTCGAGGACGACTTCCCCGAGCTGACCACATCATTTCTCGATGTGCTCTACCCCCATTATCTGCGGCCCATGCCGTCCTGCTCGATTGCCCGCTTCGACATGGGCGGTGCCGATGCGCAACTCTCTGGCGTCTCCAGCGTGCCGCGTGGCACGCAACTGAACACCCGCCCCGTCAAAGGCATCGCCTGCAAGTTTCGCACGGTCTATGACGTCGCCCTTTCTCCGCTGAGAGTGGCGTCGGCGAGTTTCGAGGAGTCATTCACACCGCCACGCGGCTATATGCCGCCGGTCGGTGCCGGCGCGGTACTGAGTCTGCGGCTTGAGTCGGCTTCGGCACAGCTCTCTCTGGATACCCTGGCGCTCGACCAACTCCGCCTGTTTATCGACGGCGAGAGCTCCCAGGTTGCGCAGTTGCGCGAGGCCATGCTGACGCATTCGCTCGGCGTGGCGCTCGAAATACCGGGCGAGTATCGCTGGCGTCCACTGACACATGCCGTGGCGACGCCTGTCGGCTTCAAGCTCGAAGAGGAGTTGCTGGACTACGACGCCCGCTCCCATCTGGCATATCGTCTGCTGTCGGAGTTCTTTGCTTTTCCCGAGAAATTCAATTTTGTTGACATCGATCTGGCCAGCATCCGTCCCTTGCTGCCCCTTGGAACGCAGTCGTTCACGCTGCATTTCGTGCTCGGCTCGCAACGCGATGCAGGGCGCGACGGGCGCCTGCTTGAGCGCATCGGGCCGGCCAATTTCCTGACGCACTGCACGCCCATCGTCAACCTGTTCCGCCAGAGTGCCGAGCCAATCCGGCTAACGCATACCAAGTCGAGCTACCCCGTCGTTCCCGACGCACGTCGCGCACATGCGTTCGAGCTGTACGCCGTGAACTCCGTTCGCAAGGTGGAAAAAACTGCTCGCGGCGAGCGCCAGGTCGAATACCGCCCTTACTACGCGCTACGCCATGGCGAAGCACTCGAAGAAACTGGCCGATTCTGGCATCTGCGTCGTGACGAACACGTGGCAGAGCTCAGCCCCGGCTTCGAATATGAAATGTCTGTCGTCGATCTGGACTTCGACACACGCGCTGAAAAGACGGAAACGCTGTCGATTGAACTCACCTGCACCAACCGCGATCTACCGTCGCAACTGCCATTCGGCATGACCGGTGGCGACCTGTTCATGGAAGGTGGCTCGCTCGCTCGCAGCATAGCGCTTGTGCGCAAGCCCACGACGACGGTAAGGATTGACCGGAACGGTTCGCACTGGCGCCTCATCTCGCATCTTGCGCTGAATCATTTGTCATTGACCGAATCGGGGCTCTCATCGCTGAAGGAAACGATGGCGCTCTACGACATCACCCGTTCGCCGGTTAACCGCAAGCTGATTGAAGGCTTGATGGGTATCCGTCACAAGGTGGTGACAGCACGCATGGCCGGCAACCCGTTCCCGAGTTTCGTCAAAGGCATAGAAATCGAAGTTGCCGTCGATGCACAGCATTTCGTCGGCACCAGCGTCGAGCAGTTTGCACGCCTGCTCGATCACTTCTTCGGCCTGTACGTCCACATCAACAGCTTTACCCAGCTCATTGTCGTCGCACACGACACGGGCGAGGAAATCATCAAATGCCAAGCACGCAGCGGCGACCAGATCCTGGTGTGATCGAGCGCCTGCGAGAGGCGCCCTATCGCTTTGAATTCTTCCAGGCCGTGCGGGTTCTCGTCGCGCACTTCCGCAGGCAAGGCACGCACCACGTCGATGAAGATCCCGTCGGCGAGCACATCCGCTTCGGCAATTCGCTGAACATCGGCTTTGCCCCGAGCGAGATCGAATCGCTGCGTTTCGATTACCCCGAGGGGGTCGAACAGAATGTCGCATGGCCGCAGCAGATGCAGGCACCGGCCAGCACGCACATCACCCGTGCCACGCTGATACCAGCCTTCATGGGCCTGACCGGCAACCACGGCACCTTGCCGCGCGCCTATACCGAACAGATCATCTCGCGCGAGATCGTCAATCGCGATCGTACGACACGCGCATTTCTCGACATTTTCTCCAATCGCGCGGTGACGCTCTTCTATCGCGCCTGGGAGAAATATCGGCTGCACATCGGTTACGAGCGCAATCGACGCGAGCGTTTTCTGCCGATGATGTTGTCGCTCGTCGGCGCTGGCGGCGAAGCTGTGCAGGACGAGGTTTGCAGCCCGTCACAAACGTTGCTGGCAGAAACGCTGGCTTACTATGCAGGCGCCTTGCGCCAGAGCGCGCGGCCGGCACATCTCATCGAGCGGATTGTCGCCGACTATTTTCGCGTGCCCGTGAAACTGCATCAGTTCATGGGCCGCTGGCACGTACTGCCGCCAGAGCACACAACCTGCCTGGGCGTAGGCAATGTCGAGCTGGGCGTCGACACCGCATGCGGCAATCGCATGTGGCAAAGCCAGACTTCCTTCGCGCTCGATATCGGCCCGCTCGACCGTGAACAGTTCGAACGCTTTCTGCCGGGCGGAGAAGCGGCGCTGGCAATCGGCAGCCTGTTGGCGATGCTCTCGGGCATTACGCTCGATTGCACGGTGCGCCCCATCTTGCGCAAGGAAGATGTTCGCCCCATGCAGCTCGGCGCGGAAAGCGGCAACGCACGCCTCGGCTACAACACCTGGGTGCTCACCCGCATGACGCATGAACATCGAAACGATGTGGCCTACGAGATCACCCACACGCACGCCGATGAAGGCGGGCCCATGGACGTCTCTCACGCAGGCACGAGCGATTCCGAACCCGTATTGGCACGCGCAGCCTGACCTTCACATACCACACACGCATTCATAGAACGAACCCATGTCCAACAATCTCAAAGTGCTCGTCAGTAAGCTCAACACAACCTGCCGCAAAGCGGCCGAACGCGCGGCCTCGCTGTGCATGTCGCGCGGCAATTTCGAAGTCGATATCGAACACCTGTTTCTCGCCTTGTGCGAAACCGACAACTCCGACTTCGCGCGCATCGCCCGTAAATCCGACGTCAGCCTGACCGCGCTGGAACGCGACCTCACCGCCGAGATCGAGCGCTTCAAGAATGGCAACACCCGCACCCCCGTGTTCTCGCAGAACCTGCCCAGCCTGTTCGAACATGCCTGGCTGATTGCCTCGCTGGATTCGGGCAACGCGCAAATACGCAGCGGCCATCTGCTGCTCGCCCTGCTCACCGCACCGGATCTGTCGCAACTTGCCTATCGCGGCTCCAAGCTCTTCGTGAAATTCCCGCTCGATGAAATCAAGCACAAGCTGACCGAGCTGACCGTCGGCTCCGACGAAGCCGTGCAAGCCGTCAGCACCACCGCCAGCGGCGCCAACGATAGCGATGTCGATGCCGGTGACATGGCGGCTGCATCGCAAGGACACCCGCGCAGTCCGGCGCTCGACCAGTTCACCACCAACCTCACGCAACGCGCGGCAGACGGCAAGATCGATCCCGTCATC
The DNA here is from genome assembly GCA_028292485.1 of Rhodocyclales bacterium. Classification (GTDB taxonomy): domain Bacteria; phylum Pseudomonadota; class Gammaproteobacteria; order Burkholderiales; family Rhodocyclaceae; genus Viridibacterium. The sequence continues at coordinate 5,386 of JAQGMG010000018.1, read as the reverse complement.
GGTCGCGACACGGAGATTCGCCAGGTCATCGACATCCTGATGCGCCGCCGTCAGAACAACCCCATCCTCACCGGCGAAGCGGGTGTCGGCAAGACCGCAGTAGTCGAAGGCCTCGCGCTGCGCATCGCCACCGGCGACGTGCCGCCGCCACTGCAGGGCGTCTCGCTTCATTCACTTGACATGGGCTTGCTGCAAGCGGGCGCCAGCGTCAAAGGTGAATTCGAGAATCGACTCAAGAACGTCATCGACGAAGTGAAAAAGAGCCCGACTCCAATCATTCTCTTCATCGACGAAGCGCACACCATGATCGGCGCGGGTGGACAGGCGGGCCAGAACGACGCGGCCAATCTGCTCAAGCCTGCCCTGGCACGCGGCGAGCTGCGCACCATCGCCGCCACCACCTGGAGCGAATACAAGAAATACTTCGAGAAAGATGCCGCCCTCGCCCGCCGCTTCCAGGTCGTCAAGGTCGAAGAGCCCTCTGAAGAACTCGCCAGTGCCATGCTGCGCGCCATGTCTGCGCTCATGGAGAAGCACTTCAATGTGCGCATTCTCGACGAAGCGATCACCGAAGCCGTGCGCCTGTCCGCACGCTACATCACCGGTCGCCAATTGCCCGACAAGGCCATCAGCGTGCTCGACACGGCCTGCGCTCGCGTTGCCCTGGGCCAGAGCGCCACACCGGCGCGTATCGAAGATGTCGTCAAACGCCTCGATCGCATCGAGGCCGAGTTTGCTTCCCTGTCACGCGAACGCGCCACCGGCCACGACCATGCCACGCGCATCAAGGAGCTGGAAGACGAGCGCGCCACGCTCGGCGTGCAACTCGCCGCAGATCGCACCCGCTGGGATCAGGAAAAAGCGCTGGTAGAAAAAATCATCACGCAGCGCACCGGGCTCGAACAACACGCCGACGCACAGGCAAATGCGGCCGAAGCCACTCCCGATTCCGGCAAGAAAACAAAGGGAAAAGCAAAACCGGCAGCGCGCAGCGACGCCCATGTCGCACTCGACTCGCTCGGCGCCGAACTACGCGGCATGCAGGGCGAAGCACCGCTGGTGCCGCTGCAGGTCGACGGCAACGTCGTGGCCGAAATCATCTCCAGCTGGACCGGCATCCCGCTCGGCAAGATGGTCAAGGATGAAATCCAGGCCGTGCTCAAACTGAAGGACTCTCTCCAGGCGCGTGTCATCGGCCAGCCGCATGCGCTCGAAGCCATCGCACAACGTGTGCGCACAGCCCGCGCCAATCTGGAAGACCCCAACAAGCCCAAGGGCGTGTTCCTCTTCGTCGGCCCATCCGGCGTCGGCAAGACAGAAACCGCACTGGCACTCGCCGAGTCGCTCTACGGTGGCGAGCGCAACCTCATCACCATCAACATGAGCGAATACCAGGAAGCGCATTCCGTCTCTGGCCTCAAGGGCTCGCCTCCCGGTTACGTCGGCTATGGTGAAGGCGGTGTGCTGACCGAAGCCGTGCGCCGCAAGCCCTATTCCGTTGTCCTGCTCGACGAAGTGGAGAAAGCCCACCCGGACGTGCTCGAACTGTTCTTCCAGGTCTTCGACAAGGGCGTGCTGGACGACGCCGAAGGCAGGGAAATCGACTTCCGCAATACGCTCATCATCCTGACCAGCAATGTCGGCTCGAGCACATTGATGCAAGCCTGCCTGAACAAGCCGGAAGCAGAAATGCCCTCGACCAATGAGCTGGATGCGCTGATCCGCCCACAACTCAACAAGTCCTTCAAGCCTGCCTTCCTCGGCCGTCTCAAGGTCGTGCCCTACTACCCGATCTCCGACGACGTGCTGGAGCTCATCATCCGCCTCAAGCTCGACCGCATCGCGCAACGCGTCGCCGAGAACCACAACGCCAGCCTGAGCTACACCGACGATCTGGTCGAAGCGGTACTGGCACGCTGCACCGAGGTCGACTCCGGCGCCCGCAACGTGGACAACATACTCAACGGCACGATGCTGCCGGAGATCGCCGGCACCGTGCTGTCACGCATGGCCGAGGGGCGCGAGATCAAGAAGATCAAGCTCACGGCCAGCGACAAGGGAGAGTTCAAATATGCGATCAGCTAGGCAACGCACATCGCACAATTTCGTTACGCACCTGCTCGCAACCGCAGCGCGCTTCGCAGCTGATCGACGAAGCGCTCAAATCGTCCCTGCCCTGCAAGACACAACGATGAGACAGATACTCGTTTTGCTAGCCATTGCCAGCGCACTCGGCGGCACGGTCTTCGAGGCACAGGCGTCGGAAGGTGCCCGGCTGACCGTCGCGCGCCTGCTTTCACTGTACGACGGAGAGCCCGTATCGCCGCCATTGCCAGACTGGCCGGCCAGCGTTCCAGCGCGACTGGCTCGCGAGCAGGCCGAGCTGTATATCGCTGCAGTGATCGACGAAGGCGAATCACATCGCTGGTGCGTCGCTGCACGCAACCTGCCGCCGCACGAACGCGATGCGCTGCTCGTCACACGCCTGCGTACCAACGCCTACGCGCAGCAACCCAATGCCGCACGCACACTCGCCGCTCTCTTGTCCTCCGACTTTCCTTGCAGCAAGCCACAACGCGCCAAGAGGCATACGCCATGAGACCTAACTTCACCCAGCTGGCAAATGCCTACGACCGCTATCAGTCCATGGATACCCCGGCTCTTTACAAAGAGATCGGCTGGGAAGATGTGATCGGCAAGGATGCCTGGAACAACACCTGTGCCGTGCGCATGAGCCTTGCCCTGCTGCATTGTGGCGTTCCGATCATTGGCCGCTTTGCCATCCACAGCGGTCCCTTGAAAGGCAAACGTATCGAGCCTGTTCAGAACAAGCTGTCTGACCAGCTAATACGTCTGCTGGGCGAACCTGAGGTTTTCGACCATGCGGAGGCGCGCAAGGCGGACTATCACGCGCTATTCGGCAAGACCGGCATCGTATCGTTCATGCGCATCCCGGACTACGTGGGCGGACACATCGACGTGGCCGACTACAGCAGCGACTGGCTTTGCCGTCGGCATTGCTACTTCGACGCGTCCAGCATCCGCTTCTGGTCACTCTCCTGAATCGCCCACGCAACCGGTACAGACAGGCAGATCATGGATATCACTACCATCGCTGAAGAAATCCTCAAGGCACTCATGCCGGGCCACAGTGACGCCACGCGGCTGATCCGCCTGCATGCCGAAAGCATGGTCGATGCATTGCTCGTCGAGCGCCTGGAAGGCATCGAGCAGATCGCTCCGGCATCGCTCGATCAATCGAGCCCGGCCTGCACGGCGGGCTACCGCTTCGACCTCAGCGTACTGAGCACCAACGCCCATCTCGAAGCGGCCGACTGGCTCGGCAAGCCGCTGCTGATCGAACTACTGACATCGCAATCGCGCACCAGTCTGCGCCCACTGCACGGCTACATCACCGCCTTCGAGCGCATCACGGCGGACGGCGGCTTCGGCTACTACCGGGTCACGGTCGAGCCCTGGCTGACGTTCCTGGCGCACCGCCGTGACAGCTTCGTCTTCCATGACATGACGATTGTGGAGATCGTCGAGAGCCTCTTCGCCGACTGGACGCAAAAGAGCGCCGGAGCGGCAACGCTGGTGCCCGAGTGGCGCTGGGCGCTCACCGATACGAGCCTCTACCCCAAGCGCAGCATCACGACGCAGTATGACGAAACGGACCTGGCATTCATGGAGCGCCTGCTGGCTGAAGAGGGGCTCTATTACTGGTTCGAGCACAATTCCGAGGGCACGCTGGCCTCGGCAAAGCACCGGCTGGTCATTGCCGACGACACGGCGGCTTTCGCCGAGAACGCGCAGGCGCGCATCCGCTTCCACCGTGCCGACAATACGGAAACTTCCGACACGATCCAGCAGCTCTCGAGCAGCCATGCGCTGGCAACGCATACGGTGGAAATCGCCAGCTGGGACTATCGCGGTCTGGATTCGCGCGCCTGCAGCCTGCAAGGCAATGCGCCCGACATTGCCGCCGAGATGCCGCTGACGCGCTTCGATGCACCCGGCGCTTATCTGTGGCCCGACCGTGCAAGCGGCGAACGCTATGCAGCACGCCAGATCGAGGCGTTCGAAGCGCAGGGGCAGTCATTGAGCGGCAGCGGTACGGTGCGCACGCTCGCGCCGGGCAGCACGTTTGCGCTGGACAATCATTTCGACGGTCTCGCTGCGCTGGATGACGTTGGTGGCGATGGCAACGATGCAGCCAACGCCAATCGTTATGCAGTGCTGCGGGTGAGGCATCACGCTCGCAATAATCTGAACCCGGCGCTGGTGCAGTCGGTCACGCGGTCGATTGCCCACGCGCTGACTCGGGGAGTCACTGAGTCGCGCGCCCAGGCCTTGCCCTCGCTGTCCTCGCTAGCCTCCATGCAAAAATCAGCCGGCAAGGATAAAGACAACGACAAGTCACCGCTCTACACCAACGACTTTACGTTGCTGCCGGCTACCCTGCCCTACCGGCCGGTGACGCAGGATGCACATGGCATGGCGCTGCGCCCGCGCCCGAGCGCGCAAGGCACGCAGACGGCGATTGTCGTCGGCAAGCCGGACGCGCCGGTGCACACCGATCGCGATGGGCGCATCAAGCTGCAATTCCACTGGCAGCGCGGCACCAACAGTCATAGCCGTCTGACGCATCCGGCGGGCGATGAGAATGCGCCGGCCGATTCCGGCGCCTGGGCCTGGGTGCGGGTGATGACGCCGTGGGCGGGCAACAACTGGGGCAGCAGTTTTACGCCGCGCGTCGGGCAGGAGGTGCTGGTCGAATTCATGGAGGGCGATATCGACCGGCCGGTGGTGATCGGCGCTGTCTACAACGGCGAGGGCACCGGGGGTACGCAACCGAGCGCACAGAACAATCAGAACAGCGCGGGAGCCGGTGCTGCCACCGGCAATGCGCCAAGCTGGTTTGCGGGGAACGATGCAGGCGGCGCTGCTGCCGAGTCTGGCAACACCGGCCCCGGACACGCCCACGCGGCCACGCTCGCCGGCATCAAGACGCAGGCGATGACGCAAAGCCAGCAAGGCCCGGTCGGCGCCAGCGCGGGCTATAACCAGTTGGCATTCGATCTGACCGCTGGCGAGCCGCGCGCCCAACTGGCGACGACGCAATTTGCTTCGGCCCTGACCCTCGGGGCCAATCGCCACCAGAGCGACAATCAACGCACCGCCTACCGCGGCCACGGCGCAGAACTGGTGACGCTGCAAGCGGGCGCGCTGCGCGCCGGCAGTGGCTTGCTGCTGTCGAGCGATGGGCGACAGAACGCCAGCGGCACGCAGCTCGATAGCCGTGTCGCGCCCAATCAGCTCGAAGCGGCGCAGAGCCTGGTGACGACACTGGCCGATTCGGCGCAGAAGCAGAAGGCGGAACTCA
>JAQGMG010000016.1 GCA_028292485.1 Rhodocyclales bacterium | reverse complement strand
TAGGGGGCCGGACATTGGGTTTACCTGGCTATTCGCTCACCCGCCCTGCCGGGCACACTCTCCCACCGGGAGACGGATACCGATGGCGAGCGACGGCGCTTTGACCCTCTCCGGTCCCGGAGAGGTTGCCTCCGGTGAGCGACGGTCCGTGTCTGCGCGTTGCGGCGCCAGTGGCTTCCGCTCGAGCGACGTGCGCCCTCTCAGCGCATGCGGGGGAAGGGTCGGGGTGAGGGCGTTAAGCGCAAAATCCCGATCGAACACCTACTCCAGCGCCTTCACGATGTCCTCGACGACCTTCTTCGCGTCGCCGAACACCATCATGGTCTTATCCATGTAGAACAGCGGATTGTCGAGACCGGCATAGCCGGCAGCCATCGAGCGCTTGTTGACGATCACCGTGCGCGCGTTGTGCGCCTCGAGGATCGGCATGCCGTAGATCGGGCTGCCCTTCACCTCGGCCAGCGGGTTGACGACGTCGTTGGCCCCGAGCACCAGCACCACGTCGGTCGAGCCGAAGTCGCCGTTGATGTCCTCCATCTCGAACACCTGGTCGTACGGCACCTCGGCTTCGGCAAGCAGCACGTTCATGTGACCGGGCATGCGCCCCGCCACCGGATGAATCGCGTAGCGCACGTTGATGCCCTTCTCGCGCAGCGCGTTGGCCATTTCCTTGACCGCGTGCTGCGCGCGCGCCACGGCCAGTCCAGAGCCCGGCACGATGATCACCGAATCAGCATTGCCGAGCATGAATGCCACGTCATCGGCCGAGCCGGACTTCACCTGTTTCTGCTCGCTGCCGGCAACCACGGTGCCGCCTTCGGCGCCGAACCCGCCGAGGATCACGCTGAAGAAGGAGCGGTTCATCGCGCGGCACATGATGTACGACAGGATCGCACCGGAGGAGCCAACCAGCGATCCGGAGATGATCAGCATCGGATTGTTCAGCGAAAAGCCGATGCCGGCCGCGGCCCACCCCGAGTAGCTGTTGAGCATCGAGATCACCACCGGCATGTCCGCACCGCCGATGGGGATGATGATCAGGAAGCCCAGCAGGAACGCGAGTGCCGTCATGACGACATACGGCAGCCAGTAGTGCTCACTCGGATCGGCCATGAAGAACCAGATGCCAAAGCCGATCATCGCGATGCCGATCGCAAGGTTGAGCAGATGCTGGCCCGCGAACGACACCGGCGCGCTGCGAATGCGTCCCGACAGCTTGCCGAAGGCGATCACCGAGCCCGAGAAGGTGACTGCACCGATGAGGATGCCGACGTAAATCTCGATTTCGTGAATGGCCTTTTCTGCACCGCTAAAGCTGATCGAGGTATCGATGTAGCTCGCGAAGCCGACGAGGCACGCAGCGAGACCGACCAGGCTGTGCATGAAGGCGACCAGTTCCGGCATTTGCGTCATCTTGACGACACGCGCCAGGTACAGACCCATCGCGCCACCGACGACCATGGCGCCGATGATCCAGGGCAGCCCCATTGACGCGACGCGCGGGCCGAAGACGGTGGCCAGCACGGCGATGGTCATGCCGATCATGCCGTAGAGGTTGCCGCGACGCGCGGTTTCCTGGTTGGACAGACCACCCAGACACAGGATGAAAAGAATGGTTGCTCCGAGGTAGGAGACCGTAGCCAGACTTGCAGACATTTTTGTTTTTTCCTTGTGTGCCTAAGTTTCCTTGCGGAACCTTATTTACGGAACATCGCCAGCATCCGCTGGGTCACCGCGAAGCCGCCGAACATGTTGATGGTGGCCAGCACGATGGCACCAATGGCGAGCCAGCGGATCACTTCGTCAGGACGCGAGATACCCGCAGTCATGCCCGCAGACAGTCCCCCCGACAGCGGCGGCGCGATCTGCACCAGCGCACCAATAGCGATGATGCTGCTTACCGCATTGGTCACGCTCATCAGCGGCGTATGCAATGCGGGTTTCACGTTCCACACCACCATGTAGCCCACGAAGCAGGCCAGCACGAACACCGTAAAGTGGCCGAGGAAGGCTGCTGGCGCATTGGCGCCGATGACCCAGAACAACACCGCTGCGATGCCGAACATGACGGCCAGCTTCTGGTGCGACATCGGCTCGCTGCTGCCATGCCCATGGCCTGACTTCTTGGCGACGGCTGAAGCTGCCAAACTCGCGGCGGCGGGCTTGGCCGCCACGGCGGGCAGCTTGGGGGCCGGCGCCGGCCAGGTGATCTGGCCGTCCTTGATGACGGTAAGGCCACGAATCGCGTCGTCTTCGAAATTGACGTTGATCTGGCCATCCTTGGTCTTGCACAGTTCTTCGGCGAGGCGGAACAGGTTGGTCGCGTAGAGCGTCGAGGATTGCCGTGACAGACGGCTCACCAAATCGGTGTAGCCGATGATGGTCACGCCATGCTTCAACACGGACTTGCCGGGTTCGGTCAGTTCGCAGTTGCCACCCTGCTCGGCAGCCATGTCGACAATCACGCTGCCCGGCTTCATCGAAGCGACCATCTCGGCGGTAATCAGCTTGGGCGCAGGCTTGCCGGGAATCAGCGCGGTGGTGATGATGATGTCCACTTCACGCGCCTGCTGCGCATACATCTCGCGCTGCGCCTGCTGGAAGCCCTCGCTCATGACCTTGGCGTAACCGCCACCGCCTGAACCTTCCTCCTCGTACTCGACCTTGACGAACTCGCCACCGAGCGACTTGACCTGGTCGGCCACTTCAGCACGCGTGTCGTTGGCACGCACGATGGCGCCCAGACCCGCTGCCGTGCCGATAGCGGCAAGGCCCGCCACGCCGGCGCCGGCGATGAAGACCTTGGCCGGCGGCACCTTGCCGGCGGCCGTGATCTGGCCATTGAAGAAGCGGCCGAAACCATTGGCCGCCTCGATGACTGCACGGTAGCCGGCCACGCCGGCCTGCGAAGTCAGCGCATCCATCTTCTGAGCGCGCGAGAGCTGGCGCGGCAAGGCATCGATGGCCAGCACCGTGACCTTGCGGGCGGCGAGCTTCTGCATCAGCTCGGGGTTCTGCGCCGGCCAGATGAAGGACACCAGCGTGCTGCCTGCGCGCAGCAGACCGACCTCTTCGTCGCTCGGAGCACGCACCTTGAACACGATGTCGGCGCCCGCCCACAATTCCGCCGCGCTCGCCGCGATCTCGGCGCCCGCAGCACGGTAGGCCTCATCGCTGCAGTTGGCAGCATCCCCTGCTCCGCTTTCGACGACGACCTTGAAGCCCAGCTTGATCAGCTTCTCCACAACTTCGGGAACGGTCGCGACGCGCTTCTCTCCCGCAAATATCTCCCGAGGCACTCCAATAAGCAGTGACATGCGCTGTTCTCCCTAAACACCCAACTAAGCATCCAACTAGAAATGAAACCCTTGAACCCTTTTCGTCCCGCCCGGCGCCCGGAGGGCTTCTCCGGCGACCGACGCAGCAGCGGCGCAGCTCCGGCATGATCCACGAACCGCCGCCACAAGGCTCTGCTACAGATCATACTTGCGCACGGCGCAGGACTGCGACGTTAGCACGCAGATCAGGGGGCGCATTGTGCTGCGATAATCCGCGGATGCATCATACTCAAACTCCCCGCCGACACGCGTTGTCGTCGGCATGCCCACCCGTTTCGAGAGTCTTCCATGATGAGCCGCCTCAGTAGCCGCTTGAAGAGTCGTTTCAAAAAACCTGCGCCGCCGCGCGCACCCCACCTGAGCGCCAAGATCGGCCAGGCACCTGGCAGCGTGCAGCATCTCGGCGAGATCAAGGTCCGCGAACCCGCGCTCACGGTCTTTGATTTCGATGAGAAGGAACTGAAGGAAGTAACCTTCAAGACGCTTGAGGAGTCGCGCCTGTATCAGAAGCAGCATCGCAACATCTGGCTCAATGTATATGGCCTGCACGATCCTGATGTGATGAAAGAGATTGGAGATCGTTTCAATCTTCATCCCTTGGTGCTCGAAGACATCGTCAATACCGGGCAACGTCCCAAGTTCGAGGATTATGGGCATTACGTGTTCGTGGTGCTGAAAGCGTTTGCTTATGACTCCGCTCAGCTCGATTGCCAACCCGAGCACATCAGTCTCGTCCTCGGCAAAGACTTCGTGCTGAGCTTCCAGGAGCGCCCCACCGGCATCTTCGCGCCCATCCGCGAGCGCATACGGCAACGCCACAGCTTGCCCCGCCGTGTGGGCGTGGACGGCGTCATGCATGCCCTGATTGACGCCGTGGTTGACCGCTACTTCGTCATGGTCGAAGCGCTGTCTGTCGCCATCGAAGATCTGGAGGACTCGCTCATCAACGAGACGCCGCGCGACGCAATGGCGCGCATCAATCACCTCAAGCATGAAACGCTGGAACTCAGGCGCAGCATCTGGCCGACACGTGAAACGCTGACTTCCGTGCTACGCACCGAAGAGCACCTGATCAGCCGCGAGACGCTGCCCTACTTCCGCGATATCTACGATCATTGCGTGCATGTGATCGAACAGCTTGATGGCCTGCGCGAATTGATCGGCGGTCTGCTCGATATCCACCTCGCCAGCGTCAGCCATCGCCTCAACAACGAGTTGCGGCTGCTGACCATCGTCACCACCATGCTCGCGCCCGCGACCTTGATCACGGGTTTCTTCGGCATGAACTTCCAGTACATGCCCTGGCTCAACCGCAAAGACGGTTGGGAGCTGGCATCGATCGCGGTGGTCGTTGCAGGTTTCGTATTGCTGGGCACCTTGCTGTGGCGGCAACGCCGTACTCGCAAGGGTTTCTAACGACAGTAGCGCACTACCATGTGAACACGCCCTGGCAGCCTGCAGGACGCAGGAATAAAAATGGCCGTGGAAGAAAATACACGGCCATTTTTCTTACGAATCAACCTTCGCCAATCGCGGATCAGCCGCCAAACAGGAACGCCAGCGAATCTGCCCCGCGATTGAGCGCCACCGACACCGGCACCTGTCGCGCTACCGGCCCCCACAACTGGCGCGGGCCCGGTGAGGCAAACAGGTCTTCCTGCGCCCAGGCTTCGCGCCGCGACACGAAGTACTGCATGGCAGGTGCGTCGATCTTCACCAGCGCCTTCTCGATGACAACTGCCTCGCTGCCATGACGGCGCTCGACATCGAGCAGACCCGCCAATGGTATCGCCAGTGGCACGCCGCCCGTGAAGATGTCGCCGATGCTTGCCATGTAGCCGGTCTTGCCTGCAAGGATCAAGGCACCTGCCGTCAAACCCAGGTTGAGCGTATAGGCCGCATCGAAAAGCGTCGGCGCGCCGCAACGCCCTTCGTAACCGAAAAAGTGGCTTTGCGTGGCGAATGGAATCTTCGTACCGTTTTCATCGCCGATTTCGCGAATGCGGCGACGCGTCATGTCGACCAGCAATTGTTCGGTCGGTATGAGCGAAAGTTGCAGATTGCCATGCGAGTCGCGCTCGGCCAGCAACATGTCCTGGATATAGTCAGGCAGCGATGCAAACAGCTTCGCATACTGCGGCGTAAGTTTCCCGCAGACGAATTCGCGCTTGGCGGCCTCGTCCAGAGATGCCAGCGTCGTTTCGTGTTGCGCCATGCCGTCGTTGAGTTCATCGATGAGCGACTTCATCTCCGGGATGAACTCGATCAAGCCTTCCGGCACCAGCAGCACGCCGTGATGAATCCCCTTGCGGGCACGCGCAACGACCGTTTGCGCGATCTGCTCGATCACTTCGGCCAGCGACTGCTTGCGCTGCGCAATCTCTTCGGAAATCAGCGTCACGGCTGGCTTGGTCTGCAAGGCAACTTCGAGCGTCACATGCGAAGCGGCACGCCCCATCAGCTTGATGAAATGCCAGTACTTCAGGGATGAACGCGAGTCCTGCAATATATTGCCGACGAGCTCGGCATACACTCGCGTCGCGGTATCGAAGCCGAAGGAAATCGGCAGCAGCTCGCCAAGTTGCAGATCGCCATCGATTGTCTTCGGCACACCGATGACCTGCACGCCGCGGCCGTCGGCATGCATACCGGCAAACAATTCTTCAGCGAGCACCGCAGCATTGGTGTTCGAGTCATCGCCACCGATGATGACAATCGCATCGATCTCGTGCTTGACACAGACTTCGCGAACTTGCGCGAACTGTTCCGCTGTCTTGATCTTGGTGCGATCAGTGCCGAGAAAGTCGAAACCGCCGGTGTTGCGGATCACAGCGATATCAGCTTCCGTCACTGGCGCCATGCGACCGGCCAGCAAACCCTTGGGGCCGCCCTGCACGCCGAGCAACACATTGTCGGCACCAAGCATCTGCTTGAGGCCGCATACGACGTTGTGGCCCCCCGGCGCAGGGCCGCCAGAAAACAACACCGCGACACGCTTGCCTGTCACGGTTTCGGTCAGCGGTTTACCAGCGCGCAATACGCGGCCTGCAGCGACAGCCACCGTCTGCGGGAACAGCTCCGCAACACGCCCACCGCTGGCGGTAGCAACCGTTTCGCCCGAAACGACAAACTCTACGGCTTGCAGGCTTTCCGCTGAGCCGAAAGCAGGCACGACCGGCAAGGGCAGGCTACGTAAAGCTTCTTCGAGCAGGGAGCGGTGTTGCTCCGTTTGGGTGAGGGTGTCGGTCAGCGAGGTCATCGTAAAGGAGGCCTGGTTGAAAAGGGAGGCGCAGATTATCTCGCGAATGCGTCAGCTCGGCTATTAGCGCTAAATACGTCTGCCGGGGCACTGGCACATATAGCCTCGGGCTAACGCACGGTCGCAACAGGGGCACTTTGCACAGGATCCTGCCTCTGCGGCGAAACAAGGCCAACCCGCTGCATGAATTGGCGCAAGCCGTCGCGCCACTTTTCCGGCTCGTGATAGACAAAATGCCCGTCGCCTTTCGACGGAGGATAAAGCAAGAGCTCAGCTTGTCCGCCCGCTTGCGTGAAAGCCACATGCGAGGCGCGAATGGTGTCCGCACTGTAACGGCTATCGTTCTCGGCGAATATCCATAGTTCGGGAACCTGAGTGGTTTTTCCGGCTTCACCAAACGCATCGATCATTGGTTTCAGCAGGGCCGTCGAAACCTTCCCCATTGGCGAGTCGGTTCTACCGCCGGAGAAGTCGACGATCGCCTTGAGCCATGGCGGCGATGGCTTTGTCATGCCGACAACGATGACTGCAAAGCCACCTGCCGATTGTCCGCTGAGCACGATGTTGTCGGCATCGATTTGCGGCAGGGTTCTCAAATATTCGACTGCGGCGAATACCTCACGCGCATGAAGCTCTCCTTTGTCAAGAGCGCTACTACCCGAATATGCCAAGGGATAAGCCGAATATATGCCACTGGATCTGCCGATACCCGGTCGTGCAGGTTCCGCTACGGCGAATCCCAGCGCCAGGAATTCTCTTGCCATGAACATGTCGCGAAATCGCACCTGTCGACGAATGTCTTCCGGTTCCAACGAGACATCGCCATGATTGAATATTACTAGCGGAAAAGGGCCGTTCCCAAGAGGCGTGAACAAGGTCATTTCCAACGTGTTCCGCGCGAATATTCCGCGAGAGCCAGCGGGAATCATATGCACGGTTTCGATATGAGCTTCCGCCGGATTCTCTGCACCGATCCGTTGCGGTAAAGGTGTCTGATTCTTTATCCATGAAATCAGGAGTTTCGAATACTCCCCGTCGAGGCCTCCCAGACCGGCGTGCATGCTTGCAGCACATCCGGGCTGGGCGTCAGGCGTTGGGAAGCCCGCTTCGACAAGCGTCCAGTGTGCCTGCTCGGCAACGTCTCGCGCCTCGATCATTGGCCCTGCGTCACAAAGATTTCCACGTGCGTGAATGAGTAAGCCACGAGCCTTGATATCGCCGAGGCTGTCATTACGATGCCGACGAAAATATCCGCCGATAATGACGTATCCGTCTACGCCGGCAAGGCGATGGGTCGCCATATTGAGCACAGACGAAGCACTGGTTGCATAGCCCGCAAGATAAATGCGTGCAGCTGGAAAGCGCTTCCTGGCTTCCGAAACCACTTTGCCAATGTCATCGCGGTGCAAGAAGCCCTCCCGCCAATTTTGATCGAGACCACTGTCGCGATCACTGGGCAACCCGGGTGTTAAAAACGCCACATTTGCCTGCGTCAGTGCTTTGCGTATGCGTACAAACGGAATGCCTGAATAGCCGAATTCAGGCCCCTTCCCCTTCGTACCATCTTTGATATTCCTGCCACTATCTATGCCCATGTCGATCAGAACCTCATCCACCTGGTCCGGTACATCTGCCAGCACTTTTACGATGACGGGCTTTGTGTCGTCGCCCTCGGTGGCAAGTCGTGTCTGGAGTTCCCATACGGAAAGACCGGCAGCGTTTGCGGCGCCACATATCGTAAGCAGCACAATGCAGAAAGCGCGGCACGCCCAGACACCGGCAGCAGGACAAGCAAATTGCATGAAAATTTTCCCCGAACTGTTCTTATTCACAAACCATATTTTATGCGGTAACCGTTCTTGAGTACCAAGCTCGTGATGCGCTGTCCCCCAACATCCAGTTCGGTGAATGAGCTCATCTGGCACGAAGTCCGGATCAATTCGGCAGGTAGGGCGCACGTCCGGCTGTGGGCGCAGTCAGCGGAATGTTCACAACGACCGTGGCACCTTGCAGTGCCGAGCTGTCGATGCTTATGGTCCCGCCGAGCAGACCATGCACGATGTTGTGCGCGACATGCAGTCCCAGTCCGCTGTAGCCATCGGCCAAGCCGGTCGTGAAGAAAGCATCAAAGACATTGTCGATCACATGTGGCGGAATGCCACAGCCATTATCGCGGATGCGTATCTCGATGCTTGAGGGCGTTGCGCGCGCAGCGCCGATGTGAATGACGCCGTGATCATGTTCTTTCAAGCCATGTTCCAGCGCATTATCCAGGGCGTTGGAAAGCACCTGCCCAAGCGGCCCTGGATAACTATCCAGCATGATGTCGCCTGGCACGTCCAGTTCGATCCTGCATAGAAGGCGATCGAGCACAGGTTCGAAAAGGGCAGCGACGTCTTCAACCACCTCGCGCAGTACAAAGCGACGGCGAGACGAGGTGGAGTGATCGACAGCGATGGCCTTGAAACGGCCGATCCGGTCTGCGGCGTTCCCGAGCGAACGCGCAAGTATTTCGCAACCTTCCGTCATGTCGGCAAGAAACTGGAGCATGTCGGTGCGCCGCATCGGGGCTTCAGTGCTTTTCCTGAAAGCCTGGCAGCGCTCCAGCATGGTTGTTGACAGCACGCGGGCATTGCCAAGTGGCGTATTGAGTTCATAGGCCACGCCGACGACAAGGTGACTGAGACTGACCAGTTTCTTCGCCTCGAACAACTGACCGTGCGTGCGCTGCAGTTCCTCGAAAGCGCGCGCGAGTTCGGCATTGCGCTGCCGCAGATCGCCGGTACGTTCTGCAACACGCTGCTCGAGCGTCTGGTTCAACTGCTCGATACGTGTATTGCTGGCTGCCAGCTCGGCCTGGCGTGCTCGTTCGCTCGCCTCCATGCGACTGCGCTCGATGGCAATGGCCGCTAGCGGCGTCGATACCCTGACCGCCTCACGCTCGAATTCGCCGGGGCCGCGATGCTTCCTGAAATACAGTGCAAAAGTGCCCAGGATTGCGCCGTCGCGCGAAAAAATGGGCGACGACCAGCAGGCGCGCAGGCCATACGGCAAGGCGAAGGATCGGTAGTCCTGCCACAAGGGATCGGTCGCAATATCGGTTACTTCAACGGCTTTGCGGGTATATGCCGCAGTGCCGCACGACCCGGCCTGTGGGCCGATGGGAGAACCGTCGATGGCTTTGACGAATGCGTCCGGCAGACTCGGTGCCGCCCCATGCCGCATTCGCTTGTCTTCCAGCAACAGCACGGAACATACAACGCCGGCATTCAAGCGCTCGAATTCGCGGCACAGCAGTTCCAGCGCATCGGGCAGCTCGCGCCCTATCGCGACAGCCTCGAGCACAGCATTCTGCAGTGACAGCAGATCGGCTACGCGGTCATATGGCTTGTCAGCACTGGAAGTGGATATATCCATTGTTCAGTTTTCTCGGATGACTACACACGCGATTCAGTACAAAGCGGCACGGTCGCCCGGCACGCGCAGCTTGAAGCATAGAACTCGTCCATCCAAATAGCCCGGTGATGAAGATGCCTATTCCCCCGCTTTCGTGGAGTAACGAAGCGCCCGAATGGACTCTTTTGAACGGACTGCTGGAAAGTGGAGCGATCAACAGTAGCCCGCAGCAGGACGGCACGCTATGATTATCGGGTATTCACACGCCACAACCATAACAAGGGGAAAACAATGGATTCAGCACAAAATCCGTATCAGGCACCAAAGTCAGAAGTAAGCGACATCAGCCATCAGGAAGGCGAGAAGCTGTCGCTCAAGCAGATCTGGTTTTCCTTCGAGGGGCGCGTTCCACGCAAGGTCTTCTGGCTGTATGGGTTTCTGCTGATGCTGCCGCTGTATGCCGTCGTTGGCATCGCATTTGCCATCTCACCAAAACTCGGATTGGTCGTAGCCGTGCCGCTATACATTGTCATGGTGTGGGCGGGTTTTGCAATGCAGGTCAAACGCTGGCACGACCGCGACAAATCGGGCTGGTGGCTGCTTCTCAGCTTCATTCCTTTTGCCAATATCTGGGCCTTCATCGAAACCGGCTTTCTGCGTGGCAGTGAAGGCGGTAACCGTTTCGGTGGCGACGGAACAGGGCTGTATTGATTCACTTGCAGGTAGATGAATTCGTCATTCCGGCGAAAGCTGGAATGACAAGTGCATAAGCGGGAACGAAGCGACAATCACGGTGACGTGGCACTGATGGAGGGTTGCTTCGCGAACCCACCCTACGATCCCGAGCCGCGATCTGACACGTCAGGTTCGCCCTGCCATCAGGGCTTCGGCGAAGCCGGCGCCGGCAATTTCTCAAGAAACTCCACCACTTCTTCGAGCACGCGCGTCCTGCGCATCGGCGGCAGGCTCTGCCATACCCGTTTGCCATAGGGCTTGGTCAGCATGCGCGGGTCACAGATCATGAGAACGCCATGGTCGCGCTCACTGCGGATCAGACGGCCCGCACCCTGCTTCATGTTGATGACGGCACGCGGCAATTGATATTCCATGAACGGGTTGCGGCCCTGCTTCTCCATCCAGTCGACGCGCGCCTTGAGCACAGGATCATCGGGCGGTGCGAAGGGCATCTTGTCGATTATGACAACCGAGAGTGCATCGCCGGGCACGTCGACGCCTTCCCAGAAACTTTGACTGGCAACGAGCACGGCGTTGCCGAGACGCCGGAAACGTTCCAGCAGTTCGGTGCGCGAGCCCTGCCCCTGCATCAATAGCGGAAAGTCCAGCCCCTCCTGCGCAAAGCGTGTTTCCAGGCCTTCGCGCACACGCTGCATGGCGCGCAGCGAGGTGCACAAGACGAAAGTACGACCCTGCGCGGCGCGAATGACGGGAAAGGCAGCCTCTATCACGGCGTCGGTATAGGCCATGCTGTTCGGGTCCGGCATGCCTTCTGGCGCATACAGCACGGCCTGCTCGGCATACTCGAACGGGCTGCCCCACACGGCCGTCTCGGGCGGTGGGTCGAGCAGGGACAAGCCGAGTTCGTTGTTGTAATGCTCGAAGCTCTTGCCGACCGCCAAGGTGGCCGAGGTGAAGATCCAGCTCTTGGCGTTGCCTTCGACCTGTTTCTTGAAGATGTCGGCCACGCGCAGCGGCGTGACATTGAGCGAGGCCGATTGGCTGAACACTTCGACCCAGCGGATCAGATCGGGCTCTTTCATCTTGCGCCAGCGCTCGATGCGTTCGGCAATCACCGTGCCGCGCTGCCAGCATTTCTCGAGGCCTTCAGAGCGCTCGGCCTGCGATTCGGCCAGCTTCACGAATTCCACGAACTCGCTTTCCAGCGCATCGACTGCCTTGTGAAACTCGAGGTTGTCGCCCATCTGCGCATAGCCGAAGCGCGCGTTCTCTCCGCTGATCGTCAGGCGCAGGTCGCGTGCCGCTTTTTCCAGCGCACGCGTGGCGTCCTGCAGGGGCATGAAGTCCTTTGCGGCGGCGATGCATTCATGACGCGTGTCGCGCGCCAGGTCGAGTACCTGCCCCGTCGACACGCTCTCGCCGAAAAACAGGCTGGCCGTTTCGGGCAGCTGATGGGCTTCGTCGAAGACGACGGTATTGAAAGCAGGCAACAGCTCGGCCATGCCTTCGTCGCGCAACATGATGTCGGCGAAGAACAGGTGATGATTGACGACCACCACGTCGGCCTCTTGCGCATTGCGCCGCGCGGCCATGACGAAGCAGTCCTTGGCAAAAGAGCATTCCTGACCAAGGCAGTTCTCGCGCGTCGAAGTCGCCGCGAGCCACACGGTTGCGTCTTCCGGCACCTCGGCGCATTCGGCCTTGTCACCGGTCTGCGTGCGCTCCATCCAGCGCGAAATCTGCTGGATGTAATGCACATCCTCGCGATTGAGGAAACGCCCGTCGGTCTTGGAATGCTGGATGTGATAGTGGCAGGCGTAATTGGCACGGCCCTTGAGCAGGGCCACCGAGACGGGCACTTTCAGCGCCTTGCGCACGGCCGGCAGGTCGCGATGAAACAGCTGATCCTGCAGCGTCTTGGTGCCGGTGGAAATAATAACCTTGCCGCCGGAAAGCAGCGCAGGCACCAGATATGCATATGTCTTGCCGGTGCCTGTGCCCGCCTCGGCAACCAGCACGCGATTGCCCTTGATGGCACGGGAGATTGCCGCCGCCATTTCGGCCTGCTGGGGCCGCGCCCGGAAGCCGGGAATCACACGCGCCAACGTACCGTCTTCGCAAAAATGGCTTTCGATGTCCTGCATGGGGCGGCGCTATAGAATAGGGGCGCATCTTAACATGCAGCCCCGACGGCCCCGCCAGCAATGGCCCGGTAGCACACGCCGATTGTGAGTGATTGTTAGTATTCACCGCTAGGGCTAAAATCAGCCCCCGCCGTCAAGAATCCCGGCGCCCGCTTTCATCTCTCGTCTTTTATTGCCCAACCCGCCTACCTCTATGACAGCTCAGATCCTGAAGTGGTTGATCGTCGCCGTGGTGCTTGGCTCGGTGATGTATGTACATTTCCGCGGACGGGTGCGGCACAAGTTCACACGACAGCTATTCGATCACTCGGCCATCATGGCGCCGATCAACGTGTTCATGTACGCCTTGTCGCGCGTACCGACGACACCCTACACGCCGGTGTCGGACTTCCCGGAACTCATCAAGCTGCAGGATCACTGGCAGGAAATCCGCGACGAGGCGCTGCATCTGCGCGAACAGGAGATCATCCGCGCTGCGCAGAACAACGACGACGCCGGTTTCAATTCCTTCTTCAAGTCCGGCTGGAAGCGTTTCTACCTCAAGTGGTATGACGCCAGCCATCCTTCGGCTGAGCAGCACTGCCCGCGAACCGTGGAAATTCTGCGCGGTATTCCCTCGATCAAGGCTGCGATGTTCGCGGAGTTGCCCGTGGGCGGCCATCTGCACAAACATCGTGATCCCTATGGCGGTTCGTTGCGCTATCACCTCGGGCTGGTCACGCCGAACAGCGACCGTTGCTGGATCGACGTGGACGGTGGTCGCTATAGCTGGCGTGACGGACAGTGCGTGATGTTCGACGAGACCTACATCCATGAAGCGCGCAACGAGGCCGACTCGGACCGCATCATTCTTTTCTGCGACATCGAACGGCCAATGAAATTCCGCTGGGCGCAGGCGATCAACCGCTTCCTCGGCAGCACGATCGTTACGGCCGCCAGCTCGCCGAACCAGGAAGGCGACCGTGTCGGCTTCATCAACAAGGTTTTCCACCTGGTATGGGTGGCAGGACAATATCGGCGCCGCTTCAAGCGCTGGAACAAGACCGTATACAAACTCACCAAGCTCGCCCTGATCGCTGGGGTGGTAGCGCTCATCGTCCTCCTCTGAGGCCAGGAGCGGCAAGACCGTTGCGCGGAAGCGATTTGCCGGCGTAACCCGCCTGCGCTACATTGGCCTTCACTAGCTCGCCTAACGGTTCCATCTCAGGTTCCACCATTCATGGCAAAACCCGCCAGCACAAGCACTTCTGCCAAGGCCCACGGCACTGAGCCCGATCGACGCCTGACCATCAAGGAGCTGCTGCGGTTGATGCTTGAAGACAAGCTCATCTCGCACGATGAGGCCGAGCAGATTTTCGCCGGGCGGCAGATGCACAAGGCGGGCGTCCATCCGCTATCCATCATCTCGGACCAGAAACTCAAGTCCTCGCAACCGCCGCACAAACTGCTGCAACTCGAATCACTCACCGAATGGCTGGCCGGCAAGCTGTGCATTGAGTACATGCACATCGACCCGCTGAAAATCCATTTCTCGTCGGTCACGGAGGTCATGCCGGCCGCATACGCCGCGCGGCTCAAGGTGCTGCCGGTGCAGGTCACGAGCAGCGAGGTGGTGATCGCCACGGCCGAACCGTTCGAGCGCGACTGGGAGCGTGAGCTACAGCCGATCCTCGGCAAGCCGATCCGCCGCGTACTGGCCAACCCCATTGACATCGAACGCTTCCAGATCGAGTTCTACAACCTCGCACGCTCGGTCAAGAACGCCACCGGCGACCAGCAACGCGGCAGCGCACTGACCAATTTCGAGCAGCTCGTAGACCTCGGTGACAGCACCCGCCAGTTCGACGCCAACGAGCAACACATCGTGCGCATCGTCGACTGGTTGTGGCAATACGCCTTCGACCAGCGCGCCTCGGACATCCACGTCGAACCGCGCCGCGACATAGGTATCGTGCGCTTCCGTATCGATGGCGTGCTGCACCAGGTCTATCAGTTGCCCATGACCGTCATCAACGCGATGACCAGCCGTATCAAGATACTCGGCCGCATGGACGTCGTGGAAAAGCGCCGGCCGCAGGATGGCCGCATCAAGACGCGCACGCCGCAAGGCATGGAAGTGGAACTGCGTCTATCTACCTTGCCGACAGCTTTCGGCGAGAAGCTTGTGATGCGGATCTTCGACCCTGAAGTGCTGGTACGTAGCTTTACCGAGATGGGCTTCACCGAAGAAGACCAGCAGCGCTGGGACTCGATGACGAAGCAGCCCAACGGCATTATCCTCGTCACCGGCCCGACTGGCTCGGGCAAAACAACGACGCTTTACTCCACGCTCAAACAGCTCGCCACATCGGAAGTAAACGTCTGCACCATCGAAGACCCGATCGAAATGGTCGAGGACGCGTTCAACCAGATGCAGGCGCAAGCGTCCATCGACCTGGGCTTTGCCGACGGTGTGCGGGCACTGCTGCGGCAGGACCCGGACATCATCATGATCGGTGAAATACGCGACCTGGAAACCGCCGACATGGCCATCCAGGCGGCCCTCACCGGCCACCTCGTACTATCCACCTTGCATACCAACGACGCACCATCGGCCATCACACGCCTGCTCGACCTTGGCGTGCCGTCCTACCTCATCAACTCCACTCTGCTCGGCGTGATGGGGCAACGTCTGGTACGTACGCTGTGCTCGCACTGCAGAAAACCGTCGGCACTGGAGGGTGGCGATGAAGCCAGCTGGGGACACCTGGTAGCGCCATTCAAATCGGCGGCGCCAGCACAGATATATCGCCCCGTGGGTTGCCTGGAATGCCGCAACACGGGCTACCGCGGCCGCATGGGCATCTACGAAACACTTCTGATGTCGGCCGGGATTCGTCAGCACGTCACGGCCGGCGCAGACCTGGCGCTGATTCGCCAGACGGCCTATCGCGAAGGCATGAAGCCGCTGCGTATTTCGGGTGCCATGAAGGTTGCGAAGGGCTTGACTACGCTCGAAGAGGTCATCAAGGTTGCGCCACCGGCCTCGGATGACACGGTCAGCTAGATCTGGCGCGGTATTTCCCCAAGACATCGCACTCGCGGCGAAGCCTCAACTCGGGGATAATCACGTCCTCAGCCACCGACCGTCTCGCACGAGATACTGCTCTTGATCCCGGATAGTTCCACCCAATCAGGTAACGCGGCGATTGCCAACGCGGCCGCCCCCGCTTCAGCCATGAAACTCCGCTCTCCCTGGCGTCGTTTTCTCGCTTATCTCGACATGCTGTTTGTCGACCATGGCTTGTTCCGTGCGACGTACAACAACCTGCACGCCTTGCCTGGCGGCCTGTACCGCGCAAGTCAGCCGACGCCACGCCAGATCCGCAGATACCAGCGCGATTACGGCATCAAGACCATCATCAATCTGCGTGGCGCCGACCAGACTTTGCGCTATGCCCTGCACGAAGACACTTGCCGCGAACTGGGTATTGCGCTGGTCAATCACAAGGGCATCCTGTCGCGCAGCGCGCCCGACACGGAAGCGGTGCTGGCGACAAAGGACATGTTCGCCAATATCGAATATCCGGCCCTCATCCACTGCAAGTCCGGTGCAGACCGTGCTGGTTTCGCCAGCGCCCTCTACCGGTTGTTCCGCTTGAAAGAGCCTGTTTCGCAAGCTGAGCACGAACTCGACTGGCGCTATGGGCACCTCAAGGGCTCGAAGACCGGTATCCTCGATTTCTTCTTCGAAGAATACGAAGCGTTCAACACCCGCCAGCCGACCGATTTCATGACGTGGTTGACGCAGCATTACGAGCGTGACGAATTGAAGACGAAATTCAAGGTGCGCGGCATTTCGGACTTCATCGTCGACAAGCTGCTGCGCCGCGAATAAAAGAACCGGACATGCAAATCCGTATTACATCGTCATTCCCGCGAAAGCGGGAATCCACTTCTACGTGAGACCTGTGCCACTAAGTGGATTCCCGCTTTCGCGGGAATGACGAATTGGCTGATCCCTGAAAAGTAATCACCGAAATCATTCGTTCAACGTGAAAGACTCTTTCCTCCTCTACAAGCGGCTGCTCGGCTACATCGCGCCTTACTGGCGCGTCGTAGCCTTGTCCTTTGTCGCAATGGCCGTGGCGGCCGCATGCGCCCCTGCGATGCCGGCCTTGCTGCAGCCCTTGATCGACAACTTCAACGCACCTAACGGCACGGCCGCGGCACCCAGCATTGCCCCGGTCGCAAGCGGGCTGATGGCACAGCTCACTACATGGCTCAGCCATTTGAAGCACGCCCTGACCAATGACATTCGCCTGATTCCGCTGCTGATCTTCGTCGTGGCCGTCATCAAGGGACTGACCGACTACGTCGCCAGTGTGTCGAGCCAGTGGGTATCGAACAAGGCCATCCAGGACATCCGCGAAGACGTCTTTCGTCACCAGATGCTGCTGCCCGTTGCCGAGCACCAGAAGCAGACTTCCGGCCGCATGTTGTCACGCATTTCGTATGACATCGGCCAGGCGGGCAGTGCACTGTCAACGGCGTGGATCGTCGTCATCCAGGATTCGCTGACCATCGTTTTCCTGACGCTAACGCTGCTGTTTACCGCCTGGGAATTGACGCTGGTGATTCTGGCCATTGCGCCAGTAATCGCCTGGATCATCCGCATGGCAAGCTCGAAAATGCGCAGCTCCAGCCGCGATATGCAGAGCACCATGGCGGCGCTTACCAACGTCGTGGAAGAGTCCTTGTCGGGTCTCAAGGAGATCAAGATCTTCGGCACGCAAGCGCACGAGAATCAGCGCTTTCGCCGCATCGGCACACAACTGCGTCGCGAAGCCATGCGCGTGGTGCGCGTCTCGTCGCTGAATGTGCCGCTGGTGCAGATACTGGCCTCGGGCGCAATCGCCGTCGTCATATTCGTCGCCACCTCGCTGTCGCACAGCCGCGATTTTTCATCGGGCCAGTTCGTCGCCTACATCACGACCATGGCCCTGCTCTTCGAACCGATTCGCCGCCTGACCAACGTGAATTCCACGATCCAGCGTGGCCTGGCCGGCGCGCAAAGTATCTTTGAATTGCTCGATACGCCACCGGAGCGCGACGACGGTACGAAGGCCTTGCAACACGTGCGCGGTGCAATCCGCTTCGAGGCGCTTTGTTTCCGCTATCCGGGGCAGGAGCACGCGGCACTGACAGATTTCAATCTCGATGTGGCCGCCGGTGAAACGGTAGCCTTCGTCGGTGCTTCGGGCAGCGGCAAGACCACCTTGATGAGCCTCATCGCGCGCTTCTTCGATGCAGATGAAGGCCGCATCCTGATCGATGGCACGCCGATCGACGAAATGCCACTCGCGACCTTGCGCGCGCAGCTCGCACTCGTTGGTCAGCACGCAGCGCTGTTCGATGACACAGTGGCCAGCAATATCGCCTATGGCAAGCAGGATGCGACGCAAGAAGAACTCCAGCAGGCGGCGGCGCAGGCACATGCACTGGAATTCATCAGGAATCTGCCGCAGGGCTTCGACACGCGTATTGGCACCAATGGCAACCAGCTCTCCGGTGGCCAGCGCCAGCGCCTGGCGATCGCCCGAGCCTTCCTGAAGAACGCGCCCATCCTGCTGCTCGACGAAGCCACTTCAGCGCTCGACAATGAATCCGAACGCGTCGTGCGCGAAGCGCTCGTCGAACTGCGTCGCGATCGTACGGTGCTCGTCATTGCACATCGCCTGACGACGATTCGTGATGCCAACCGCATTGTGGTGATGGAACAGGGCCGCATTGTCGAAATAGGCACGCACGTCGAGTTGCTGGCCGCAGAGGGTGCGTATGCCCGACTGCTCGCCAGCGGTGAAGAGATCATTCAGGACTGAACGGGCGTCCAGACAGGCATCCCGGCAGGCACAATAGTCGCTTGAGATCAGGTAATTCCACACCGCCAAGGAGCCGTCCATGATCGCCACGCTTAACCATCAAGCCCTGCTGCAAGTTGCCATCGAAGAAGCGCGGCTAGGTCTGTCCGAAGGCGGAGTGCCCGTTGGCGGTGCGCTGTTCGCAGGTGACGGCAGCTTGCTGGGGCGTGGCCACAATCGACGCGTGCAGGAAGATGATCCATCGATTCACGGCGAGACAGATGCCTTTCGCAAAGCCGGCCGCCAGCGCAGCTATCGCGACAAGATCATGGTTACCACGCTGGCGCCATGCTGGTTCTGCAGCGGCCTGATCCGTCAGTTCAACATCGGCACCGTGATCGTCGGCGAGTCGGTCAACTTTCCGGGCGGCATCGACTGGCTACGTGAAAACGGTGTGACGGTCATCGACATGGCCTCGCCGGAATGCATCCACATGATGGGCGACTACATCGCCGCCAACCCGGCCGTCTGGAACGAAGACATAGGCGAGGAATGAACGGATTCAGAGCGTTGATACCCGAGCTCCTGCGACGCGCATTGCGCCTCGATCCACTGGCAACGCTCAAGCGCCGTGGCCTGGTGGTCGGCGAGAATTTCTATATGCAGAACGGATGCGTTATCGATGCCTGGCATTGTTGCCACATCCGCATCGGCAACGACGTCACCCTCGGGCCGAACGTCGTTATCCTGGCGCACGACGCGAGCACGAAACGCACGTTGGGCCTCGTGCGCATTGCCAAGGTCTCCATCGGCGATCGTGTGTTCATTGGCGCAGGCAGCATCGTGCTGCCCGGCGTGCGCATCGGCAATGACGTCGTAATTGGCGCAGGTAGTGTCATTACGCAAGACATTCCCGATGGCGTATTGGCTGTCGGCAATCCTGCGGCAATGATCGGCACGACGGCCGATTACTTCGCTCGCAAACAGGCGGAGATGGCGACCGTGCCCTGCTTCGGCGAGGAATACACGCTGCGCGCGGGCATCGATGCAGGACGCATGGCCGAGATGAACGCAAAGATGAAAGACGGCGTCGGCTACATCGTCTGAGCCGCTCGTCATTCCCGCGAAAGCGGGAATCCGCTCCCACCTGATGGTGCCACCAAGTGGATTCCCGCTTTCGCGGGAATGACGAACATTTCGGCCCCGCTTGCCGGGACAATGGCAGTACGCAAGCCTATTCCAGCAGCTCGACTTTGATCCACACATCAGCACTATTGCTGGTCCTGCCAGCGCGATACTCCAGCGTGCCGCGCTGCTCATCACTGCGCTCTACGTTGCTGCCACCAAGTGAAAGCCATTCGCCGAGCCGCCCTTCGATGCGCGTGCTCAATCCGCCGCCTTCGATCATGCCATTACGGTCGATGCGCTGATTCTGCGGCGAGATGGTCAGCACGACACGTTCGCCAACCAGTTCGGGATGGGCGACAAAACCCGTCCCGACATCCACGTACTGGGTCGTTTCGGTCATCGTCGTCCCGCCAGGGCGCCGCGCAAGCTGGCGCATCGGAATGGGAACGGAGCGGCCGAGAAAGATCGTAGCGTCACCGCCTTCTACCGTCTGCACACGCTGCGTCGCGTTACTCGACCCGATGGTCGTACCCGCATTGCCACGCAGCTCACCACTGGCCCGCACACCGTCGCGCCCGACGATCACCCGCCCGGTCGAAATCCCGACATCCGTGCTCTCGCCACCGCTACTGCCACCCTGCCGCACCGAAATCATCAGGCGCCTCAATGGCGTGTCCAGCGCTTCAAGTGCCCGACGTATCTGCGCGAGATTGCCTGGCGAAGTCCGCACGAACAGCTTGCCCGCTGCGCCTGAAATGCTGCCGCCAGGCTCGAGCAAGGACTGCAAGGTCGGCAAGACCTGCTCGGGCAAGCGATACTGTAACGAAATTATTTCAAGACGTTGCTGCGCGAAAGCATGCATACCGCATAGCAACAACACAAGGCAGAAAATTCTTTTCAGCACGGCAGTCTCCTATCGTCGCAACTCGCCTGGCGCGGCCATGTTCGCTGCTCGCCGGAGTTAGTCATTTGATCCTGCGGCGGTCCGCTCGCGCCACCCGGAACCTGATGGTAACCCTCGTCGGCACAACTCAAGAAATATCCAGGTAAGCGATTCCTTGACCACGCCTACCGACGAAGCAGCTTGACAGCGCCGGACAGAACGACCGATGCTGGTACCACGTCTTACTTGGAGCGACCTGTGTTAAGTGTTTGTATCATCGGCGGCAGCGGCATCTATGGTTATGTGCTGAATGGCCTCGACCAGCGCACAATCTTACGGGGCGTCGCAGCAGGCTCCGACGGCGAAGACATGACCAAGATCCACACCGAGCTTGCCAGGCGCGGACTGGACGTGCCCCATTTCGACGATTGGCAGAAGATGCTCGACTCCATCAAACCCGACATCGTTGCAGTACATTGTCATTATGCCGAACATGCCCGCATCAGCCTGGCCTGTCTTCAACGCGGCATTCACGTTTTTTCGGAGAAGCCCATCGCCGCCAGTTTCGATGAACTGGCGGCGCTACGCGCGGCCTATGCGGCAGGTTCGAGCAAATTTTGCACGAACTTCAGCAGTCGCTACAAACCATGGTTCCGCGCCCTCGAAGCCGCGCTGAGGGCAAATCGCATCGGCGAAGTGCGGCTGATCCAGGCACAAAAATCTTACCTCCTCGGCAGCCGGCCCGATTTCTACCGCTCGCGAGCCTCCTACGGCGGCACGATTCCGTGGTTGGGTTCCCACACCATGGACTGGATTCCGTGGCTATCGCGCCAGCGTTACGAATCGGTCTTCGCGACCCACTCGACACAGCACAACGCGGGATACGGCGAACTGGAAGCGACCGCCCAATGCCAGTTCATCCTCAGCAACGGACTGAGTGCCTCGGTCAGCATCGACTTTCTGCATCCGCAAACCGTACGGATCGTTTATGACGACAGGATTCGCGTATTGGGCACGCATGGCTCGCTGGAAACTCGCGACGAGGAAGCCTGGCTACTCAACGCAGAATCAAAAGAGAGACAACGGCTTCCGTTGCATGAAGAGCAATCCATCTTCAAAGACTTCGTAGGCGACATCACTGGCGAAGGTGTTTGCGATGTGCAGGCCAGCGATGCGTTTGTCGCAACCGAAGCGTGCCTGAAAGCGCGGCAATCGGCGGACGAGCACAGAGTCATTTATTTCGACGAACCGCCGGCAAAACCGTAGTTGCGTGCAGCCGCAATGAAACCGGAATTCCGAAAAGGCAGACTATTCAGGCCGGTGCGGCTCCGCCAGGTACTCGCGCGTACGCATTTCCATCAAGCGCGAAACCGTGCGTGGAAACTCCTGCGCGTTGGGCCCTTTACGGTAAAGCTGATCTGCTTCAGCGGCAGCGCTGACGATGAATTTGACCCGGGCGTCATAGAGCACGTCGACAAGCCAGGTGAAACGGCGTGCTTCATTTCCCTGATTGCTGGTCATGACCGGCACATCGGAGAGCAATAGTGTGTGATGTTCGCGCGCAAGCTCCAGATAATCATTCTGCGAGCGGGCGCCACCACACAAGGCCTGAAAGTCGAACCAGATCACGCCAGGCGCCTTGCGTCGTGCCTTGACCTTGCGACCCAACAGCTCGATGTCGCCGGGCTTGCCAACGGCGCCTGCAATAGCGACGAATTGCGCAGCAAGCTGGCTATCGGCTTCTGCGCCGTTGGGGACAATGAAGGTATTCATGCGTTCGAGTGAACGCAAGCGATAGTCGGTGCCGTGATCGACCTCGACGACGTCGAAGCGCTTCTTCATCAGCGCGATGGTGGGAATGAAGTTCTGGCGCTGCAGGCCGTTGGGATAGAGGCCATCTGGCGGGTAGTTGGATGTCATGACGAACACCACGCCGCGCTCGAACAGGGCCTCCAGCAGACGCCCCAGAATCATCGCATCCGCAATATCGGAAACGTGAAACTCGTCGAAACACAACAGCCGTGTTTTCTCGGCAATGCCATCGGCCACATGCGCCAGCGGATCGTCCTGATCCTTGGCCTGTCGCAGCTGGGCATGAATCGACTGCATGAAGGCATGGAAGTGCACACGACGTTTGCGCCGATACGGCACAGCATCGAAGAAGCTATCCATGATGAAGCTCTTGCCACGCCCCACCCCGCCCCACAGGTAAACGCTCCTTGGCAGATCCGGATTGAATATCAGCTTGCGCAGCGCCGAACGACGCTTGGCCTTGAAGGCCAGCAGTTCGGTGTACAGCTCCTGCAAACGCTCGACAGCCCGCAGCTGGGCCGAATCCGTCTTGTAGCCGCGCTCAGCAAGCAAGGCGTTGTAGGCGTCGATGACGCCTAGCTCGGGAACGTTGAGGATTTCGTGAGACATTTCAAAGATGAGCAGTGCCGGAGGGTGAGTGGAGCGTATGCTTTAGCTCAACTTACGTCACCGCTTGTTGCGGTACTTGCGAGCCAATTTGTCAAGTTCTTTGCTGTGGTAGAAGTCAATGCATTTCATCAGTATCAATGACTCTCCTGAAATGCTCATGTATTTCCGCTGAAGGTATTTTCGGCCAAGTTGAGTGGCTTCGGTATGAGCTTCCAGGGGAAGGCTCCCGAATTCCAGGTAGCCTCGCGCAGCGGCGGCACTATCTTTGATGACCTCATCGGACTTGTATCCATCTGCAATGCAAGTGCTTAACGCGTAGTTCTTGAAATATTCCGTTGAGGAGTATTTTCTCGGAAAATCCTGAGCACTCACCGCGCCGCCGATGGTTGCCGCGATACAGCCAATGATTATTTTAGAAGCCATATCGATGCCTCCGTAGCTATCGGGAAGTGGCAATGGTCTGAGCATGTGCCGCCATCCCATAGCGTGGCGTGGCCGCTGGCATCACCCCACGGCACATTGAAAACAAGAATCCCTTTAAGTTTTGCAAAGTCACCGGATTTCGGATTCTTGACCGTTTTGTCAGGCCTTCCAAAGCTATGCCGCAAGAAAGAAAGCAAATCCTTGACCCGATATATGTACCATTTCTTGTCGCCACCAGAGACCGTACTCCATGCACCGCGAGTGATGGGCACGCTGGAGTTGTTGAGGCTGTAGCTCATCCGAATAGCGCATGCATTCGTGAATCCTGCTTTGGGGTCTTTTATCCCCAGCTCGATATTTTCTTCGACCTTTCCGCCTATTTTCTTCCCGACAATCGCGACCGTCCCATCGCCATAGATGGAAACAAAATTTGTCCACATGATTGAAAAATACGGCCTTGTTGCCATGCGGTAGTCCTCTCAAATGGCGAGCTTGGGTGGTGCGGGCTTGGTAACGAGATTCAGGGCGGTATTGGCTTCCCTACGCCCCCGTCCTACTTAACTGCACGATGCCCTCTTGCCCTCTTGCCCACTTACGGGAGGGCCATGGCCGGAAGGACGGGACTTTGAATGTTTTGTGGCGTACCAAGCACCTTTTAAAAATGCAAGGAGCGCTTGTCTACTGCCAGCGCGGCTTCATGCATCACTTCCGACAAGGTCGGATGTGCGTGGCTGGTGCGTGCGATGTCTTCTGACGATGCGCCGAACTCCATGCTGACAACGGCTTCCGCGATCAGCTCGGATGCATTGGTACCGATGATATGCACGCCAAGTATCTGGTCGGTTTCAGCGTGCGCCAGCACCTTGACGAAACCTGTCGAATCGCCCTGGCTCAAAGCCCGACCATTTGCAAGAAACGGAATCTGCCCGGCCTTGTACGGCACGTTGGCGGCCTTGAGCTCCTGCTCCGTCTTGCCGACCCAGGCGATTTCCGGATGCGTGTAGATGACCCATGGAATCGCATCGTAGTTGATGTGGCCTGCCTGGCCAGCAATCACCTCGGCAACCATGACGCCCTCTTCCATACCCTTGTGCGCCAGCATCGGGCCCGGCACGACGTCACCGACCGCCCAGACGTTAGGCAGATTGGTGCCACAGTGTTCGTCGACCTTGATGCGGCCACGATCATCCAGTTCGAGACCGACAGCCGCGATATTCAAACCATCCGTGTTCGGCACGCGTCCGACCGCGACAATCAGCTTGTCGACTTCGAGCGTCTGCTCGCCGTCATCATTTTCGTACTTGATGACGACTGACTTCTTCTTGGCCGTGACTTCCTTGATCTGGATGCCCATCTGGATCTTCAGACCCTGCTTGGTCGTGAAAATCTTCCATGCCTCCTTGGCCACATTGGCATCGGCCGCCGCAAGAAAATCGGGCGCCGCTTCGAGAATGGTCACTTCAGAACCGAGGCGCTTCCACACCGAACCCATTTCGAGGCCGATCACGCCAGCGCCAATGACGCCCAGGCGCTTGGGCACTTCGCTGATGTCCAGCGCACCGGCGTTGTCCATGATCAGTTGCTGGTCGACTGCGATGCCTGGCAGGTGACGTGCGCGCGAACCGGTCGCCACGATCACGTGTTTTGCCGTCACGATCTCGTCGGCGATCTTGACCTGCCACATGCCATCGACCTGGCCGACAAAGCTGCCCATGCCGGGCAGGAATGTAACCTTGTACTTCTTGAACAAGCCCTTGATGCCAGTGACAAGCTGCGTAACGATATTGGTCTTGCGCTTGATCATCGAAGGCACGTCGATCGTTACGCCTTCGGCCTTGATGCCGTGCATGACAAACGAATGATTGGCCTGATCGAACAGTTCGGACGAATGCAGCAGCGCTTTGGACGGAATGCAACCGACGTTCAGACAAGTACCACCGAGACGCGGCTCGCCTTTCGGATCGGCATACGCATCGAATTCACAGCACGCAGTACTCAGCCCCAGTTGCCCGGCGCGGATAGCCGCAACGTAACCTGCGGGACCACCGCCGATTACCACGACATCGAATTGTTTCGACATTATTCTTTCCTCAGGGGAGGTCCGCTGCGACTGATATCAGTCGCAGCGACAAAGTTCGTTATCAGATTTCGAGCAGCAGACGCGCAGGATCTTCGAGCGCTTCCTTCATCGTCACCAAGCCCAGCACTGCCTCGCGACCATCGACGATGCGGTGGTCATACGACATGGCAAGGTAATTGATCGGGCGCACCACAACTTGTCCGTTCTCGACGACAGCGCGATCCTTCGTCGCATGCACGCCGAGAATGGCCGACTGCGGCGGATTGATGATCGGCGTCGACAACATCGAACCGAAGACGCCGCCGTTGGAAATGGAGAAGGTGCCACCGGTGAGCTCTTCGATCGACAACTTGCCGTCCTTGGCCTTGGCACCGTATTCGGCGATCTTCTTCTCGATATCGGCGATGCTCATCTGGTCGGCATTGCGCAGGATCGGCACCACCAGGCCGCGTGGCGAACCGACGGCAATACCGATGTCGATGTAGCCGTGATAGATGATGTCATTGCCATCGACCGAAGCGTTCAGGACCGGGTATTTCTTCAGCGCCGCGACGGCTGCCTTGACGAAGAAAGACATGAAGCCCAGCTTGATGCCATGCTCTTTCTCGAACTTGTCCTGGTAGCGCTTGCGCATCTCCATCACCGGCGCCATGTTCACTTCGTTGAACGTGGTCAGGATGGCGTTGGTCGCTTGCGACTGCAGCAGTCGCTCGGCGATACGCGCACGCAGGCGGCTCATCGGCACGCGCTGTTCCGGGCGATCGGCCTGCACACTTTCCACCGACACGGGTGAAGGCGGCTGCGGCAGAGGTTGCCCTGCACCGACGACAACGGGCACGACCGTGCTTGCCGAAGGGCTGGCAGGCCGGCCGGCACCCAGCGCATCGGCCTTGGTTACGCGACCGCCAGGGCCGGTTCCCTGCACGCTGCTTTCGTCGATGCCCTTTTCACTCAGAATCTTGCGCGCAGCCGGGCCATTGATCGAGGCCGCAGTCGTAGCGGCAGGCGCTGCTGCCGGTGCCGCAGCGGCGGGTGCAGTCTCTGCCGCGGTACCAGCCTTGGCTTCGGTATCGATCTGCGCGATCAGGTCCAGGCTCGTTACAGATGCACCGTTACCCTTCAATATCTTGACGAGAATCCCGTCCGCCGGAGCTGGTGTCTCAAGCACGACCTTGTCGGTCTCGATATCGATCAGATTCTGATCGCGCTTGACGGCCTGGCCTTCCTTGGCGTGCCAGCTGACAAGCGTTGCCTCTGAAACCGATTCGGACAACTGCGGGACTTTTACTTCAATAATCATTTTGTTTTTCCTTAGTGTGGGATGCGAAGGACGCGGCTTACTTCACCGGGGTGTCCTGGCCCAATGGGCCGAACGCACCTTCAATCACTGCCTTTTGCTGTGCGTTATGTTTTGCCGAATAACCGACGGCTGGCGATGCGGAAGCCGGACGCGCGATCAGATACAGCTCCTGATCCTCACGCAGGCACTTCGCCAGATGCTGGCGTGATGCGAACCAGTACCAGCTGCCCTGATTGCGCGGCTCTTCCTGACACCACACGACCTCCTTGGCGTTGGGGTACTTGTTGATGGCCGCGTCGAAAGCCTCTTCCGGGAAGGGATAGAGCTGCTCGATACGGATGATGACAACGTCCTTGATTTCCTTGGCGCGGCGCTCGGCAAGCAGCTCGAAATAAACCTTGCCGGAGCACAGCACGATGCGCTTGACCTTCTTGGCATCGAGCTTGTCCACTTCGCCGATGATGGTCCGGTAAGTACCGGTAGCCAGCTCTTCGAGCGGCGATGCCGCTTCCTTGTTGCGCAGCAGAACCTTTGGCGTAATCACCACCAGCGGTTTTCTCAGCGGACGCACCATCTGACGACGCAGCAGGTGGAAAATCTGCGCTGCATTCGACGGCACGCAGACCTGCCAGTTGTCTTCGGCACAGAGCTGCATGAAGCGCTCGATACGCGCCGATGAGTGCTCCGGGCCCTGCCCTTCATAGCCATGCGGCAACAGCATGGTAAGGCCAGCCTGACGGCCCCACTTGGCTTCACCCGAAGCAATGAACTGATCGATCACGACCTGAGCGCCGTTGGCGAAGTCGCCGAACTGCGCTTCCCATACGACAAGCTGATTCGGCTCGGCAGTCGCGTAGCCATATTCGAAACCGAGCACGCCAGCCTCGGAAAGCACCGAGTCGAAGACGGCAAACGAGGCTTGGCCATCCTGGACATTCTGCAAGGGGATGTAACTGCCTGCATCCCATTTTTCACGGTTCTGATCGTGTAACACGGCGTGACGATGGAAGAAGGTGCCACGACCGACGTCCTGGCCGGAAACACGCACGCTGAAGCCTTGCGCCACGAGTGATGCATAGGCCAGATTCTCGGCCATCCCCCAATCGAGCGGCTGCGTGCCGTCGCCCATCTTGCGGCGCGCATCGATGATGTTTTCCACACGCGGGTGCAGCGTCATGCCTGCCGGCAATTCCACGAGACGCTTGGACAGCCGCTTGAGTTCCGACATCGGTACGCCCGTATCGCCTTCGTCGGTATACGGCTTCTTGATGAAGGGCGACCAGTCCTGCGCGTACTTGCGGTTATGACCGGGCAATACCGGGTTGTAGAGCAACTCGCCACGATCCAGGTGCGCACGATAATCGGCAATGATCTCGTCAGGCTCTGTGCTGCCACATACGCGCAGGCCGACCAGACGGTCCGCGTACAGCTTGCGGGTGCCGGGATGCTGGGCGATCTTCTTGTACATCAACGGCTGCGTCACCATCGGCTCGTCGGCCTCGTTGTGGCCGAGTTTGCGGTAGCACAGCAAGTCGATGACAACGTCTTTCTTGAAGGTCTGGCGGAACTCGACAGCCAGCTGGCAAGCCAGTGCAACGGCTTCGGGATCGTCGCCATTCACATGGAATATCGGCGCCTCGACCATCTTGAAGATGTCGGTGCAATACATTGACGAGCGCGAGTCGCGCGGGTCGGATGTCGTAAATCCAATCTGGTTATTGATGACGATGTGAATCGCACCACCGACACCATATCCGCGCGTCTGGCTGAAGTTCAGGATTTCCTGGTTGATGCCCTGCCCTGCTACCGCTGCATCGCCGTGAATCAGTACCGGCATTACCTGACCCTTGTTGGCCTCGCGACGCGTCTGGCGCGCGTAGACCGAGCCCAGCACAACCGGGTTCACGATTTCCAGGTGCGAAGGATTGAAGGCCAGCGTGAGGTGAACCGGTCCACCCGCCGTGTTCACATCGCTCGAGAAACCCTTGTGATATTTCACATCGCCCGCGGCGTACTCTTCAGCGTACTTGCCTTCAAATTCGGAGAACAAGGTGTTCGGGCTCTTGCCCAGCGTATTGACCAACACATTGAGGCGGCCGCGGTGCGCCATGCCGATGACGATTTCCTGCACGCCCTGGCTACCAGCCGTGTTGATGACACTGTCCATCGCCACGATGGCCGATTCGCCACCTTCGAGCGAGAAGCGCTTCTGCCCGACGTACTTCGTGTGCAGGTACTTCTCAAGTGTTTCGGCCGCAGTCAGGCGTTCGAGAATGCGCTTCTTCTGCTCGGCAGGGAAAGTCGGCGTCGAGCGGATCGGTTCGAGCCGCGCCTGGATCCAGCGCTTCTGTGCGATATCGCTGATGTACATGTATTCCGAAGCGAGCGTGCCGCAATAGGTCTGACGCAGCGCTTCGAGTATCTCGCGCAGCGTTGCCTGGCTCTTCTCCTGGAACTGGAACGAGCCGATGTTGAACGGTGCCGACAGATCGGCTTCGGTGAAGCCGTAGTGTGAAGGCTCCAGCTCGGGGATGGCCGGCCGTTCCTGACGCTTGAGCGGATCGATCTGCGCCCAGCGGTTACCCAGGAAGCGGTATGCATTGATCATCTGCAATACGCCGATCTGACGCTTGTCGGCCACGCCCGTGGCCGCGCCTGAGGCCTTGCCCTGCTTGGCCATTTGCGCGAACGAAGCGATGACGGGTGCATGCGCTACGTCACGGCCATTGCCAGGCATGTTCTGCAGCTGATCGAAATAGTCACGCCACTGATCGGTAACGGCAGCGGGGTTTTCGAGGTAGGACTCGTACAACTCTTCAATGAACGGCGCGTTGCTGCCGAACAGATAGGAGTTGGCAAGGAAAGGTTTCATCATTTTGGGATCACCTGTATTTTCGGGTGTGATCAGGGCAGGACTCTAGGTGTAGAGCTCATGCATCCGGCAAGCCGCTTTATCACCAGCGCTTGCCGGACACCTGACATGACATTCAACTATCAACGTTGCGCAATCGGTTTCACGTCACGGGAAGCTGCGCCGGTATAGAGCTGACGCGGGCGACCGATCTTCTGTTCCGGATCGCCGATCATTTCATTCCATTGCGCGATCCAGCCGATGGTGCGCGCCAGTGCAAAGATGCCGGTAAACAGCGGTACCGGAATACCCATGGCCTTCTGCACGATGCCCGAATAGAAATCGACATTCGGGTAAAGCTTGCGACTGACGAAGTACTCGTCTTCGAGCGCAATTTTTTCCAGCTCCATGGCCAGCTTGAACAGCGGATCATCATGCAGACCAAGCTCGCCCAGCACTTCATGGCAAGTCTCACGCATCAGCGTGGCACGTGGATCGAAGTTCTTGTAAACGCGATGGCCGAAGCCCATCAGTTTGACGCCGGAATTCTTGTCTTTGACCTTGGCGATGAAGTCACCGATCTTGCCGATGCCGCCCTGCTCCTGAATGTCATTGAGCATTTCCAGACAGGCTTCGTTGGCGCCGCCGTGTGCAGGGCCCCACAGACAGGCGATACCTGAAGCGATACAGGCAAACGGGTTGGAACCGGACGAACCGGCCAGGCGCACGGTAGACGTCGAAGCGTTCTGCTCATGGTCGGCATGCAGGATCAGGATACGATCAAGAGCGCGGGCCAACACCGGATTTGGCGTGTACTCCTCGCATGGTGTTGCAAACATCATATGCAGGAAATTTTCCGCATAGCCCAGATCGTTGCGCGGGAAGATGAATGGCTGGCCAACGGTATATTTGTATGCCATCGCGACAATGGTCGGCATCTTGGCGATCAGGCGAATCGCAGCGATGTTGCGATGCTCGGGATCATTGATGTCGAGCGAATCGTGATAGAAGGCCGACAACGCGCCGACAACGCCAACCAGGATTGCCATCGGATGCGCATCGCGGCGGAAGCCCTGGTAAAAACGGGTCAACTGCTCATGCACCATCGTGTGACTGCGCACCGTATTTTCGAAGACCTCGTATTCCGCCGACGTCGGCAGCTCGCCGTTCTTGAGCAGGAAACAGGTTTCGAGAAAATTGGCCTTCACGGCCAGCTGTTCGATCGGATAACCGCGATACTTCAGCTCACCCTTGTCGCCATCGATGTAGGTGATGGCCGACTTGCAGGATGCCGTCGACATGAAGCCGGGGTCGAAGGTAAAGGCACCCGACTTCGCATACAGCGAACGGATGTCGACCACGTCCGGACCGATCGTGCCGGTCAGGACGGGGAACTCATAAGACTGACCATCCAGGGTCAGCGTCGCGTTACGTGGGGTCGTCATAATGGTTCCTTCCCTTCATTCAAATAAAGCCGGACTTACAAACTTGCTATCGAAACATTTGTTGCGTCTTGATTCGGCGCGCGCTGCCTGAGCAACGTCACCGATGATTTCCAGTGCTCGACTTCGCATTCCTGTGAGCCATTGAGCATTGCCCAAAGTTCGTGATCGTCACAGGTCAGCAGGTCCAGCAATTCCTCAAGTTCCGGCTCGCTCAGGGCACCCAGATCCTTGTCGATGAAGCGCGTGAAAAAGATGTCGAGCTCGAGCAGACCACGCCGGGCGCGCCATTTTATTTTTTCACGTAGTGCATTCATTGCTTGCCTTCAATTCCTATACAGCTCGCGACAACATCAGCTCTTTGATCTTGCCGATGGCCTTGGTCGGATTCAGGCTTTTCGGGCAGACATCGACACAGTTCATGATGGTGTGGCAACGGAACAAGCGATACGGATCTTCAAGATTGTCGAGACGCTCGTTGGTCTCTTCATCGCGCGTATCGGCAATGAAGCGATACGCTGCCAGCAAACCTGCCGGGCCAACGAACTTGTCCGGATTCCACCAGAACGATGGACAAGCCGTCGAACAGCACGCGCACAGGATGCATTCGTACAGGCCATTGAGCTCTTCGCGCTCTTCCGGCGATTGCAGGCGCTCACGCTCGGGCGGCGGCGTGTTGTTGACAACGTAGGGCTTGATCGAATGGTATTGCTTGAAGAACTGCGTCATATCCACGATCAGGTCGCGAATGACGGGCAGACCAGGCAAAGGCCGCAATGTGATCGGCTGCGCCAGACTATCAACATCGGTCAGACAGGCCAGACCGTTCTTGCCATTGATGTTCATCGCGTCCGAACCGCATACGCCTTCGCGGCAGGAGCGGCGGAACGACAGTGAATCGTCCTTGGTCTTGAGGCGCACGATGGCATCGAGCAGCTTGCGATCGGTTGCTTCGAGCTGCACGCTGATGTCCTGCATGTACGGCGCAGCATCCTTGTCTGGATCGTAGCGGTAGATCTTGAATTGGACAGTCCGCGCAATGTGTTCAGTTGTCATGGTCGTCAGTTCCGGAACAATCAGTACGCGCGCGTCTTGAGCGCAATGGATTCAACCGTCAGCGGTTGGAGCTTGACCGGTTTGTAGTCGAGGCGGTTGCCTTCGCGATGCCACAGCGAATGCTTGAGCCAGTTGGCATCGTCACGACCGTTCGGATGCTCTGGCGTATCCGGCGCGTCATCGCGTACATGCGCGCCGCGCGATTCGGTGCGGGCATTGGCGGAGATGATGGTGGCCTTGGCAACCTCGATGAGATTGTCCAGCTCAAGCGCTTCGATACGCGCCGTATTCCACACCTGCGACTTGTCCTTGATCTCGGTCTGCGCGACCTGTTTCTCGATATCGAGAATCTTGTCGACACCTTGCTGCAGCATGTCCTTGAAGCGGAAAACGCCCGCGTGATTCTGCATCGTGCGCTGCATCGACAGACGCGTTTCATGCACGTCCGCGCCGTTCGTTTGCGTATTCAGGCGATCCACACGTGCCAGCGATTTGTCGATCTCGCTCTGCGGGATTTCTTGCAACGCGGCGGGCTCCTTACGGATGAACTCGACCATCGACTCGCCAGAGCTCTTGCCGAACACCAGCAGATCGAGCAGCGAGTTGGTACCGAGTCGATTGGCGCCATGCACCGAAGCACAGGCACATTCGCCCGCTGCGTAGAAGCCAGCAACAGAAGCGCCATCGACAACGACTTCGCCGTGGTAATTCGTCGGGATGCCCCCCATCTGATAATGACAGGTAGGTACAACCGGGATCGGCGCCTTGATCGGGTCCACGCCCGCGAACTGGATCGCGATTTCGTGAATGCCTGGCAGACGCTGCATGATGGTTGCAGGATCAAGGTGGGTGATGTCGAGTAGCACGTAATCCTTGTTCGGACCACAGCCGCGACCTTCGTTGATCTCGGTCACCATGGCACGGGACACGACGTCGCGCGAAGCCAGATCCTTGGCATTCGGTGCGTAACGCTCCATGAAGCGTTCGCCATCGCTATTGCGCAGGATGCCGCCTTCGCCGCGTACGCCTTCAGTAATCAGCACGCCTGCGCCCGCCACGCCGGTCGGGTGGAATTGCCAAAACTCCATATCCTCCAGCGGCACGCCTGCGCGCGCGGCCATGCCAACGCCATCGCCGGTATTCACGAAGGCATTGGTCGAGGAGTAATAGATACGCCCTGCGCCACCGGTGGCAAACAGCGTTGCCTTGGCCTGGAAGGCGGTGATTTCACCAGTCTCCATTTCCATGGCGAGCACACCGAGCACGCGACCATCAGGTGCGCGCAACAGATCCAGCGCCAGCCATTCGACGAAGAACTGCGTGTTGGCGCGCACATTGCGCTGATACAGCGCATGCAGCATGGCGTGGCCAGTGCGGTCAGCCGCCGCACAGGCGCGACGCACGGGCTTTTCGCCGAAGTTCGACATGTGACCGCCGAACGGGCGCTGATAAATCTTGCCGTTGTCGAGACGGTCAAACGGCATGCCGTAATGCTCAAGCTCCACCACAACCTGCGGCGCCTGCTTGCACATGAATTCGATTGCGTCCTGGTCTCCGAGCCAGTCGGAGCCCTTGACAGTGTCATACATGTGCCAGGTCCAGTGATCCGGCTCGGAATTACCGAGGGACGCTGACACACCACCCTGTGCCGCAACAGTGTGCGAACGGGTCGGGAAAACTTTCGAGATGACGGCGGTCTTCAGACCGGACTCCGCCAGGGTCACCGCAGCGCGCATGCCGGCGCCACCGGCACCGACGATCACTGCATCAAACGTACGCTTGGCGACTTTCAATTACAGCCTCCACAGAATCTGGGCGGCCCAACCGGCGTAACCCAATAGCAGGAATGCCACGACAGCATGCAAGGCCAGACGCACGCTGATGGGCTTGACGTAGTCCATGAAGATATCCCTTACGCCAACCCACGCGTGATAGAACAAAGACATGAAAAACAGGAAGGTCGCAAAACGCATCGGGCCGTTGGCGAACACGTCGTACCAGGCGAACACGTCGCGGGACGGCATCATCAACAAGCGAACGACCAGAAGCACGGTATAGAGCGCCATGACTACGGCGGTCAGGCGCTGCAACAACCAGTCACCAAAACCGTAGTGCGCACCCACTACAAGCCGCTTCACCATATCAAGGCTCCTGTCACCACGGTAAGTGCCAGGCTTACGACCAGCACGATCACCGAGCTCATGCGCGCGGCCGGCAATTCAATGCCGATGTGCATATCGAGAAGAAGAAAACGGATGCCTGCGCAGAAGTGATGCAGGAATGACCAGAGCAAGCCGAGCAGAACAAGCTTGACGATGGGCAAGCCCAGAACACTGAAGCCGAACACTGCATAGAAAGACTCAAGCTCTTCCTGCGAACCCAGGCTGGCGCCGAACAACCACAACAGCAAAGGCAAGCACAGGAACAGGGCGACGCCGCTGATGCGATGAAGAATCGAAACGATACCCGGCAGCGGCAACCTGATCTGCACGAGATTCAGATGCTTGGGTCTTGCCTTACGGACAGTTGCTTCCGCCATACAGCACACCTCCAGTACGGGCGGCAAAAATACCGCCGCAATTCAAAGAACGATTCTTACGCGACCATCGCCGACAGATATGACATTCAACTCGAATTCAACTCAACTCGTTCAGGTAGAAATGCTCGGCCGTGGAATATAAACCACGCCGCCACTCGACCGGTTTGTCGCCATATGTATAAGCAACCCGCTCCACCGACAACAAAGGCGTGTGTTCCGCCACGCCCAAGGCCTCAGCCACCTGCCGCTCCGCTGCTACCGCGCGAATGCGTTCTGATGCGCGGATCATGCGCAAACCAAATCTCGTTTCGAAAAGGCTGTACAGAGAACCTTCCCAGTCCTGCAAGACTTCCAGCGTCAAACCCTGAAACATCTCGCCAGGCAGATAAATCTCGTCGACAACCACCGGCTTCACGTCGAACTTCAACAAACGGCGCACGATGATGATCGGGCTCCCCAAGGGCACATGCAGATTCTTCGATGCTTCCTGCCCGGCCCTCGCTTTCCAGCACTCAAGAGGAAAACTCCTTGGCTGACCGGCCCCACCGCTAAGCGGAACGAGACGCAAGAACCGGAATGATGCGCGCGGATCGTGGTGCGAAGCAACAAACGTCCCCTTGCCCTGGCGACGCAGCACGATGTTCTCTGCCGACAATTCGTCAATTGCTTTGCGAACCGTGCCTTGACTTACGCCGAAGCGCACTGCAAGGTCTTGCTCGCTGGGAATGGCTTGGCCCGGCACCCACTCACCCGCCTCAAGAGCCTGCAGCACCAAGCTTTTGATCTGCTGATACAAAGGGCTGAAAGTGGGCGAGACGTGTGCCATGAACGCATTCAAGCATAAAAATTTGACACAGTCCATATAGCGTCTATTGTCTTATATAAGACAATAGATAGCTTTTGACACAGTTTGAAAAATCGATGTATTCTTCAACCCAGCCAACCAAAGCTGACCGCTTGTTGCCGGATCGAAGCCGACGCCGGTGCGACGTATTTGTGCGCTGCACGAGATGCTGCGCTACAGTCACGAATGAATTCGCGACTGACGTGCTGATCGCCAAATCGCCTCTCCGCAAGGAACGGCGCAAATGCGATTCATATTTGTCCAACCATTGATTTTTCGTTGATTTTCGCGCCCAGGAGCTGCCTTCATGTCCAAGTCCCCCATCCGCGTCACTGTTACCGGCGCCGCCGGCCAAATTGGCTACAGCCTGCTGTTCCGCATTGCCAGCGGCGAGATGCTTGGCAAGGATCAGCCCGTCATTCTGCAATTGCTGGATCTGCCGCAGGCGCAGAAAGCGGTCAATGGCGTGATCATGGAGCTTGAAGATTGCGCTTTTCCGCTGCTCGCTGGCGTGATCGCAACGGATGATCCTGCTGTTGCATTCAAGGATACGCAAGTGGCATTGTTGGTCGGCGCCCGCCCGCGCGGCCCCGGCATGGAACGCAAGGACCTGCTGACCGAAAACGCCAAGATCTTCACCGTGCAAGGCGCGGCCATCGGCCAGTATGCCGACCCGGAGGTCAAGGTGCTCGTCGTCGGTAACCCTTGCAATACAAACGCATATATCGCCAAGGAAACGGCGAAGAAATTCGGCCGCGTGAAAGAAAAGAACTTCACCGCGATGCTTCGCCTCGACCACAACCGCGCGCTGTCGCAACTGGCAACCAAGTCTGGCCGCACCGTCGAGAGCCTGAAGAATCTGGTCGTATGGGGCAACCACTCGCCAACGATGTATGCCGACTACCGCTTTGTCACTTCGAATGGCGACAACGTGAAAGGCCTGATCAACGACGAAACCTGGAACCGCGAAACCTTCCTGCCAAAAGTTGGCAAGCGCGGCGCAGCCATTATCGAAGCGCGCGGCCTCTCCTCTGCCGCCTCTGCCGCCAACGCCGCCATCGACCATGTGCGCGACTGGGTGCTTGGCTCCAAAGGCGAATGGGTCACCATGGGTATCCCTTCGGATGGCTCCTATGGCATTCCTGAAGGTATCGTCTTCGGTGTTGCCGTTACGACCGAAAACGGTGAGTACAAGCGCGTCGAAGGTATTGAAGTCGACGAGTTCTCGCGTGAGCGCATCAACTTCACGCTGAACGAGCTGGAAGAAGAACGCGCTGGCGTTGCAGACCTGCTGAAGTAAGCGACCAAGCCAAGCAATCATCATGAACCGCAGTCATCCTGATGCGGTACTTGTCCCGGATGGAGGGCAGGTTCCCTCCATACCGGCAGTCGATCACTATGCAGGCAGCGAGAAGCTCATGCGCAAGGCCTTGGCCCTGCAAGCTGAACGTGCCCACAAAGGGATCGCAGGTTTTGATGTAACGCTTGATTGCGAAGACGGTGCCAGTGTGGGTACCGAAGCCGAGCACGCCGCGCTTGTCGCAGCACTGCTGATGAGCGATGAGAATCGCTTCGACCGCGTCGGTGCCCGTATTCACGATGTGACGCACGCAGCGTGGTTGGCAGATCTGCAACACATCGTCAGCGTCGCTGGCACGCGCCTCGCTTATGTGACGCTGCCCAAAGCGCGCAATGTGGATGACGTACGGTGGGTGTTGTCCACACTGCGTGACAGTGAGCAACGGTGCGGGCTGCAACGGCAAATACCGCTGCACGTGCTGATCGAGACGCACGGTGCCCTGCACCAGGTCTGGCAGATCGCTGCGCTGCAAGGCGTTGCTTCGCTCGATTTTGGTTTGATGGATTTTGTCAGTGCCCATCACGGTGCCATTCCGGGCAGCGCGATGAAAAGCCCGGGGCAATTCGATCACA
This sequence comes from Rhodocyclales bacterium, assembly GCA_028292485.1. Taxonomy (GTDB): domain Bacteria; phylum Pseudomonadota; class Gammaproteobacteria; order Burkholderiales; family Rhodocyclaceae; genus Viridibacterium. The sequence continues at coordinate 64,371 of JAQGMG010000016.1, read as the reverse complement.
TGCTCGTGCGCAGGGCGAAGACGGAGATTGTTGCCGCTGCGCTGGCGCATGGTGTGACGCCGACGCATAACGTCACAACGGAATTGCACGATATTGCGAACATTCGGGAAGATGCGCGCCGTGCGCACGAGGAATTCGGTTTCCTGCGCATGTGGAGCATTCACCCGAACCAGATAGACCCGATTCTGAGTGCCATGCAATCGGACTACTCGGAGTTGGTGGAAGCAAATGAAGTGATCGTCGCGGCGCAGGCTGCGTCGTGGGGGCCGATACAGTTGCACGGTCGTCTGCACGACCGCGCCTCGTATCGCTATTACTGGAATTTATTGAAGCGTGCACACGCCACGGGCTGTGAATTGCCGGGCAATGCACACGAGCGTTTTTTCAATTTGTGAATACCGCCGCCCGATGGGTGAACGGAACACTGCTGGAGGATTTGACTGTGCTTGAAGCCTATCGCCAACACGTTGCCGAGCGCGCCGCGCTGGGTATTCCACCCCTGCCGCTGGATGCCAAACAGACAGGCGACCTAGTCGAATTACTGAAGAGTCCACCTGCTGGCGAGGAGGCTTTTCTCGTTGATCTGATTACTCACCGTGTGCCGCCTGGTGTCGATGATGCAGCCAAGGTCAAGGCCTCCTTCCTCGCTGCTGTCGCGCATGGCGATGTCATTGCACCGCAAATCTCCAAAGCCAAGGCAACCGAGTTGCTCGGCACCATGGTCGGTGGCTACAACGTCAAGCCCTTGATCGACTTGCTCGACGACACGGCGTTGGCGCCGGTCGCCGCGGAAGGCCTGAAGAAGACTTTGCTGATGTTCGACTTCTTCCACGATGTCGCGGAGAAGGCCAAGGAAGGTAACGTGATTGCGCAGGGCGTGATCAAGAGCTGGGCTGAAGCCGAGTGGTTCACCACACGTCCCGAATTCCCGTCCAGCATAAAGCTGACCGTTCTCAAGGTCACTGGTGAAACCAACACCGATGACCTATCACCCGCTCCCGACGCCTGGAGCCGCCCGGATATTCCGCTGCATGCACTCGCCATGCTCAAGAACACCCGCCCCGGCATCACACCGGAAGACGACGGCAAGCGCGGTCCGATCAAGATGATTCAGGACCTCGCAGCCAAGGGTAATCTCGTTGCCTACGTGGGCGATGTAGTCGGTACCGGCTCCTCGCGCAAGTCCGCGACGAACTCCGTACTGTGGTGGACCGGTGAAGACATTCCCTTCGTACCAAACAAGAAATTCGGTGGCGTCTGCCTCGGCGGCAAGATCGCTCCGATTTTCTTCAACACGCAGGAAGACGCCGGCGCGCTGGCTGTTGAGCTAGACACATCCAAACTCGATATGGGCGACGAGATCGAACTGAACGTCGATCACGCCACCGGCGCCGTCAAGGTGCTCAAGGGCGGCGCAGTGGTTGCCGAATCCGCACTGAAGAATCTCGTGCTGCTCGACGAAGTGCGTGCCGGTGGTCGTATCAATCTGATCATCGGTCGCAGTCTCACCGCCAAGGCGCGCGAATTCCTCGGCCAGCCAGCTTCCACCCTCTTCCGTCTGCCACAGATCCCTGCCGACACTGGCAAGGGCTACACGCTGGCGCAGAAGATGGTCGGTCGCGCATGTGGCCTGCCCGAGGGTAAAGGCATGCGTCCAGGCACCTACTGCGAACCCAGGATGACTTCCGTCGGCTCGCAAGACACCACAGGCCCGATGACACGCGACGAGCTAAAGGATCTGGCTTGCCTCGGCTTCTCGGCCGATCTGGTCATGCAATCCTTTTGTCATACAGCCGCGTATCCGAAACCGGTCGACGTCAAGACGCATCGCGAGCTGCCCAAGTTCATCGCCAATCGCGGTGGCATCTCATTGCGTCCTGGCGACGGCATCATTCACAGCTGGCTCAACCGCATGCTGATGCCCGACACCGTCGGCACCGGCGGCGACAGCCACACGCGCTTCCCGGTCGGCATCAGCTTCCCGGCCGGCTCCGGCCTGGTCGCGTTCGCGGCCGCTACCGGCGTGATGCCGCTGGACATGCCGGAATCCGTACTGGTGCGCTTCAAGGGCACCATGCAGCCCGGCGTCACCCTGCGCGACCTCGTGCATGCCATCCCGCTCTACGCCATCAAGCAAGGTCTGCTCACCGTCGCCAAGGCGGGCAAGGTCAACGCCTTCTCGGGCCGCATCCTCGAAATCGAAGGCTTGCCCGATCTCAAGATCGAACAGGCATTCGAACTCTCCGACGCCTCCGCAGAACGTTCAGCTGCCGGTTGCACAGTACATCTGAATCGCGAGCCGGTCATCGAGTACCTGAAGTCGAATATCGTCCTGCTAAAAAACATGATTGCCGACGGCTATGCCGACAAGCGCACCATCGAGCGCCGCATCGCCAAGATGGAAGACTGGATCGTTAACGGTGAACTGCTGCAACCGGATGCAGATGCCGAATATGCCGAGGTCATCGAGATCAACCTCGACGACATCAAGGAACCGATCCTGTGCTGCCCGAACGACCCGGACGACGCCAAGTTCCTGTCGGAAGTGCAGAACACACCGATCGATGAAGTCTTCATCGGTTCGTGCATGACAAACATCGGCCACTTCCGCGCGGCCTCCAAGCTGCTCGAAGGTCGCCGCGATATTCCGGTCAAGCTGTGGATCGCACCACCGACCAAGATGGACGCGTCCGAACTGACCAAGGAGGGCCACTACAGCGTGTTTGGCAATGCCGGTGCCCGCACCGAAATGCCGGGCTGCTCGCTGTGCATGGGCAACCAGGCGCAGGTGAAGGAAGGCGCAACCGTCGTGTCTACCTCGACACGCAACTTCCCGAACCGTCTCGGCAAGAACAGCAATGTGTATCTCGCCTCTGCTGAACTGGCCGCGATTTCGTCGAAGCTTGGCCGCATCCCGACCGTGGCGGAATATCACGCCGACATGGGCGTCATCAACGCCGACGGCAGCAAGATTTATCGTTATATGAACTTCAATCAGATTAGCGAGTATCAGGAAATCGCTGATGAGGTGAAGGTGTAGATAGAAGAGCGGCGCCTGACGCAGCGCTTCGCCTTCAACGTAAAGCAAACGGCCCGCCATGTGCGGGCCGTTTGCTTTACGTTTTATCGCAGTCAGCTTTACATTTATTTCAGTGCGGTAAATTCCGTTCGCGCACTACCGGCGGCACGAATTTAACGGAGAAACGCCAGCCATCGGGCGTCGATCTGAGAATGAGCGTCTTGGAGTGCGCACCTTCCACGAAAACAGGCCCGACATCTGCAAGTTCGACAGCGCCCACGCTGGTGATGACACAGGCGCCAGGAAGCGTCACGAAGGCTGACTCTGCAGCGACCAGCACGAACTCGCCTTCATTCGATTCAGTACAGCTCAGGCCCTTGCGCAAGGACGCCGGGTCGCGCTTCCAGGTTTCGCGCAGCTTGGCCAGGCCCTGAAGCAGCTCTTCCGTCATCTTGATATCAAGAACAATTTCGCGGGATTTGGCGTGGGACATGGGGAGTTCGTGATTGAGTAGGCACATCAACATGATGACGCCCATCTACAGCGATAGGGAGAAACATTAAGGTAATGCAATAAAAAAGCCCCAAGTCTCGCGACTTGGGGCCATGTTCAAGACCTCCTTCAGACGATCTTGAATTTATTGCGGTCGATTTCAGTACGTCGCGTAGCGCGCCGAAACTTGCGCCGGAGTCAGTGCAACGTCGTAGATACGCACGTCGTCGATAGCGCCATTCACCGCGGCAGTCGAGGCGCTTGTACTATTTCCACCCACCTGGAAGTCGGTGGCCGAATCCAGAATTGCGCCAGGTGTCGTGACGGTGCCTGAGCCCGAACCAACTTCCACACCATTGACATACAGGTGCATGCTCGTTCCGTCATAGGTCGCAACGATGTGACTCCAGCCACCGCTCGTTGAAATCGTCGCGACCTGCTCATAGACTGCGCTGTTGTTAACGCGGAACCCCACGGTAACTCCATCAGGCTTCAGATACAGACTATAGCCTTGGGTGTTGCCAGCATTAAGATGCTTGACGATTACCATGTTCCCCGTGGCAGTGACCGTTGAAAACTGGATCATCGCTTCTACCGTGATAGCCGCCGGAGTAGCAAGAGTGGCGGGAACCGACCCAAACGGGGTAATACGATAGTAGTCGTTACCACCGCCGGTACCAGGCGTGATCCTGATTGCCGCGTTTGCTGTGCCAGCCTTGTTTGCGGTGAGAGAGAAGACACCCAGGTTAGTTGCGCTTGTGGATCCAGCAGTCAGATTGTTGGCCCCGGCGTAGGGTGTCATCGGCGTGAAGCCGGGGGCAGCGGTGCTGTCGAACGCCCATGCATTGTCGGGAGCGGGGACCGTCACGCTACTAGAGCTCGATGCTGCCGCTGAAGAAGCTGCAGCCGACGATGCCGCGGCCGAGGAAGCTGCCGCGGAGGAAGCTGCTGCCGAGGACGCCGCTGCTGAAGAAGCTGCACTGGAAGTGGAGCTGCTACTCGAAGAGGAGCCGCTTGCAGATGGCGGAATTTCGTTGTTGCTACTTCCACCGCCACAGGCACCAAGAAGGGCTGCCCCCAACAGGGCGGTTATCAAACCAAGGTAAAACGCCGGCTTTGGCCGCGGGCAGGCTTGTCGAATTTTCATGTCATCTCTCCAGAATATTTGTCCATCACATCGGCATGCACCGAAGGCGAACTGTTTTTATCGCCGCAAAAAAATCGATATTATCGATTTTTGTATATTCGCATAGCTTCTAACCCGGGTAAACCTATTACATACCGCTGTTACATAGTCTCGGCAGCCTGCGGAGCCCCGACTGAGGCAGACCAAGCCGGTATCTGGCGCTCATCTTAGTGGAATCGGCCGACTTTCGAACAAAATACCTAATGAAGAACCCGGAACGCCTTGTATCCCCAACCTGCCTCCAGCTCTTCACCGGTTTCTTCAAGACCGGAATGTCCGGCTTTGGTGGCGTATTGCCGCACGCGCGTCGCATGCTGGTCGATGATCGACGCTGGCTGACCGACCGGCAATTTACGGAATTGCTCAGCCTGGGTCAGACGCTGCCCGGCCCGAACATCGTCAACATGTCCGTCGTGATAGGCGCGCGCTTCCAGGGCTGGCAGGGCTCTCTCTGCGCTGTTTCTGGCCTCATGCTGGCGCCCCTGGCGATCGTGCTGCTGCTGGCCAGCCTGTACGATCACTTCGCCCAATCGGCAATCGTGAATCAGGCTCTCATTGGCGTCGCCGCCACGGCTGCAGGGCTGATCATCGCCACCAGTGCCAAACTGGCTATGAAGATGGATCGCAATGCATGGTCTGTCGCGATCATGCTATTGGCATTCATGGCAGTGGTCTGGCTGCGCCTGCCGCTGCTTGGCGTGCTGCTGGTCCTGGCACCCGTCGGCATTGCTTTTGGCTGGCATAGCGTGAGGCATGAGCGCGACCGGGCGGAGAAGAAAACATGACGCCCCCTTCCGTCGTCGAACTCTTTTTCCGCTTCTGCCTTCTGTCGCTCATGGCGGTCGGCGGTGCAAGCGCGACCCTGCCCGAATTGCATCGCCAGATTGTCGAAACACATGGCTGGATCAGCAGCGCGGAGTTCGCGTCGCTCTATGCCATTACCCAGGCTGCCCCGGGCCCGAACGTGCTGATCGTGAGCCTGATCGGCTGGAAGCTTGCCGGCTTGGGCGGCGCTCTTGTGTGCACTATTGGCATGTGCGGCCCGTCTTCGCTTCTTGCGTTCGGCGTCGGCAAGTTGTGGGATCGTTTCAGTCATTCGGACTGGCGCAAGGCCATCGAAAGGGGGCTCACACCGATCACGATCGGCCTGGTGCTTGGCAGCGGTTGCCTGCTGGTGCGGACAACCGGGGACAGCTGGCAGGTCTATGCGTTTGCTGCTTGTGGCGCCGCGCTCTCGTACTATTCAGACAAGAACCCGCTGTGGTGGCTGGCGGCGGCTGCCTTGCTGGGCGGGCTGGGCGCGGTCTAACGCCGCAAAGTCTATAGACTCAGGTCCTTATATAGACTTAAGTCGGTGAGCTTGCCGGCATTTGGCTTGCTTCATCTACCATGCGTTACAGTGAGGCCGGCCAGTTGCTGTAGTTTGAAGACGGTCGGCCCCATCAATAGAATCGAATCCAAGAAAAATACCGGAGAGACAATGCACCTTCCGGGAATCACGAGAGGTCATTCATGAACAAGAATATCGTCCTTGCTGTGCGCTACCTGGCTGTGGGGCTGATGGCGCTGTGTGCTTTTGCCTGCAAGACACCGCCGCCCAAATCCACCGCTGCACCGCAGAGTTTCAACGAGGCAGTACATGCGGTGACCAATGCCTTGATGCAGCAGGTCAAGCAACAGGAAGGCCTTACCGGCCTGGCAGTAGGCATTGCCACCGGCAAGACCATTTTCATGATCGATCCGGTCGTCGACGCCAATACCGCCGAAGTGAATCAGGCCAGCATTGCGGTGGACAGGATCCTGCGCGAAGAGGCGGCGAAGGTATCGGAGAGGTATGTCTTCGTTCCGCTGACGCTTGAAAACTACGACACCGCGAAATACGTGGTGAGCGGCGCCATGCTGTATTCGCCCTCGCCCGATGACAAGGGGAAGATGTACAAACTGGCGCTGGCCGTCATCGAGCGCAAGAGTGGTCGGGTCGTTGCAAGCGCCGATGCCTGGATCGCCGACAAGAAGATCGATGTCACGCCTGTCGCGGCCTATCAGGACAGCCCGATGTACCTGAAGGATAAACGGGTTGAGGGTCAGATCGAGACCGCTCAGATGTCGCCAGGCCAGCAGGCAGACCCGGCCTATTTCGACTCGCTCCCGACCGCGTCGCTGCTCGCTGAAGCCGACGCCGCTTACGAAGCCGACAAACTTGAGCAGGCGCTCGGCATGTACAAGGCCGCATCGCTACGGCCCGACGGCCAGATCATGAAGACGTATGCAGGGCTGTACCAGACCAACCGCCGCTTGCGCAAAAGCAGCGAAGCAGAAGTGGCATTCGGCCAATTGGTCAACATCGGTTATCAGAACAACAACATCAGCACCAAGTTGTTCTTTGGCGTCGCCTCGACCGACTTCATCAACGACACGGAATTGCGTGGGCAATATGCCATCTGGCTACGCCAGATTGCCAAGCTGTTTGCACGCAGCAACGGCTGTCTGCTGATTGCGGGGCATAGTAGTCACAGTGGCAGCTCGACCTTCAATGAGCAGCTCTCCCTGCAGCGGGCCACTGCCGTGCAGAAGCTGATGCAAAAGGACTTTCCGCAGATACTGCAACGCTCCAGACCCATCGGGCTGGGCTGGAAAGAAAACATCGTTGGCACCGGCACCGACGATATCCAGGATGCCATCGACCGGCGCGTAGAGTTCAAGCTCGTGGATTGCGGCAAGCTGTAATTCAGGATGGATTTCTGGAGCTTGAATTTCGGCTTGAATTTCGTCATCCCGCGAGAGCGGGAATGACGAACTGCGCAATCAGGTATCCGCATGCTCGGGTTGCGTCGCGAAACTCGGTGCGGTTTTCAGCCACGCTGAAAACTCCAGCGCAGGCAATGGCCGGCTGAAGAAATACCCTTGCGCTTCATTGCAGCCAAGATCCGTGAGCTGCTGCAGCACGCGCGCATTCTCGACCCCTTCCGCAACGACATTGAGGCCCATATTGTGGGCAAGCTCGATGGTCGAACGCACGATCACTTCGTCGCCCGCATCGGCATCGAGATTCATGACGAAGGAGCGATCGATTTTCAATTCCTGCACCGGCAGCTTTTTCAGGTACGCCAGCGAGGAATAACCGGTACCGAAGTCGTCGATCGACAGGCGCACACCCATTGCGTTGAGTCGCGTCAGCGAGGCAAGTGCGTGGACGGGATCATCCATGATCGCGCTCTCGGTAATTTCCAGGCATAGCAACTCGGTGGGGAAACCCGTCTGCTGAAGGATTTGCGCGACCAGCGTCGGCAGATCGTGGCTGACCAGATCGCGCGTCGAGATATTGACGTTGATTGCCAGAATCAGACCTTGCGCATGCCACGCTGCAGCTTGTCGGCAGGCGTTTTCCAGCACCCAGCGCGTAATCATCTTGATGAAGCCGGTCTGCTCGGCAAACGGGATGAACTGATCTGGTGGAATGAGGCCGCGCGTGGGGTGCTTCCAGCGGATCAGCACTTCGGCAGAGTTACAGGCGCCCGACCCAAGCCGCAACTTGGGCTGGAAATTGAGCAGGAATTCATTGTTCTCCAAGGCATGTCGCAGGTCACTCAACAAGCTCAGACCATGTTCGCTGCTGCGCTCCTGGTTCGATTCGAAGAGCACGTAACCAGAGCCCGCCTGCTTGGCAACATACATCGCGATATCGGCGCGCGACATAAGTTCTGCCGCCTCGTGACCATGCTCGGGGAACGACGCCAGCCCGAAGCTGGCACTCACATCGACCAGTTGCCCCTGCAGACCGATAGGCTCTTCAAGCGCTGCCAGGAGTCGTTTGGCGACGATGATGGCTTCAGCGCCCGTTTGCGTTGGCAGCAATACGGCGAACTCGTCGCCGCCAATGCGGGCCACTGTGTCCGAATCACGCAGCACGACACTGCGCAAGCGATCCGCAACCTTGCCCAGCAACTCGTCCCCCACCGGATGCCCCAACAAGTCATTGACCTGTTTGAAGCGATCCAGATCCATCACGATGACTGACACTGCGTGATTGCCGCGGGTTGCCGCCTTGACTGCCTGTTGCAGACGATCGTTGAACAGTGTGCGATTCGGCAGGCGTGTCAGCACATCGTGATAAGCGAGCTCGACGATGCGTTGCTCGCGTGCTGCAATGCCGCCGCGCATTTCGTCGAGTGCCCGGATCAGCACGCCCATCTCATCGCGCCCGGCCTCCGGAATGGCGCCGTCGAAATGGCCCGCGGCAACATCGCGCGCCAGCTTGGCAGTCTGTTCGAGTGGTCGCGATATGGAGCGCGTAATGGCGAATGCAGAGACACAGGCAACCAGCAGCGATGCCAGCCCGAGCAAGAGAATGAGTTGCTTGCTGTCAGCTTGCTGAATCTGGATGCCCTGGATGGTCTGGTTGGCCTGCGCCGACTGCAGCTCGACGAGTTGATCGAGCTTGTCCAGCATGGTCTGCAGGGCAGGCATTGTCTTGCTGAGCATCAGCCAGCGCGCAACGCCGCTTTCGAGCTCCACTTCATCGACCGTCTGGTTGAAAGCGACAACAAACTGATCTCGAGCCTTGGCAACCTGCACCACCATTGCGCGAAAGCTGGGCGCCTCGCTGGAGGCCAACAATTCTGAAATGGCCGAATCCCTGATGCGAGCGTTCTGGTCAATGCGCGCATAGACAGGAATGCGCTTCTCCCGGTCCAGCAGGAAAAGCGAATGCAGCAATGAGGCCCCGGCCTGGGCGGCGCCCTGCGCGTTGTGTACGAGGATGACATTCTGCAGGCTTGTCGAAGCCAGCTTGCGGCTGGACTCGCCGATACGATCTATCTGGCTGAGCCCAAGCAAGATCACCGCCCCGAGCAGCGCCAGCACGGCCGAAAACGCGCCGGCCAGGCGGATCGCAATCGGAACGTTTGACAAGAATCTCATCGCTAGCCATACCTCGCTGGTTGCCTGGCGGTGATAGGGACCGGGCAATCCTCGATATATCGGCATCACGAATCAAAAGTTGATTGGCAGAATGACCGGAAGAAGGAATTTGTCAGAGCGTAAACCCGCACCGGGTTTGCCCATCAGCGGATCGGCGAGTGCCTCGTCGCGTCCGGAAAGCGGGGTAAAACCCTCAACGCAATGAGGTGGAGCCGCAGAGCGCTTCCGCGCCTCAGCGATCCATGAACTCGTGAATGCTCGCCAGACTTTCAATGTGGGCGCAAAGAATCTTGAATGTCACGAGAATCGGCACGGCCATGAGCATGCCGACAATGCCCCACATCCAGCCCCAGAAAAGCAGGGAAAGAAATACCAGGACGGGATTCACGGAGAAACTGCGGCCAATGACAAAAGGCTGGAGAATCTGGCCCTCGAGTGTCGTGATGCTCAGGAAAACCACGGGCACCAGCGCCGCATGTCCGATCTGGTCGAACGTCAGGACGGCAACCACCGTCAGCACGACAAGGGTGATGGTTGCCCCGAGGTAAGGAATGAAATTCAGGCCAAAAGCCATCGCCCCCCACAGCATGGCGTTGGGCATGCCAAGCGCGAACATGGCCAGCGTCGTCGCCACACCGAGCACCAGATTGATGCCGGTAAGCGTCAACAAATAGCGCCCTACGTCGCGCTCCACGGTGCGTGCGATTTCCACGGCCTTGATCTTGTCGCGCAGGCTCGGCGTGATCTTCACGACCTTGCGCAGCAAGGAATCACCGGATGCAAGCAGGAAGAACACCAGGATGACTACCGAAAATGCGCTCAGCATGAATGCTTGCGTGCCCGCCAGCAGCATGCTGCCAAAAGAGATACGTGCCATGGCGACTTCGCGCACCCGGTTCTGCGGCTCGACCTTGGTCAGATCGTCGATGCGTTGGGTGGCGCGCTGCATGTTCTGCACCGAGCGCTTGAGCTTGCCGATCTTCTGATCGATATCGTGCATCGAAGACGGCGCCCGCTCGATCCAGTCCATCGCCGGCCCTGACAGCACAGCGCCACCAACACCCAGCGCGCCGAGCAAACCGAAAACAACCAAGGCCGAGCCGAGGGGCAAAGGCAGACGCAAGCGTTGATTGAGAACCCGCACCAGCGGTCGCAGCACGAATACCAGAAACAGCGCCAGCATGACCGGCAACAGGAAGGGTTTGGCGAAATAGACCGTATAGAAAACGGCGAGCACAAACAGACCCATGACCGGAACCGATCTGTCGGCCTTGATGATGCGTGCCAGCTTGCCTGGTTTTTCAACTACCGGCGGCGCAGTTTCTGCCCGCGCTTGAACAACGTCCGGCGACACAGTGAGCGGCGCTGCCGGCTGCACCTCCTCTTGAATCCGCTCTGCAGTATTTTCCACCCCGGCAACCTCTGTTTATTTGATTTCTGCCATGCATTTCAAGCTTCGGACCGCACACCACCCTAGTCGGCGTCGTCGTAGTCCGGGTCTTCCGGATCGCGATGCTTCGGCTGCGGGATGCCGGGACTGGGTTCTTCCTGCGGCGGAGATTCCGGCCCCCGATCCGGTTCCACTGGCTGGTGGCCGGTAGCGCCATTGATTCTCGACATGATTCAGGTCCTCCTGGGCTGCACATAGCAAGCGGCATTCCCATCAACGCAGCGCCTGCTGCATCGAGCTTCGTTCTCACCCGACGTACAGCTACAATCGGAATCCCTTTCAGTGCTTCGCTGCCCGGTTGCCGGCGATCCAGCATGCCAGACAATACGCTTCATTCCCCTCCCATCGAACACATATCGTTTTACAGGTTCGTCAGCATTGCGCAGCCCGAAGAGTGCGCAAATGTTTTGCGCGAGCTGACTGCCGACCTGGGCGGCAGTATTCTGGTGGCATGCGAGGGCATCAACGGCATGGTCGCCGGCACGGCGGCAGCGCTGGATGCGTTTCAAACCGGTTTGACAGTGGATGAACGTTTCGGCGGCTTGTTCAGCGACATCGTTTTCAAGCGCAGCGCATGCACGACCGCCCCCTTCCATCGCATGAAGGTGCACACCAGACCGGAAGTCCTGCCGCTCGGTGTCGATGACGTGGTGATCGATGTGCCAGCCGTTGCTGACGCATTCACACATGTCAGCCCCCAGGCCTGGCGGGAGCTGATTGCAGAAGATGACGTTGTACTGATCGACAACCGCAACAGCTTCGAATATCGCCTTGGCCGCTTCAGGAATTCGGTCGACCCGCAGGTGAATAATTTTCGCGATTTCCCACGCTATATCGAAGACAACGTTGCGGCGTGGAAAGCACAGGGCAAGCGCGTAGCCATGTACTGCACCGGCGGGATTCGTTGCGAGAAAACCGCCGCCTGGATGCTGGGTTTCGACATGCCCGTGTATCAGCTCGAAGGTGGCATTCTGAATTATTTCGCGACGATGCCCGATGCGGACAAGGATTGGGAAGGTGAGTGCTTCGTCTTCGACAACCGCATCGCGCTTGATACAAAACTGCAGGAAACCGGTACGCGGGCAGAAGAGGTTTACGCTGGCGATCCGGATGAGCAATGGCGCCTGCAACGGGCGCGCAAGCTGGCTGAGGGCGAGTAGCCGGCATTTGTCGACGCGTGCATTTCTGCAACGCGCGAATCACGAATCACACTCAAGAATCACGAACAGAAAGTTGGACTCACATGGCAATAACTGCTCCGCCCGTTCTCTCGGAAGGACGCGAACGCGCCCTCCTCTGGCTGCTGGCGCTGACACAATTCACGGTGATCATGGACTTCATGGTCATGATGCCGCTGGGGCCGCAGATCATGCATGCCTTCGCCATCGGGCCCGCGGGGTTCGCTACGGCAGTCTCGGTATATTCGTGGTGTGCAGGCCTGTCCGGCTTGTTTGCCGCCACCTACATCGACCGTTTCGACCGCAAGCGTCTGCTGCTTGCGGTGTATGCCTTGTTCGCCTTGTCGAATCTTGGCTGCGGCCTGGCCGGCAATTTTCATTGGTTACTCCTGGCGCGCGCTTTTGCGGGTATCACCGGCGGTGTGCTCGGGGCCATCGTCATGGCCATCGTGGGCGATGTAATACCTGAAAGACGGCGCGGCACGGCCACCGGCGTGGTGATGACTTCGTTCTCGATGGCGGCCATCGCCGGCGTGCCTGTCGGTGTGGTGCTCGGCGCGCAGTTCGGCTGGCAAACGCCGTTCTATCTGCTCGTCATGCTATCGCTGCTGATCTGGCTCGCAGCTGCCCGCCTGGTGCCTTCGTTGAGAACACATCTGGCGAAACGGCCGACGCCGCTTGCCGAGGTCCTGCCCGATCTGGCTGCCCTGCTGCGCAAGCCAGCACATCTGCGCGCCTTCGCGCTGACCGGCATGATGATGATCTCCGCCATGCTGGTCATTCCATTCATTTCACCGGTGCTGGTCGGCAATCATGGCGTCGCGCCACAAGCCATCTCGTGGATCTATCTGGCAGGCGGCGCGGCGACGCTGTTTACCTCGCGCACCATTGGCCGGCTTTCCGACCGCTACGGCAAGCACAAGGTGTTTCGCTATGTCGCCTTGTTCTCGATGCTGCCACTGCTGTTCATCACGCATCTGCCAACCTTGCCGCTGCTGGCACTCATCGCCTTCTTTCCATTCTTCATGGTGTCGATATCCGGCCGCAACATTCCGCTGCAGGCGCTGATGACGACCGTGCCCGACCCGGCAAAACGCGGCGCTTTCCTGAGTGTGAACTCGGCCATTCAATCGATCGGTACTGGCCTGGGCGCCTGGTTCGGCGGACTGATGCTCAGCAGCGGGCCTGGCGGCGAGATCATCGGCTACGGCACAAATGGCTGGTGTGCCGTGGCGCTGACTTTGCTGGGTATCGTCTGGATTCATCGCGTAACGAAAGTAGCGATGCCGGTAGCGGCAGACAAACCGGTGCCCGACGTACTTCATTCATGACCACTGCCCGGCCACTCTCGCGGCGTACCTTGCAACAACGCGCCGCACCGTTGTCCACGCGCAACGGTGTCAGCCCGACCTGCATCGTCTTGCCGCCGGGTCCCTGGTCACGCATCGCGGACTTCATCGCAGAGCGTCTGCCGGCCGTATCGCCGGCAGAGTGGGCGAAGCGCATGCTTGCCGGCGACGTGCTCGATGAATCTGGCATAGCCGTGACAGCAGAGCGCCATTACGAGGTCGGGTTGAGAATTTTCTATTACCGTGCGCTGGAACACGAGCCGCCGATCCCGTTCGAAGAGACCGTGCTGTTCCAGGATGAATATCTGGTCGTGGCCGACAAGCCGCATTTCCTGCCCGTCATTCCCTCAGGCCGCTATGTGCAGGAAACGCTGCTGGTACGCCTCAAACGCAAACTCGGCATCGATTCGCTGGCGCCGATCCATCGCATCGACCGCGAGACAGCCGGCCTCGTGCTCTTCAGCATTCAACCATCAACGCGCGGCAGGTATCAGGATCTGTTTCGCCAACGCAGTGTGCGGAAGCACTACGAGGCGATAGCGCCATGGCGCCCCGAGCTGAAACTACCGCTGGTGTATCGCAGCCGCATCGAAGAAGACGCAATGCGTTTCATGCAGATGCGCGAAGTCGATGGCGAACCGAACGCCGAAACGCACATCGACGTACTGGAAGTACGTGGCGACCTTGCGCGCTATGCACTGTCGCCCGTCACCGGCCGCAAACACCAGTTGCGCGCGCATTGCACGGCGCTGGGCATTCCCATCCTCAATGACCTGATCTACCCCGTGCTATGCGCCGAGAACAGCGACGACCATACCAGGCCGCTACAACTGCTTGCCAAGTCCATCGCCTTCACTGATCCCATCAGCGGCGAGCTGCGTAATTTTCAGAGCGCGCGGACTTTGAACTTTGCCGAACCGCTTTGAGCAATCCTAGAATTTCGGAATGCGCAGGGTCTTGCTGATCATCAAGGTGCCCGACAGGACGAATAGCAGGACCAAGGGATGAAAGTCCCACGGGCCGAACGTCAATACGCCAGCGGGGATGTCCTGGTTGATCCGCCCCAGCCATGCGCACACTGCCAGCACGACGCTCAACAGCACACTCGTAGGGATCGGCGTGCCTTCAAAATACTTCACCTTGTCACCACCCCCGGACAGGCTTTCGGCCGTCACGTTGTAACGCGCCAGCCGGCTCACGCCACAGCACACAAAATAGGCCAGCGCGATCAGGTCCCAACCACCCTGCATGCCGACAGCAACTGCCAGCGCCGCCGGGCCGACACCAAATGATATGACGTCCGAGAGTGAGTCGAGCTCGCGACCCAATGCGGAATGCTGATGACGCCAGCGCGCAATACGTCCATCGAGCACATCGAATATCAGCGCCGCAATGGCCATGGCTGCTGCTGCGTAAATGTAGTCGGCCATCTCGTTACGCATGTAGAACATGGCAAGAAATACCGAAGCCATGCCGCAGGCCGCATTGGCCAGCGTGAAGAAGTCAGCAAGATGTAGCTGCCTGATCATCGAGAAGTGCTTTGGCGCAGCGTGGAATGAACCGGGTGCGGCAGATAGATCGGATGGGCGCATAGCGATTTTTTCTCCATGCAGATTGAGACGAGCCTGTCGACCAGATGGCCACCTCATTGGCCACCTCACGTGTGCAGCAATTTCGGTGCCGCCATGATCTGTCCCCTATGCGCACCGCACTCGTTGAACTGTGCAACACGAAATTTGCATTAAGCATCGCAGCGAACAATTCAATTTCTCCGGACACGCTAAGCTGAAAGCGGGACGTACGTTCAACGCAAATTCAACGCACACCCAACGCACACCCAACGCAAATCGGCACACATCAGCTGAAACGGCGAGGCCTCAGCCATGAAATTCAAGGACTACTACGAAACGCTCGGACTGCAGCGCACGGCAACGCAGGACGAAGTGAAGCAGGCGTATCGCAAGCTGGCGCGAAAATTTCACCCCGACGTCAGCAAGGAAACCGATGCCGAGGCACGCTTCAAGGAAGTGGGCGAAGCTTACGAAGTCCTGAAAGACCCGGAAAAACGTGCTGCCTACGACCGCGTGGGCGCAGACAGCCGGGGCGGCTGGAAAGGCGGACAGGACTTCCAGCCCCCACCGGGCTGGGACGAAGGTTTCGAGTTTTCCGGCCCGGGCACCTGGGGCTCGCCGGAGTCGGGCGTGGGCGAGGGACAGTTCGGCGCCAACCCGAGCGATTTCTTCGAGGCACTATTCGGTCAGCATGCACGGCAGGCGCGCGCGCAACGACGCACGGCGCAAGCGCGTGGCCAGGACCATCATGCCAAGATCCTGATCGAGCTCGAAGATGCCTACAAAGGCGCCCGGCGCAGCATAGGCCTGCATTTTCCGGTGGTCGATGAGCAAGGCCGTGTCACCACGCAAGAACGCACGCTCGACGTGACCATTCCCAAGGGCATTCGCGAAGGCCAGCACCTGCGCCTCACCGGCCAAGGCGAAGCGGGTGGCCCGGACGGCAAGCCGGGCGACCTCTACCTCGAAATAGGCTTCAAGCCACACCCGCTGTTCCACGTCGATGGCGGCGATGTTTATCTGGACCTGCCGGTCGCGCCGTGGGAAGCGGCACTGGGCGCCACCGTCAATGCCCCCACGCCGGAAGGCAGTGTGAAACTCAACATCCCCGCCGGCACGGTGGCCGGCCGCAAATTGCGGCTCAAGGGCAAGGGCATTCCCGGCAAAACCCCGGGCGATCTGTACGTGACGCTTGCCATTACCCTGCCTCCCGCTCAGACCGAAGCCGCCAGGGAGGCCTACCGCGCCATGGCGAAGGGTTTCGACTTCAACCCACGTACGCATCTGGAAGGAGCAAGCTCATGAGCACCCACACTTATCTCCAGGGTCTTGTCGTCGAAGAAGAAATCCATTTGTCATTGAGCGAGCTGTGCCAGGCATGCCGGGCGCGGGAGGAACAGATCAACGCCTGGGTCATGGAGGGCGTGCTCGAACCCGTCGGCGACAACCCGCAGGACTGGCGCTTTGCGGGACACTCGCTACGCCGTGCGCGCCTGGCCTTGCGCCTGGCCCATGATCTGGAAGTGAACACTGCCGGCGTCGCCCTGGCTCTGGACCTGATGGACGAGATTGCAGCACTGAAGGCGCAATTGCGACGTTTGCCGGCGCGCGTTTGAAGATTGAATATTGCAACACCGGGGATGCTTATGTACATTTCAAATGTACATGTAAAATGAGCGGCGAGAATGCCACCAAAAATTACTACCACCGATGTCAGCATAACAACCTTGCGCCAGAACCTTCCCGAGTACCTCGCGCGGGTTGAGCGCGGCGAACGCGTGCGCATCACCAATCGTGGCCGCGTGATTGCCGAGATCACGTCGCCCATGCCAACCGAAGACGCTGCAGTCGCCGCCCGCAAACGTCTCGCCGGTAGCCTGAAACGCTACGATGCGCCGCTTGAATCCGTCATCGCATCCGGTGAATGGGAGATGAATGCAGAGACGCGCGGAAAAAGCGGTGCAAAGGCAAACTCTTGATCGTCCTCGATACGCACGTACTCATCTGGTGGCTCACCACACCCGCCAAGCTCACGGCTGCCGCCCGCAAAGCCATCAAACGAGCTGCGACAGAAAACGCCATCGCCGTCTCGACCATCAGCATCCTTGAGATCACGACAGCGGTCCGTCGCCAACGCCTGCTCTTCAACGTACCCGTCGATCAATGGCTCGCAGACCTGCGCTTGCTGCCAGAGCTGCGCCTGGAGCCGGTAAATGCCGACATTGCGCAACTGGCAGGCAGTTGGGGCGACGAGATGCACGGTGACCCGGCGGACCGCCTGATCGCCGCGACGGCCATCACGCTCGGCGCAGCCCTGATCACGGCCGATGCAAAGTTGCGAGCAAGCCCTGCACTGCACACGATCTGGTAGGTCTCGCTGCATGCATGGCACACGTTTTTGCTAGGTGCTGAAACACTGAGCCGCTATCATCGCGACCTCCCTTGTGTTCAACCCGGCGTTTGATCCCGGTTTTTCTGTCGCTCCCATGATTTCCATCAAGAATGTAACGCTGCGTCGCGGCACCAAGATCGTGCTGAACAGCACGTCCGTCACGCTCAATCCCGGTGAAAAGGTCGGCCTCGTGGGTCGCAACGGCGCAGGCAAGTCCTCGCTGTTCGCACTGCTCAACGGCACGCTGCACGAAGACGGTGGCGAGTTCTCGATTCCCGCTCAGTGGCAGATGGCGCAGGTCGCGCAGGACATGCCGGAAACCGATCAGAGCGCGACGGACTTCGTCATCGAAGGCGATACCGTTCTGCTCGCCGCTCAGGCAGCCGTGACGGCTGCCGAGGCCAGCGACGATGGCATGGAGATGGCGCATGCCTACATGGCCTTGCACGACGCTGGCGCGCACGATGCACCGGCGCGCGCGCAGGCGCTGATCCAGGGCCTCGGCTTCAGCACGACGGAACTGAACAATCCCGTTAACAGCTTCTCGGGCGGCTGGCGCATGCGCCTGCAACTGGCGCGCGCGCTGATGTGCCCGTCCGACCTGTTGCTGCTCGACGAACCGACCAATCACCTGGATCTGGACGCACTCGTGTGGCTCGAAGCATGGCTCAAGCGCTATGAAGGCACCATGGTCGTGATCAGTCATGACCGCGAATTCCTCGACGCAGTCACTTCAGTCACTTTGCATATCGACAACGCCAAGCTGGTGCGCTACGGCGGCAACTACAGCAAGTTCGAAGACATGCGTGCCGAGCAGATGGCGCTGCAGACGGCGTCGCTGGCCAAGCAGGCCGACAAGATCGCGCACCTGCAGAAGTTCATCGACCGCTTCAAGGCTTCTGCCGCCAAAGCCAAGCAGGCGCAAAGCCGCGTCAAGGCGCTGGACCGCATGGTCAAGATCGCACCCGTGCTGGCCGATGCCGATTTCCAGTTCGAGTTCAAGGAACCGACCAATATCCCCAATCCGATGTTGTCGATGCTCGATGCAAGCTTTGGCTATCCGCCGCTCGACGATGCAGCGCCGGGCACGCCACCATCGGTGATCGTGCACAACATCAATCGCTCGGTGCTCGCCGGTCAGCGCATTGGCATACTGGGCGCCAACGGTCAGGGCAAGTCGACCGTGGTCAAGACCATCGCCGCAGCGCTGGACCCCATCGGTGGCGAGATCACCAAGGGCAAGGGTCTGACCATCGGCTACTTCGCACAGCAGGAACTCGACGTGCTGCGGCCGGCGGACACACCGCTCGAGCACATGATCCGGCTCGTCAAGGAAACGCCGGTCAACGCACGGCCGGCAGGCATGGACTGGCGCGAGCAGGGCCTGCGCAACTTCCTCGGTACCTTCAACTTCGGTGGCGACATGATTCACCAGACCGTGGGCAGCATGAGCGGCGGTGAAAAAGCGCGCCTCGTGTTGTGCATGATCGTGTGGCAGCGCCCGAATCTGTTGCTGCTCGATGAACCAACCAATCACCTCGACCTGTCCACGCGCGAAGCACTCAGCGTTGCGCTGAACGAGTTCGAAGGTACCGTGATGCTGGTGAGCCATGATCGCGCCTTGCTGCGTGCCGTGTGCGATGAATTCTGGCTGGTTGCCGATGGCGGTGTCGAACCGTTCGAAGGCGATCTGGACGACTACCAGATATATCTTCTCGACCAGGCCAAGCGTACGCGCGAAGCGGCCTCTGCTGCGCAGAAGAAGCAGGCAGCGTAGCGCCTTAGGGTGGATCGTCGCGGCACTCCGGATCCACCCTAATTATGGCAAGCTTCATGGAACAGGATCGATCCAGCAAGGAATCATCATGAACACACCAACAGCCCAACTCCTTCCCACTGTCGAAGTCGAAACCGGCGCAAGTCCAACACATGCCGTGATCTGGATGCACGGCCTGGGCGCGGATGGGCATGACTTCGAACCCATCGTGCACGAGTTCAATAAAGCACGACTGCCTGCCACACGCTTCGTCTTTCCGCATGCGCCGACACGTCCGGTGACCATCAATAACGGTTACATCATGCGCGCCTGGTACGACATCCTTTCGCCGGATTTCTCACAGCGACGTGAAGACCCGCAAGGCATCGAAGAATCCGCAAAGCAGATCGAAGCGCTGATCGCTCGCGAGAATGCACGTGGCATATCCGATGCGAACATCGTACTGGCTGGTTTCTCGCAGGGCGGCGCCATCGCCCTGCACACCGCGCTGCGGCACACGCAACGCCTCGCCGGCATCATGGCGCTGTCCACCTATCTGCCGCTGGCCGACACGTTTGTCGCCGCAGATCACGCCGCCAATCGTGATGTGCCGATCTTCATGGCGCATGGACATAGTGACGGCGTGATTCCTTACGGCTTCGGTCAGCAATCGGCCAAGCTGTTGCAGGATCAAGGCTATGCCCTGAGCTGGCACGGTTACCCGATGGCCCACTCGGTCAGTGCTGAAGAGGTGCGCGACATCGAAGCCTGGCTGGCGACGGTGCTGGCGTAGACAGGTGTAGTCGCAGGGTGTCAGTGAGCAAAGCGAACTGCACCATCACTGCCGCACCACCTCACTCCGACGGTGCAGTTCGCTTTGCTCACTGTCACCCTACATCCAGGGCGCGCTGACGCGTCGCCACGGCTGCCCCCAGCAGCAGGATGCAGCCGGAAAACAGCAACCCCTTCTCAAGCCCGCCGCTGTCCGACAGCCACCCCGTCAGCGCCGGGCCGACGATCTGTCCGAGTGCGAAGATCGACGTAAACAACGCGATGCCGAACGGCCATTGAGCCGGCGTCAGATTGTGGCGAACGATTGCCGTGGTCGACGCCACCGCAGACACGAAGCATGCACCGAACAGCACGCCCGACATCAATGCGATTGTCATCGCTGATGAGCACAGCGGCAATAGCGCGGCGATACCGACCAGAGCATTGAGAACGGCCATGGGTTTACCGTCGCGGAAACGATCGAGCAGACGCGCCCACAGGCGCGATGACACGCACACAGCCAGACCCAGCAAGCTGAAGAATGCAGTCACTTGCAATTGCGTCGCACCGCGCTCCTTGAGCAGCGCAATGTTGAAAGTCATGTAGCCGATATAGCCAACCCCGAACAGGAAATAACCAAGCAGCGAGGCGCGCAGCGCGTGTGTCAGCTGGCGTATCGGCATATGTGGTGTCGCTGCGTGATGCGCATCTGCGCTGTGTATCGTCCCGCTCGGGCGCCAGATCAATGCAGTGGCCAGCGCCCCTGCCGCCGTCAGGCCCAGCCACGCAAGCTGCCAACCGTGCGGCCCCGTGTCCAGCAGTACCGGCACCAGCAAGGCAGCAACGACTACCCCGAAACCTATGCCGCTGTAATACACGCCCAATAGCAGGCCGGCACGTTGTGGATGCCCGCTCGCCAGCTGTGCGACGAGCATGCCACCAATGCTGAACACCATCGCTCCGCTCAGGCCTGCCACGAATCGCAACAAGAGGAGGAGGCTGTAATTGCCGGTCAGCCCGCACAGGCCAAGGCCAAACAGGGTGAGCACGCAACCACCCAGCAACACGCCACGCATGCCGTAGCGACGCGCCCAGCTCACACTGCCAAGCGCACCGATCAGATACCCCGCCGCGTTTGCGGTGTTGAGTGCGCCAGCTGCAGCAAAGCTCAGTGCAAGATCCTCACGCATGGCAGGCAATAACAAGGCGTAGGCGAAGCGCCCGATGCCAAGCGCCAGCGCCGGCCCGAGCGACAGGGCCAGTGCGACGAGCAATGGGTTCTCAGCGCGCGCTGTCATCCGGCAGATGATCGAGATCGGTAGCGACTCGCCACGAACCAAACAGCGCGACGAGGCTGAGCAAGCCGATGAGCAGCGGGAAATAAAGCGTGGCGAACCGCCATAACAACAATACGCTTGCCATGATGGACTTTGTCACCCACGGTGCCAGCGCTGCCGCAAGGCCAAGGTCGGCCCCGCCACCGCCCGCAGGAATACCGGTCCACTGCGCCAGGTGCAATACCACCGCTTGCAGCACGAGCACGAAGCCGAATGGCAAGCGGTGCCCCAATTCGCTCAGCACGAACCACAGGGCACCGTAACGCAGCAACCACTGTATTGCCGTGAACATCAGCACTGCGCAGTTGCTCCAGTGATTGCCACGCAGCAGCGCCAGCATCTGTGTGCGCATCTCGCCAAGGAACTGTTGCAGATGTTCCTGGCGCGAATGCAACCACGGCGTCTTGCCGATCACCGTATGCACAACCGACAACACGCGGCGCCGACCAGACCACAAGACACCAAGGCCCAGCACAAATGCGATCAGCATTACGACGTAAGCTCGCAGACTGATTTCCGGCAGAACATCCGCCAGCGGGCCGAGGGAGCAGAACACTGCGACAGGCACAGCGACCGCGAAGAACAGCAGGTCGAGCGCCTGATCGGCACCTACCACGGTTGTCGCCAGACTCCAGGGTGCGCCCGCGCGGCGCAGCAGCGCTATGTTTACGGCATATCCTGCAGCACCTGCCGGCGAGGCGAGAAACGCAAAATCGGTGGCCAGGGATATAGAGAAGGTATGGAAGAAACTGATGCGTTGCCCGAGACCCTGCAGCAGCAGTTGCAGCTTGGCGGCTTTTGCAAGTGCGCTGAACAGGGCGACGGCGGCGAGCACCAGGACAACGTGGCTCGACACATTACGCAAGCTGTCGAACACGTCCCCGCCACTGAGCAAGAATGGCGAGCCGATTGCCAGGGCAACACCGATGACACCTGCAAACGAAGCCAGACGACGCATTCAGCGCACCCCAGGCAAGTGACTATGATTGTGGCGATCGGCCAGCCTTCTGATCATGTTGTTTGCGCTGTGAGTCAGACGCTGCATTGTTCCACAGCTTGTTGCCGGGAGGGTCCGTGGGATCGCCGCAGGGACTGTACGCATTGAACAAGTCCGTCATTCCCGCGTAGCGGGGTAGGCAGGCATTTCCGCATAAGCGGAAAGCTCGCAAAGCGGGAATGACAGACTCACCTGTTCGCACTCCGCGGGAATCGGGAAGCCCGGCGAAGCTACTCCGCCTGTGGCCCGGAGGACCTGGCCTCCGGCTTGCGCGCAGCAACCGGAACGACCACCGCGCCGGTCGTAGGGTCGCGCCCCATGCCACTGAGTATCTTCTCGATTTCCTGCGCGTCTTTCGGTGCGCCTTTTTCTGCACGCGGCACGCTGCTGCCCGTCTCACGCGCGTTCTCTATGACAACACCATTGGCATCGCCGCGTATCGTGATGATGGCCGGCGCCGCGTTACTCGGCGGCACCTCCGTGACAACGCCGCCCGTATCCGTGGCCCAGTCCTGTTCGGGCAGATTCAGTCTGGCCATCATGGTTGCGCTCGGCGCCTGCGGGAATGTCGCTTTGGCATCGATGATCTTGCTGTTCATCGAGCCGCGGAAAAAATCGCCCACGATGAGGATCGCGTTATGCCCACCCTGCCCCCAGTAGTTGCTGCGCATGGTCACGCGCGCATCGTTGAAGCCGACCCAGGCGCCAGCAACGAGATCGGGATGCATGAGGATGAACCAGCCATCGGTATTGTTCTGCGTGGTGCCGGTCTTGCCAGCGATATCGGCGACGATGCCGAAGCGCGTCTTGACTGCCGTGCCCGTACCGCGATTGACGACGCCGCGCATCATGTCGATCAGCTCCAGCGCGGTGTTCTGCGACATGGCGCGGGTAGGCGGGTCGTTGCCAAACCGGGCCAGCACTCTGCCATCCCGGTCCGCAATCGATTTGATGAAAACGGGTTTGTGGTACTCGCCCTGGTTGGCAATGGTCGCGTATGACGAGGCCATTTCCATCAGGGTAACCGGGCTGGTGCCGAGTGCCAGCGAAGGTACCGGGTCGAGCTTGCTCTGGTTCACGCCCATGGCTTGCGCCAGGCCGACAATGCTCGGTATGCCGACATCCTGCATGACCTGTGCCGTGATCGTGTTCTTGGAGTAGATCAGGCCTTGACGCAGCGACATCGGTTCGCCGCTGGGGCCCGTCATGTCCGTCGGACGCCATACCGTGCCATCGGTGAAGCGCAACTCCACGGGTTTGTCGTAGTAGACATGATCAGGTTGAATGCCCCGCTCGAGCGCAGCGCCATAAACAAAGGGCTTGAACGTGGAACCCGGCTGACGCTCCGCCTGTATGACATGGTCGTATTGATCATCGACGAAATTGCGGCTGCCGACCCACGCACGCACCTCGCCCGAGTGCGGATCGATAGCGACGAAGCCCGCTTCCAGCTGCGTCTTGGCAAGCCGCAGCGCGGCCATTGCCTTGGCATCCTGCTTGACTTGCTGGCTGGCAGCCGCTGGCACAGCGCCCGCCGCGATTGCCTGCCTGTATTCCGGTGTCTCGCGCACGAATGCGTCCAGCAACTCGGGATGCGAACTCCAGAAATAGCGGAAGGGTTCGACCTTGCGATGCATCGCGGTGTAAGCCGCTGTCGAACTTGAAAGCATCTGGCCCGAGCCTTGACCCCACTCCACATCGAAAATCGTCTGCAAGGCTTGCGCCTGCCGCTCAACCGCACTGTTGGCGGCTTGCTGCAGATGCAGGTCGATGGTGCTCTGAACTACCAGACCATCGGTGTACAGGTTGAAGTCGTTCTGGTCAGCCCACTCGATGAGCCACTTGCGCGCCTGCGCGGCGAAGTGTGGTGCGACACCAGCGGGGTCGGCCTGCTTGTTGAAGTGCACATTGAGCGGCTTTTCCTTCAAGTTGTCGAAGTCCGCTTCGGGCAAGGCCTTGTACTTGACCATCTGCCCGAGCACCACATTGCGCCGCTTCTGCGCACGCTCGGGGTTGATCACCGGGTTGTAGTAACTCGTGCCCTTGAGCATGCCGATCAAGGTTGCACTTTCGAGTACATCGAGGTCGGCGGCTGACTTGTCGTAATACGTGCGCGCCGCCATTTCGATGCCGACGACGTTGTACAGAAACGGTACGGTATTGAGATAGGTCTCGAGAATTTCATCCTTGGTATAGGCACGCTCGATTCTCAAGGCGGTAATAATTTCACGCACCTTGCGATTCACGCTGCGTTGCCTGCCGATTTCCTCGGGGAAGAGATTGCGCGCCAGCTGCTGTGTGATCGTCGAACCGCCTTGCGTATTGCCCTTGAGCGTGTGCCGTACCGCGGAAACGGTGCGGCTGATATCGACGCCGTGATGCTTGTAGAAGCGATGGTCTTCCGTCGTCAGCAGCGCCGCAAGCACGTTCGGCGAGACATCCTTGAGGGCCACATGCTCCTGCTGCTTCTGGCTGAAACTGGCGATGGGCGTGCCATCCAGCGCAAGCAGCACACTCGGCCGCGATACACGTGCCTCACGCAACTTCTCGATGCTCGGCAAACCGGGAAAGAGCGCGGCGACGTAGATCGCCAGCAACAGGATGCCAGCACCCGTGACAGCGAGCAGGATAAACAGTGCGCGATGCATCAACGCTGCCGGAGGGAGGTTCATCGTGAGACCCATCGAGAATGAGCCATGAGAATCGCAATACGCGTGCCCAGCGCGGGCACAAGTCTCTACCCGATGAACTTACTCTTCCATCAAGGCGCGCTTCAACTGCTCCGGGACGTTTGACAGGATCACCGTGTCCGATTTTCTGTCGTATACGACGGCGCCCGAACGCAGGCTCGCCCGATCGAACTCCAGCTTCCACTGCGGTGCGTTCGCCTTGAAACGCACCAGCGGGCGAATCGCCCGGCGATCCGGCACGAAGCCGCTGGCAAGGTCCAGCGCGTCATCGTCAAGCGCGTGACGCAAGCGCTCCGGCGCGTCGGGCCATATTTTCTCTGCCGCATCGCCAAGGCTCACTGGCGTACTGCTCTCGCCCAGCTCATCAAGGTAACCATGGGCGCGCTGCATCAATTCATCACGCGCGCCCTGCTCCAGGCCTTGGGTATCCGCGAAGTGTCCCAGCGTCCTGACCAGCTTCTGCGTCTCTTTCAATGCGATGACAACATCATTGCAGCCAAGAAACAGCTTGAAATATTGCGCTACCTCGCTGCGCCCCTTCAGGAAACTGATGTAACGCTCCGCACCGTTCTGCCAGGCCTGCAGATCGATGCGCCCCGCCACCCGCATATTGGCGAAATCCAGGTGCGCGCTATCGACGATATCCAGACTCTCGGTGATCGCCGTGCCCATCGCCTCGGTGATGATCGCCACCAACAGGTGATCCGACAGGCTGTTGCGCAAGCGCGCAATCAACACATAGCCACCACTGGCCAGTTGTTCGGCATCCATGCGCACCTGCAGGTGCTCCATCATCTGTCGCGACAACGCCGAAAAGTCGAGGCTCTGCTCCACCACATGCTGACGGATCAGGCGCGGCATCGGAAAGCTGGCTTCGTCCTCCTCGAACCTGCCATAGCCTTTGCCCAGCTTGTCGGCGTAGTGCTGGCTGATGTCGTCGACAAGCCGCTGCGCAGAAGCCGTAACGGGACTCGTTCCCTGCCGCAGCGACATGCTCGCCGGGCCGTGCTGGTCTTTGATGAGTTTGTGAACGACGAGATGGGTGATGCTTTGTTCGGATAGGGACATGCGGGATAGAGAACAGGTAACGCGTACGCGCGGGAAGGCGTGGATTCTCTCATGCACGCCCTCGCCTGAAGCGACATGACACTGCAATGAGCCACGCTCTGATCAACTTGTGCTTCAATGCCCCAAATTACACCAGCTTCAGCGCCGCGGGCGCCAGGAGTCTTGGTGTTGAGCCTGAGGACCCGACGATATGAACCCAATCAAACTCGTAGCAATCGTTCTGATCGTGGGAGGCGCTCTTGGTCTTGCCTACGGCGGTTTCAGTTATACAAAAGACACCACGGTCGTCAAACTCGGTCCGATCGAGATCTCCGCAAAGGAGCAGGAGACCGTCAATGTTCCGATGTGGGTCGGCATTGGCGCCATCGCGGTTGGCGGGCTTTTGCTCGTCCTGGGTGGCAAGAAGCGATAAGTCACGACGCCACTGTCCTATGCTGAGCGAGCGCAATCAACAGATAAGAAAACACCAATAATTACGGGGATAGAAATGCTTAGAGGAATATTGATTTGCCTTGGTACAGCGCTTGTTCTTACAGGCTGCGCTGCCGGGCAGCAGGTCAACATGGACTACAAGCCTGCGACCAAAAACCTGGCAAGCAATGGAGCGAGCGTGAAGACCTCTGTTTCAGACCAGCGACCCGAAGTGAAAACCGGAGGAAAAGACCCGTCGTTCATTGGCAGCTATCGCGGCAGCTTCTCGCTTCCGTTTGACGTCAGCAATTATCAGAACAAGCCGCTTGCAGAACAGATAGCTCAGGATCTGCAACAAGAGTTGAAGAGTCTTGGATTTCAAAACGCCACTGGAGATCAACCCCAGAAACTGCTTGAGGTAAAAATCCTTTCGTGGAGCTTTGACGGCATGGTCAACGGAGACTTCTCGTACGAACTGCTGGTTTCCGTACTGGATAAATCCGGCAGCAAAATATACGAAAAAACCTTGAAGGGCCGCGAAGAAATCGAAGGCTCGATGTTTTCAGGCATCAAGCCGGGCGTTGAAAAGAACATGCCCGATTTCTATAACAAGGTAATTCGCTCGATCGCGAGAAACAACAAGGACGCTCTGGTGGCCCTGAACTGAGCGCAACCTTGCCGGGTTGCCCGGGCAACCCGGAGCACTTTGTTTTTCATGATCGACGGATGGCGGGTACCGAGGGCCCGGCATCACCGAACGAGAGTCTGATCACGCGTGGGAGCTCCAACATGGCCGTCAATGCATTCTTCGCTTTCCTGCATTTCGTCGCCGCATTCGGCATCTTCGCCACGGTTTTCTACGAGTGGCTGGCCTTTACCAGAACGCCGACTCTGGCCGAAGCCACGAAGCTTCAGAAATGCGACATGTGGTACGGCATATTTGCCGTTGTCATTCTTGCCGTCGGCTTCCTGCGCGTCTTCCATTTCGAAAAAGGCAGCGCCTACTATTTCTCAAACCAGTTCTTCATCGCCAAGCTGGCGTTGTTTGCCATTGTCGGCGTGCTATCGATCTATCCGACGGTGCAGTTCCTGTCGTGGCGCAAAGACACGCGGCAAGGCAAGGCTCCCGTTCTCACGGAAAAGCAGTTTGCATCGCTGAGACTGGTGCTGCGCCTGGAGATGGTCTTGCTGCTGGGCGTGGTGTTTTGCGCGTCGATGATGGCGAAGGGCGTCTCGCTCTAGACCCCGACCGAATCGTCATTCCCGCGTAGTGGGGTAGGCAGGCATTTCCGCATAAGCGGAAAGCTCGCAAAGCGGGAATCTACCTCACTGCACAAGGCGGCTTATCACGTAGAAGTGGATTCCCGCTTTCGCGGGAATGACGTTTGATGAGAGTTCGTGCTGACTGGATTTTTCTTGACCGTCGAACGCTTGTCAGCCAAATCACTTCACCCGCTTCTGCGAAAACTCTTCGTCGATCACATCCTTGTAGTAGCTCATGGGTGAGCTGCTCGACATGAAGCGGCGCGCGATCTCGTCGCCAACACCGCTGTACTGCAGGACCGATCCGGTATCGAATTCGATCTCGAGAATACGTGCACTGCGATCGTAGCCTGCCGACTTGATGCCGCCGCGGCGAATGGGTTTGTGTTCGATTGGCATTTGGTCTCCTTCAAAGCACTAATTTCATCGAGGCTCGCTCCTCTCGCTACGCGCTCTGAATTTGGCTGGCCCACAGGTGGGCCGCCGCGAGTGAGCGCCAGGGTCTGTATTGTTCCAGCATTCGCTGTGCCTCGACTTGCCCGAGTTTTTCACTGGTCCCGGTGATGCGAACGATGGCTGCACGCACGGCAGCATCGCCATGCAAGGAACAATCCACCGCACCCAGCCCACGCATCAAGACGTAATTCGCCGTCCATGGGCCAATGCCCTTGATCGAAGTCAGCGTCTCGAACGCCGCCTCTGGCGCCTCTGTCGCAAGTTGCTCCAGATCGAGTCTGCCTTCTTCGATAAGCTGTGCCACGCGAATCAGGGCCTCGCTTTTGGCACGGGAGAACTGCAAGCGCCCCAGATCGTCGGCGCGCATGCGTGCAACACACCCTGCATCCGGGTAGCAGGCCATGCCACTGCCATGCCGCACGCCGCCCAGCTCGATGAAGCGACGCCTGAGCGTAATGGCAAAACCCAGGCCGATCTGCTGCCCGATGATCGCCCAGCTCAGCGCTTCGAAAGCCGTCGCAGTCTGCGGAATGCGCAGGCCGCGCTGCCGCAGTACTACCGCGCCTAACAGCGGGTCTGTCGCAACCGCCGCCTCGAAGGCCTCGGGCAGGATGTGCATGCCCAGCATGCCTTGCACCATGGCTTTCAGCGCGGCACCATCCATGCCTTTGGCATTGTCGTCCACATCCAGCACATAACTGGCTTCGTGCTCACCCATGGCGATTGTCAGCAAGGCTGGCTTGCCGTCCACCACGAAGCCCTTGCGCAATACGTGGCCCTTTCGTAATACGCTCAGGCTCTCGGCAAGCTGCAGCGGGTCACGACCATGAAAGGCCAGCACTTCGTGCGGTCTATAGTTGTCGGGAATAGGGATCGGGATGGTTGATATGCTCAAGTCACGTCTCGCGAGTGTCTGCTGGCAGCGGTCAGGCAATCTAGCAGACTCCGGACACGTCGCCTCTTGTCGCAA
The DNA here is from genome assembly GCA_028292485.1 of Rhodocyclales bacterium. Taxonomy (GTDB): domain Bacteria; phylum Pseudomonadota; class Gammaproteobacteria; order Burkholderiales; family Rhodocyclaceae; genus Viridibacterium. The sequence continues at coordinate 35,095 of JAQGMG010000016.1, read as the reverse complement.
GCCAGCGACAGGCCGCAATGAGCCTTGTGCTGGGCGAGCCACCTGCCATTTGCGATTTCACGGCATGCGCTGTCGCTGACCAGCGACATCCGCAAATCCAAATATTGAGAAAAAATCACACAAACCGTTGATTAATATATAAATATTAAACGCGGCACAGGAAATGCTTGGGAAGACCACGATCCCAATGCATGGCAAACAATCGTGGCCTATCACTACTCGACATCCTTGCCCCACGTCACAGCGTCTTCGGTACTGCCACCACGCTCGCGTCTTTCTCCACCGCGCCTGGCAGTCGGCAAAACCGTTGCACGCCCGGGCTTGCCTGAGTTCTTGCGAGAGCTGGCGTTCGAAGAATTGCTTGATGTGGATCGTCGCTTCAACGACCAGCTCACGCGCCCGTCCTTGCGCATCGGTCTGGCCGCAACACCGTGGCAACTGCAGCAATCCCTCGACCTGCTGCAACGGCAGTCCTTGCCTAGCCCCCTCGACCATCCGGGTCAGTCCGTTGCCGACGTTACGCTCGACCGCGTTGTGGCGCTGGCGATGAGCACCTCATTGAGCAGCACTTGCGCCGGCACGCTGGCAACGATCTGGCTGCGTCGCGACGGCGCCGCCGGACTGCCCGCCGATCATTGGCCCGGCAGTCAGCGAGCTCTCGATCAGTTGCGCAAGGCAGGCAGACAACTTGTCGCCGTGGAGGCGCTGGCGTTTGACGCGCTGGCACCGTCGGGACTTGTGCTGCAACCCATGCTCAATGTCCTGAAAAGCATCGTCGAGAACATGTGGGGCGCGACCGACATCGTGCTTTACTGCCCGCGTTCGCAAGCAGCGCATTACTGCGGCAAGCTCGGTTTTTCGCGTGTTCCCGGCCAGGGGCACGATGTACCGCATGCCGGTTCGATATTGCTGCGCATGCCGACGCAACGCGTCTCGCAGATGACGCCGGCAATCAGCGCGGAGGCGTTGAGCGCTTGAAAAGCGCCGCAATCCGGGTTCAGCGAGGAGCATGTTGAACAGTCTGACAGCACGTCTGACAACGGCGCCTGGTCGATCATCGGAGACGCGCCAGCGCCCACGGGCCGCCACCGCCGATCACACCCGCTTCGTCACATGGCGCTGGCGCTGGCATTATCCGGTCATGCACGTCCGCTACCCCGGCTCCTTCCTCAAGCTTCTCCTGATCGGTTTCGGCCTGGTTGCCCTGCCCCTGCTGGTGGCGCTGGGCGACGCCTACATATCGCTTGAAAAGCTCATGCAGCGCAGCGAGCGCTCGATCACGCACGCTGTGCAGATCACGCGCGACAGCCGCGCACTGGGCGAGCAGATCACGGCGCTGGAGCGTCTGGCCCGGCAGCAGCTGGTGCTCGGCGAACGCGGCGTACTGGACGCCTACGCCGCGCGCCGCAGCTTGTTCCTCGGCAGCCTTGAGCACCTGCAGGATGTCGGGCAGGACGGCGTCGTCAATCAACAGCTCGAGCAGCTCACTGCGCGCGAAGCAGCGGTGTGGCAAGCACTGCAGCAGCAAGATCTTTCACCGAAGGAAGCGCGCCGCATCGTGGGCGAGTTTGCCGGCATGAGCGACACGGCGCGTGAAGTGCTGCATCGTGCCGATGTGCGTATCGAGAGCGACATCACCGAGCTGCGCGAGCGCACGGAACATGCGCGCCACCAGTTGCTGTGGCGGTTGCTGGCACTGGTGCCGGTCGGTGTCCTGCTGGTGGCCGGTGTGATCTTCCTGATCCGCCGGCCGATCCGTCAACTTGGCGAGGGCATACGCAGCCTTGGCGACGGGCAGCTCGACAAACACATCGTGGTGCGCGGCCCGCGCGATCTGGAAGAGCTCGGCAGGGAACTGGATTGGCTACGTCTGCGTCTGAACGAGGTCGATGAGCAGAAGATGCGCTTTCTGCGCCACGTGTCGCACGAACTCAAAACACCGCTGACGGCTGTGCATGAAGGCACACAGCTGTTATCGGAGCAGGTTTCCGGCAAGCTCAATGTCGAGCAGCGCGAAATTGTCGGCATCCTGCGCGGCAACGCGACGCGGCTGCGCCAGCTCATCGAGAATCTGCTCGATTACAGCGGCATACGTTTTCATCCGACAGTGCTGACACGCGAGTCTGTCGCGCTGACGGATCTCTTCGCGCAGATTGCCGACGATCAGAAGCTGGCACTCGCGGCACGAAAATTGTCATTGCAAGCGTTCGATCGCGGACTGACTGTGGCGGCGGATCGCGCGAAACTGCGCGTAGTGCTCGACAACCTGCTGTCGAACGCCGTGAAATATGCACCCGAAGGCAGCGAGATCGATCTGCAAGCCAGGCAGGAAGACGACCAGACAATCATCGAGATCGCCGATCAGGGGCCGGGCGTGCCGATGGAGAACGTCGAACAACTGTTCGAGCCCTTCGTACAAGGGCCGCCACCGCGCGACACAACATCGATCAAGGGCACGGGCCTGGGGCTTTCAATCGTGCGCGAGCTGGTGGCAGCGCATGGTGGCAATGTGGTGTTGCTGCCAAATCAACCGCATGGCACACGCGTCAGGGTGAGTTTGCCTATATTGCAATCGTGATCAGATCAAAATGAGGATTGCATGAATTTGACAACAGCGCACAGGCTGCTCGTCTCTGCATTGCTACCGCTGCTATTGTTTTCCGGCTGTGCGGAGATAAGAAACGCGCTGAGCGACGACAGCACACGCAGCGAAGCACCGCAGATATCGGCACCCACGCAGAACCTGCTCAATTACGGCGCGAGTCTGCGTAACCGCAGCACCGCAGAGCTGAACGCCGAGCTGGAGCTGCTCAATCGCGCCTATTCGCAGCACCGCAATGAAGACAACCGGCTGCGCCTGGCAATTTTTCATGCGCTGGCGCCCATCGGCGACCGCGCACGCGCGCTGACCCTGCTCGACATGCAGCCCGGCGAGAACGTCGGGCGCGGCCGCAACCACCCCATCGCCGCCCTGCTCATTCCGCTGCTGCAAGAGAATCGTCGCAACGACGAGAACCTCAATGCCAGCCAGCAGCGCTTGCGCGACGAGCAGAAACGCAGCGAGGCGCTACAACAGAAGCTCGATGCCATTCGCGAAATCGAAAAGAAAATGATCGAACGCACACCCGCCAAGGCCCCCTGACACCATGATGCGAAACACGAATGCGCCCCGCGTACTACTGGTCGACGACGATGCCGACCTGCTGCGCCTGCTGGCAATCCGCTTGAAAGCCAGCGGCTTCGAAGTCTTTCCCGCATCGGGCGGCGAACAGGCGCTGGCCATGCTGTCGATACAACGCCCCGACATCGTCGTCACCGATCTGCGCATGCCCGGCATCGACGGCATGGCCCTGTTCGACGGTGTGCGCCGCACCCATCCGACCCTGCCCGTCATCGTGCTGACCGCACACGGCAGCATTCCCGACGCGGTGGAGGCCATGCAGCGCGGCGTGTTCGGCTATCTCACCAAGCCCTACGACGCACCTGAACTCGTTGCACAGATACACCGCGCCATCGAGTTGTCGGGCAGCGCACCGCAGGCAAATGCGCAGGATGGTGACAACGCCTGGCGTTCCGAATTCGTCACCCGCAGCCCGGTGATGGAAGACTTCCTGCAGCAGGCGCGGCTGGTTGCCAGCAGCGAAGTAAGCGTCTTCATCCGCGGCCCCAGCGGCGCAGGCAAAGAGCTGCTCGCCCGCGCCATCCACAAGGCCAGCGGTCGTGCCAAGGGGCCTTTCGTGGGTATCAACTGCGGCGCCATCCCGGAGGCCTTGCTGGAGTCGGAGCTGTTCGGCCACGTCAAGGGCGCCTTTACCGGCGCGCATCGCGATCACGACGGCCTGTTCCAGTCCGCACGCGGCGGCACCCTGTTCCTCGATGAAATCGGCGACATGCCTTTGACATTACAGGTCAAGCTGCTGCGCGTCCTTGAAGAGCGCGAAGTGCGCCCGGTCGGCGCCACCCGCAGCCTGCCCACCGACGTGCGCATCGTCTCAGCGACTCACCGCAACATCGACGCAGCCCGCACCGAAGGCCGCTTCCGCGACGACCTGTATTACCGCCTCAACGTCGTCTCGCTCAACGTGCCGGCGCTGGCCGAGCGTCGCGAGGACATTCCGCTGCTGACCAATCACTTCCTGCAGCAGCTCGCCGAACGTTATCAGCGTGGCCAGTTGGCCTTCGCGCCAGACGCCATGGAAATGCTTATCGCCGCGCCATGGCCGGGCAATGTGCGCCAGCTCCTCAACGTGGTCGAGCAGACGGTGGCGCTGTCGACGACTTCGATCATTCCGACCTCGCTCGTGCAGCGTGCCATTCACGAGGACAACCCTGCGATCGAAGCCTTTGAAGAAGCGCGCAAACGCTTCGAACGCGAATACCTGGTGCGCCTGCTGCGTCTCACCGAAGGCAACGTCAGCCAGGCCGCGCGCCTGGCCAAGCGCAACCGCACCGAGTTCTATCGCCTGTTGTCGCGCCATCAACTGGAACCGGGCATTTTCAAGAACGCGCCCTGATTTGCATTCGTCAGGCGCGTTGCGCAGCGACAGGTGTTCTGCCAGCTGACACCAACCGGCAAATCACGCATGAGTGGTTGGCCGGTTTTCCTTTTTTGGGCAGTCAGGTCTCCAATTGACGACACCACAAAGCTGCGTCAGCGCGTCATTTGCGCGGCTGCAGCCATGCACTGTCGCCCTGCGACGACGACGCTACCGGCGTCGGCTGCGTAACCCCTTGTTAACGATCGAAGAACCCTCTGGCACAACTGCTGCTATGGCCTTCAGGCATATCCGAGGAGGCCAGGATGACAAGACAACGAGCGATACCCAGAGCGAAACAAGGCTTCAGTCAGAAGCGCGCCGTGCGCAATTTCATGATCGCGTCCACCCTGTATCTTTCGATCGATCCCTTGCACGCGGCACGTACCGTCGCCCTCAAGGGCATCGACTTCCACCAGATCGATCTCAACCGCAACGGCTATATCGAGCGCAATGAAGCCGCTTCGCGCCCCGAATTCGCCGAGCTCTTGCGCACCGCAGACAAGGACCATGACGGCCGCCTCTCGGAGACGGAGTTCAAGGCAGCACAAGCCGCCATGAGGCCCGAAAAAATCTGAGCCCAGGCGCGCTGGACATCGCGTTGCGGGCGTCGGCAGAAAGCGACAGTGTCAAACGCCCTCACCGCGGCGCTTTGGGTCGGTTCGCCACAACAGCTGTCGTCACCCGCCAACACATCGCGTTTTGCATATCGCGCCAAGTCATTGATTTCATGAATGGTCGCGGCAGGCACGCAGCCTGCGACATGAGGGATGGAAGTCAGCCCGCTGCATTGGGCCCTCCACTTTTGAATCCTAAGGAGTAAACGCATGAAGACCCTTTTCACTCAGTCCTCCCTTGGCCGTGCCTGCATCGCAGCGGCGGCCCTCGCACTCTCGGCAGGCGCTGTTCAGGCCGCCGACCCGGTACCCGTGAAAGCCCCGATATTCAGCCAGCTGGATGCCAACCGTGACGGCTACATTGACGTAAATGAAGCCAGCGCTTCACTTGAAGTTTCCGGCTGGCTGGCCTCAGCGGACAAAGACAAGGACGGCAAATTGTCGCCAAGCGAGTTTGCTGCCGCGAGATCGAGCGCAGGCATCGATAAGTAAGCAACGTGTGCGGAAGCCAGCCTGCGGGTGGCTTCCGTGATGCATTCCATAGCCGCACCCACTGCAATCCCCTTCCCGGCTGCAATTGGCCGGGACTCATCACCAGCTGCATATCGGCCGCCATCGCCTTCCCGTACAATCATGGCCGATGGAAGCTGTAACAGACCCCACTCCGCTCGCCGCCTGGCCGCGCTACCGCCCCGATCTCAAGCCCGCTCCTTTCCTGCCGATGTCCCGTGCGGAAATGAATGCGCTGGGCTGGGACGAGTGCGACGTCATTGTCGTGACCGGCGATGCCTACCTCGACCACCCCAGCTTCGGCATGGCGCTGATCGGCCGCATGCTCGAAGCCCAAGGTTTCCGCGTCGGCATCATCAGCCAGCCTGACTGGCAATCCGCCGAGCCGTTCCGCGCGTTAGGCAGGCCGCGCCTGTTCTACGGCATCACCGCCGGCAACATGGATTCCATGATCAACCGCTACACAGCGGACAAGAAACCACGCTCCGACGATGCCTACACCGCGCATGCCGCGCCGGCAAAGCGGCCAGACCGCGCAGTGACGGTCTACGCCCAGCGCGCACGCGAAGCCTATCCCGATGCCAACATCATCATCGGCAGCATCGAGGCCAGCCTGCGGCGCATCGCGCATTACGATCACTGGAGCGAGAAAGTGCGCCGCTCCGTGCTGCCCGATTCAAAAGCCGATCTGCTGATCTTCGGCAACGCCGAGCGCGCAGTCGTCGAACTCGCCCATCGCCTTGCTGGCGGCGAGCCTATCGAAAACATTCGCGACCTGCGCGGCACAGCTTTCATGGTCAAGCGCGGCTGGTTGCCCACCGATGACTGGCAGGAAGTCGATTCGCTGAAACTGGATCGTCCCGGCCGTATCGATCCGCTGCCCGATCCATATGCAATGGAGCCGCAACAGACGGCGACCGCACCCAACGCCGACGGCTCGGCGCCGATCCAGATCGTGCCTTCCGCAGCACGCGTCGCTACGCGCAAAGCACAACGTGCGAAGACGGTCGTGCGCCTGCAACCCTACGAAACCATCAAGGATGACAAGGTGCTGTATGCGCACAACTCGCGTGTATTCCACCTCGAATCCAATCCCGGCAATGCTCGCGCACTCGTACAAGGCCACGGCGAGCGTGACGTGTGGCTCAACCCGCCGCCGATTCCGTTGAGCACCGAAGAGATGGATTTCGTCTTCGACCGCCCCTATGCGCGCGCACCGCATCCGAGCTACGGCAAGGCGCACATTCCCGCCTGGGAGATGATCCGCTTCTCGATCAACATCATGCGCGGCTGCTTCGGCGGCTGCACGTTTTGCTCGATCACCGAGCATGAAGGTCGCATCATCCAGAGCCGCTCGGAAGGCTCGATCCTGCGCGAGATCGAAGACATCCGCGACAAGGTGCCGGAATTCAAAGGGCATATTTCCGATCTCGGCGGCCCGACGGCGAACATGTACCGCATGGCCTGCAAGAGCAAGACCATCGAGGAATCGTGCAGGCGCCTGTCATGCGTCTATCCCGGCATTTGCGAGAACCTCAACACCGATCACACGGCGCTGATCCAGCTTTACCGCAAGGCGCGCGCATTGCCGGGCGTAAAGAAGATCACCATCGGCTCCGGATTGAGATACGACCTCGCCGTGCGCTCGCCCGAGTACGTCAAGGAGCTCGTCACGCACCACGTCAGCGGCTTGCTGAAGATCGCGCCAGAGCACACCGAAGAAGGCCCGCTGGCGAAGATGATGAAGCCCGGCATCGGCAGCTACGACCGTTTCAAGCAGCTCTTCGACAAATACTCGAAAGAAGCGGGCAAGAAGCAGTATCTCGTGCCCTACTTCATTGCTGCGCATCCTGGCACGACGGACGAAGACATGCTCAACCTGGCGATCTGGCTGAAGAAGAACGACTTCCGTCCCGACCAGGTACAGACCTTCACACCGACACCGCTGGCCATGGCGACGACCATGTACCACACACGCAAAAATCCCCTGCGCAAGGTGACAGCGGACTCCGAAGAAGTCATCACACCGCGTAGCGCCGCGCAACGCAAACTGCATAAGGCGCTGCTGCGCTATCACGACCCGGCAGGGCACGACATCATCCGCGAATACCTGCGCGAGATCGGCCGTACCGATCTGATCGGCAACAGCCCGCAGCACCTCATTCCGCGCGAAGCGCCTGCGCATACCAGGCGTGAAGTGCAGAAAGCGAAACGGCCAGCGAAGCTGCATCCGCAAAGCCCGATCACGAAAAGGCATTAACTCCTACATGCAGTCCATCTGTGTCTTCTGCGGCGCCTCCGCCGGTCACAACCCGGTCTATCGCGATGCTGCAGCGAACCTCGGCAAACTCATTGCAGCACAAGGTCTGGAACTGGTCTGGGGTGGCGGCCATGTTGGCCTGATGGGCGTCGTCGCCGATTCGGTAGTCGCTTCAGGCGGGCATGTATGGGGCGTGATTCCGCGCTTCATGGTGGCTCGCGAGCTGGCCTATCCACTCGATCCGGCTCACCCGGGCGCGACCGAGATCCTGCTGGTCGACGATATGCACACCCGCAAGGCCGCCATGGCTGCACGCGCCGACGCATTCATTGCGCTGCCAGGCGGTTTCGGCACGATGGACGAACTGTTCGAGATACTCACATGGGCGCAGCTCGAGCTGCATGACAAACCCATAGGGTTGCTCAATATCAACGGCTTCTTCGATCCGTTAATGGCGATGGTCGCGCACATGCAGGCCGAGGGCTTCGTCAAACCCCATCACGCTGATCTCATCAAACATGCGAGTACCGCCGAATCGCTGCTGCGTACCCTGGAAACGCATATCCAGTCTCGCGCTTCACCACACTCACAAGAAAACGCGTAACTGATGCTTGAATTACTGCAACGCGCAGAACTCGCAACGCCGCTCTTCATCCTCATCGCCGTTGGCTACCTGCTGATGCGCGTCTTCAAATGGCCAAAAGAAGTTTCCGACGCGCTGACACGTTTCGTCTTCTCCGTCGCCTTGCCAGCCTTGCTGTTCAGCATGATGAGCGACCTGTCGCAATTGCCACCCGTCGATGCCCGCCTTCTGATCGCGTTCTTCGGCAGCTGCCTGATCGTTTTTGCCATCGGCCGGATTGCCGCAGCGAAGATTTTCAAACTGGATGGCGTCGCCGGCTCTGTCTTTGCTCTCGGTGGCGTGTTTTCCAACAACGCCATGCTCGGCATCCCGATGGCCAAGGTGTTGCTCGGCCCCGCAGCCCTGCCCTCGGTTGCACTGATACTGGTTTTCAACGCATTGACACTGTGGACGCTGGTCACCATTTCCGTGGAGTGGGCGCGTCACGGCAGCTTCTCGGCTGCAGGCTTTACCAAGACTGCATGGAGCGTGATCACCAATCCGATTGTCGCGGGAATCGTCACAGGTACCATCGTCGGCCTCAGCGGCGTGCAGCTTCCTGCGATGATCAAAGAGCCCTTGGCGATGGTCAGCCAGGCCGCTGCGCCACTTTCATTGATCGCACTCGGTATGGGCCTGGCTGAATTCGGTATTCGCGCAGGCTGGCAACAAAGCACGGCGATCTGCGTGCTGAAGCTCGTCGTGCAGCCGCTGGTGATCTGGTGCATCGCGCGATCACTGCATCTGCCACTGTTGGAGACGCAGGTCGTCGTGCTGCTTGGCTCCATCGCCGTGGGCGCCAATGTCTACCTGATGTCGCGCCACTTCCGCACCATGGAAGGCCCGATTGCCGCGAGCCTGGTGCTGTCGACCGCCTTGTCCGCCATCAGCACCCCGCTGGCACTGACCCTGGTGTCTCTATCGGCGTCATAGCTTCCCTCAGGGATTGAATTTGGATAGGATTGCCCCACCCTAGGCTGTACTGCGCAGCGTCGTGCGTCTGTTTTCCGTGATGACCACGACCTTGCATCAACGCCAGTCAGCCACTATCTGCGAGGAATCATGAGCGAAAACATTCTGCACGTTACCGACAGCAGCTTTGACCAGTCGGTACTCCAATCACAATCTCCTGTTCTGCTCGACTACTGGGCGGAGTGGTGCGGTCCATGCAAGGCCATTGCGCCGATCCTGGATGAAATCGCCAAGGAATACGCCGGCAAGCTGATCGTCGCCAAGCTCAACATCGACGAGAATTCCGATACGCCAGCAAAGTTCGGCGTTCGCGGTATTCCTACTTTGATGCTTTTCAAGGACGGCAACGTCGTCGCCACCAAGGTCGGCGCACAAGCCAAATCGCAACTCTCGGCATTCATCGACAGCAATCTTTGATTGCTGCTTTCGATAGCCCTCGCTTCACGAACTGCAAACAGGCAGCGTGAAGCATTGACAGGGCGGGGCTTTCACGTTTAGAGTCCCGCCTAATCCATTGGCTCCCTGCTCTCTTTCCGCTTCAGCGGCGCAGGTTCCGAGCCCAATCCCGAATTCATGATTTACATGTGTTCGGGCGCAAAAATCCAATTCAATAAAAATTCCCGCGATCAATCGGGCCTACGCCCTCTCCTTAGCCTCCAGCATCTTCGTCCCCAAGGTTCTCCATGCACCTCTCCGAGCTTAAAGCGCTTCACGTCAGTGAATTGCTTGAAATGGCAATTACCAATGATATCGATGGCGCCCAGCGTCTGCGCAAACAGGAGCTGGTCTTTGCTCTGCTGAAGAACCAGGCCAAGAAAGGCGAACCGATTTACGGCGACGGCGCGCTGGAAGTGCTTCCAGATGGTTTCGGTTTCCTGCGATCGCCAGACATTTCCTACCTGGCCGGCACCGACGACATCTACGTCTCGCCCTCACAGATCCGCCGCTTCAATCTGCACACCGGCGACACCATCGAAGGCGAGATTCGTACCCCTAAGGACGGCGAGCGCTATTTCGCACTGGTCAAGGTCGACAAGATCAACTTCGAGCCACCAGAGAATTCCAAGCACAAGATCCTGTTCGAAAATCTGACGCCACTGCATCCGGACAAAGTCCTGAAGCTCGAGCGCGACATGCGCGGCGAAGAGAACACTACCTCGCGTGTCATCGACATGATCGCGCCGATCGGCAAGGGCCAACGCGGTCTGCTGGTGGCCTCGCCCAAGTCCGGCAAGACCATCATGCTGCAGCACATCGCCCACGCGATCACTGCCAATCACCCGGAAGTCGTCCTCATCGTCATGCTGATCGACGAGCGTCCGGAAGAAGTGACCGAAATGCAGCGCTCGGTCAAGGGCGAAGTCGTTGCCTCCACCTTCGATGAGCCTGCCACGCGTCACGTGCAGGTCGCCGAAATGGTGATCGAGAAAGCCAAGCGCCTGGTCGAGCACAAGAAGGACGTTGTCATTCTGCTCGACTCCCTGACCCGCCTCGCCCGCGCCTACAACACCGTCGTTCCTGCTTCCGGCAAGGTGCTTACCGGTGGTGTCGATGCCAACGCACTGCAAAAGCCGAAACGCTTCTTCGGTGCCGCTCGTAACATTGAGGAAGGCGGCTCGTTGACCATCATCGCCACAGCCCTGATCGACACGGGCTCGCGCATGGACGATGTGATCTACGAAGAATTCAAGGGCACCGGGAATATGGAAATCCATCTGGATCGCCGTATGGCCGAAAAGCGCATCTACCCTGCCATCCACGTCAATCGCTCGGGCACACGCCGCGAAGAGCTGTTGCTCGAACCGGCGGCGATGCAGAAGATCTGGATCCTGCGCAAACTGCTCTACAACATGGACGAGCTCGACGCGATGGACTTTCTGCTCGACAAGGTCAAGCAGACCAAAAACAACGCCGAATTCTTCGACGCCATGCGCCGGGGCTGATTGGCTACGGTTGATTTTCAGTCAATCGCCCATACCTGAGTCACTTGAGTATGAGCGCCATTGCTGACATAATCGCGGTCTTTGATTTTTAGGGTGGTTACAACTTCCACCCGCTTTAGAGGAAGAAAACATGAAAGCCGACATTCACCCGAAATTCACCGAAATGCAGGTCACCTGCAGTTGCGGTAACACCTTCAAGACCAGCTCCACGCTTGGCAAGCCGAACTACCACATCGAAGTGTGCTCGGAATGCCACCCGTTCTGGACCGGCAAGCAGAAGGTCATGGACACCGCAGGCCGTATCGAGCGTTTCCGCCAGAAGTACGGCACCAAGAACGCCTGATCATTTGTCTGCATCGTCAAAAGGCAGCCTCGGCTGCCTTTTTTCGTGGACCACTTCCCGAGGCGCCCGAACGCATACCTGCCTGCAAAAAAATGGTAGATACTCTCGCGTCTCTCGCCCGCACAGCCATCGTCTCTCCAAAAAACTGAATGTTCAAACGGCCTGCCATAGAGTTCACCACTGCCCCGCAACGAACCGTCAATATCCCTGGCTGGGCGCTGATCTTCCTTTTTCTTGCCTACATTCTTCCTGGCAACATCGGCCACGCACCGTGGCGCGGTGACGACGTTCTGCACATTGCGACGACAGCCAGCATGATGCACAGCGGCGACTGGCTCGTGCCACGTATCGCCGGTCTGGCTTTTCTCGATTTACCCCCCCTGCATTACTGGCTTGGCGCCCTGACCGGCACCTTGCTGGGCTGGCTCTTGCCACTGCACGACGCAATCCGGCTTGCCAGCGTTGCCGTGCTGGCGTTCGGTCTGTGGGCACTGCGCGATGCGGCAAAGCGTTTTGCGCCCGGAGACGAGCTGGAAAAGACGTCGGGCAATGCGACCCTGTTGCTGGCACTCAGCTCCATGGGGCTGCTGATTCATGCGCATGAGGCACAACCCCTGATTACGCTGTTTGCAAGCGCCGCGGGCGCGCTGTGGGCGCTGTCGATGCTCGGCAGCGAGCCGCGTCGCGGCATGTTGTTGGCAGGCGGGTTTGTCGGCGCCGCGTTTCTTGCCGGCGGCTTGCCTGGACTGATATTGACGCTCCCCCCCTGCATTGTCGCGCTAACGATCAGCAAGCCATCGGACGGACCTACTGCGCGCCATGTCCTGGCAGGGGCCCTAATTGCCATCGCCTTGGTCGCACTCTGGCCATTGTTACTGGTCTTGCGCAATCCGAATCTGCTGACGCAGTGGTGGCAGCAGGAACTGTTCGATATCGCCGCCGGTTTCAGCTGGAAGCGGCTCTCGGCGCTTTCAGGTCTGCTCAGCTGGTTTGCCTGGCCGCTGTGGCCGATTGCCGGATGGGCGCTATGGCACCGTCGTCGTCAGATCGCCAGCGCCCCCTACGCGGTCCCCTTGGCTGCCCTGCTTGGTGCCTTGTGGATCGTCATTACCACCGGCTCGGTTCGCCCCGCCAATGCATTGCCGCTTTTGCCGCCACTGATCCTGCTGGCTGGCCCGGAAGTAAGCCGCCTGCGCAAGGGTGCTTCGAACCTGCTCGACTGGTTCGGCATCATGACATTTACATTGTTTGGCGCATTCCTGTGGGTATCATGGAGCGCTCTGCATCTGGGGCGACCGCTGGCGTTGGCGCGCAATGTAGCGCGGCTCACGCCTGACTTCGTGCCTCATATCTCATGGTGGGCCATTCCCATCGCCGCGCTGCTGTCGCTTGCATGGTTCATTGCGCTGGCACGCCTGCCGCGCTTTCCACTGCGTGGCGTATTGCGCTGGGCGCTTGGCGTTACGCTGACCTGGGGCCTGGCCACGACCTTGTGGCTGGACTGGTTCGATTACGACAAGAATTACACACGCATCGCCAGCCAGATCGCCGAGCAGGTGCGCGGCAGCAAGAGTCCTTGCGTGATGGAAATCGGAGCAGGCGATGTGCAGCGTGCGGCGCTGGATTACTTCAGCGATATTCGTCTGCAACGGTTCAGCAAGTCGAACACCCGTTGCGATCTGGTGCTCAGCTACCGGGCCGGTCGCAACCTGCTTACCCAACCGGGTGACGGCTGGACATTGCAGTGGAATCAGAGCAAAGGGCGTGGCCGCTTGCAGGAGCAATTCGCACTTTTCAGGCGTAACTGAACGCGCCATGTCGCGATGCAAGGACCCGACGAGAAGTGCTCCTGATCAATCGGCTTTCAAGAGACTCTTAGGCAGGAAATACGCCGGTCGAGAGGTAGCGATCGCCGCGATCGCAAACGATGGAGACAATCACCGCGTTTTCCAGCCGCTGCGCAAGCAGCAATGCGACGCTCATGGCACCACCTGACGAGATTCCCGCAAAAATTCCCTCCTCGCGCGCCAGACGGCGCGTAATTTCTTCTGCATCAGCCTGTGCGACATTGAAAGTCTCGTCGACGCGCGAAGCATCGAATATGCTCGGCAGATATTCGATCGGCCATTTGCGAATACCCGGTATCTGCGCGCCGTCTTCAGGCTGACACCCGATGATACGGATCGCCGGGTTACGCTCTTTCAGGAAGTGCGAAGTGCCCATGATCGTCCCGGTGGTACCCATGCTACTGACGAAATGGGTAATGCTGCCGCCGGTCTGCTCCCATAATTCCGGGCCGGTACCTTCGTAGTGAGACAGCGGGTTGTCCTGGTTTGCAAACTGATCAAGGATGATGCCGCGCCCTTCATCGCGCATGCGCTCGGCCACATCCCGCGCCAACTCCATGCCGCCCTCGCGCGGTGACAGAACGAGTTCTGCGCCGAACGCGCGCATCGTCTGACGGCGTTCGATGCTCTGGTTTTCAGGCATGACGAGAATCATGCGATAGCCGCGTATGGCAGCAGCCATGGCCAACGCAATGCCGGTATTGCCACTCGTGGCTTCAATGAGCGTGTCGCCGGGCTTGATGTCGCCGCGCTGCTCGGCGCGCACAATCATGGACAAGGCAGGACGGTCTTTTACCGAGCCGGCGGGATTGTTGCCTTCCAGCTTGGCGAGTACGACATTATTACGACGCGCAGCCTCTTCGCCGGGCAAACGTTTCAGACGCACGAGCGGCGTGCGCCCGACGTAATCTTCCAGAGTTTTAAATTCCATGTGGTCCGTGTCTCGTGCGTAGGTCAGTGCTACGCAATCATACCGGAGAGGTGCGGGGGGACACCGGACAGCAGCGAGCCCGAAACCGTCAACCTTGCTGGATGCGGCCGATCTGCTCGACGAGCTCTTCGGACTCTTCGCGTAGCTGATGTAGTTGCCCCTGCATGAGCTCAAGGCGATCAGCAACCATGCCCATGATCTGGCGAACCGCTTTCATGGGCGTGCCCGCTTCAGCACGGGTGCCATCGATCATGCGCTGCAGTTCGCGCAGCTCTTCGCGATGCACAGAAGGCGCAGCCGCAATGAAGGCGTTGATCGCCTGCTCACGCGCCGCGAAAAACGCGGCGGGGTCGCTTTTGGCCAATTGGCTCCAGTGATCAAAGTCGAAATTGGTGGTGGTCACAGGCGCTCCGCTGCATAGAGTGGTTAACCTGATGCTACGCGTATAGCCTTCGCCATTCAAGAAAGCGACAGTCCGCATGGCAGGCGACACAATTTGTGCATTTCACGTAGGCATGAAAAACGGCAGCCGCAGCTGCCGTTTTTCATGAGCGGCCAATCTTATGCCGCGATGCGCAGCGGGCTGTCTTCCAGGAGCAACTGGGCGCGCGTCACGGTGCGTTGTTCGCCCATGCTGGCAAGGAGTTCCTTCATGTCCAGGATCAAGACGATCTGACCATTGGAAAGGGTACTGACGCCGGCAACACCCTTCGGCCGGAAGTCGTCGAGAGACTTGATGACGGCATCTTCGCGACCGGCGAATGTGTCGATGGCGAGAATGAAGCTCTGCTCCGCCGTCTGCATGAGCACACCATAGTCCGGGACGCGCTCCTGTGGCCATCCGAGCAGTGCTGCCAGCGTGACAATGGGCAGCACTTCGCCACGCACGACCATGGTGGCGCGGCCACCAAGCTCCTGCACCTCTTTCGCAGCGATTGGCAGAATTTCGCGGACCATCGAAAGCGGCACGGCGAAAGGCTGCTCGTTGAGGCACACCAGCAACACCGGCAGGATCGCCAGCGTGAGCGGCAGGGAGATGACGAAGGTCGTACCCTTGCCCTGCTCGGAACGAATATCGATGGTGCCGTTGAGCTTGAGGATGTTGGTGCGAACCACGTCCATGCCTACGCCACGGCCGGAAACGTCCGACACTTCTGCTGCCGTCGAGAAGCCCGGCAGGAACACCAGGTTGTAGCTCTGGCGCTCGTCCATGGTGTTGGCCTCCTCATCGGAGATGAGGCCTTTTTCCAATGCCTTGGCGCGCAGCTTTTCCGGATTCATGCCGCGGCCGTCGTCGGCTACGATGATCAGGATGTGATCGCCTTCCTGGCGCGCTTCGAGCCTGACGATGGATTTTTCCGGCTTGCCTGCGGCCGCCCTGTCCTTCATCGCTTCGACACCGTGGTCGACCGCATTGCGGATCAGATGAATGATTGGATCGGACAGATCTTCGATCATCGTCTTGTCGATTTCTGTCTCTTCACCATCGAGCTGCATCTCGACATCCTTGCCCAGGGAACGGGCAAGATCGCGAGCAATACGCGGATACTTCTGGAACAAGCGGCCAATCGGCTGCATGCGCGTCTTCATGACAGCGTTCTGCAGATCCGACACCAGCAAATCAAGCTGGCTTACCGCCAGATCCAGCGCGTGCAAGGTATCGGTATCGTTCTTGCCGTTGAGGATGTCACTGCGCAATGCGTTGAGACGATTTTTCGTCAGGCCGATTTCGCCCGAGAGGTTAAGCACCTGATCGAGCCGCGCAGTATCGACGCGAATGGAATTGTCACGCACGCGCTCGCTATCGCGGCGACCTCCGGCCGGGCCCTGGTATCCAGGCTTGTCGGTAGTCCGGCGACCGACTGCGGCCTTGACGATGCTCTCTACGGGCACGTCAGCGAGCGTGGGGATGGCGCCGCTTTCAAGCAAGACATTGACATGTTGCGCGTCCATGACTTCTGGCGGACTTTCACCGGTCACCGCCGCATACAGCGCATGCCAGTCGATGCCATCATCGCTCAGATGGGTAATGTTGTTTTTCACGACGGCAACGGCTGGCGCAGCTGCCACAGGCGCCGAAGCGATATTCTCTTTGAGATGCAATTTGAGGCCTGTCTTCAGCTCCCCGGCAATCGCCAGTTGCAGCGCTTCGATGAGCGAGGCATCTGCGGCGGCAGGCTGCCCGCCGCGCTCCATGTCACTGAACATGCTACGGACTGTCGCCGTTGCCGAAAGAATCGTATCGAGCACTTCCGGCGTAACAACCTGTTGGCCATTGCGCAACAGGTCGAACAGGTTTTCGGTGAGATGGCACAAGGTCACCATCTCGCTCGCATTCAGAAAACCGGCGCCGCCCTTGATGGTATGAAAGCCGCGGAAAATCTCGTTCAGCAATGGTCGGTCATGAGGTGTGCGCTCAAGATCGACGAGCTTGTTGTCGACGCCTGACAACAGGTCTCCGGCTTCCACCAGAAAGTCCTGCAACAGGTCTTCCATCCCCGCAAAATCGCTCATTTTCAGCTCCAGTAATGCGACGATCAGAATCCGAGACTTTCGAGCAGATCATCGACCTGCTCCTGTCCTGTCACCACGTCAGAACGCCCTTCGGCATTGATGACCGGCCCATTGAGCAACCCCTCGTTGCTCGGTGTGCGCTTATCTTCCGGTACCACTTCGATCAGCACCTTGAGCAATTCCGTTTCCAGTGTCGCGGCCATATCGACGATCTTCTTGATCACCTGGCCAGTCAAGTCCTGGAAATCCTGCGCCATCATGATTTCCATGAGCTGCGCATTAACCACCCGGCTATCCAGTGAGGTCTGGTTGAAGAAGTTTCGCGTTTCACTGGCCAAGGCCTTGAAATCTTCTACCGACAATTGTTTGGCATACAGCTTTTCCCAGCGCGCATGCAGGGCCGTCGAGTTCTGCTCGACGCGGTCCTGGATAGGCTTGGCAATGTCAGTGGCATTGAGCACACGACTGGCCGCCTGTTCGGTCATCTGCGAAATATATGACAGGCGTTGGCGCGCATCGGGCAGCTTCTGGGCTGTCTCGGAAATCATGCGGTCATAGCCGAGTTCACGAATGGTGTCGTGCAAGAGCCGTGTCATCTGGCCGACACGGTGGAATACTTTTTCCTGGCGCGCCTCGGGCGTACCCGGCGCATGATTCGAGGCAATCGATGCCGCTGCGCTGCTCTCGGCCACTTCGTCGAACAGTGCTTCCAGGTCTGGCGAGTCGCCAGCCTCGTCGTTTCGAACGGCTGTCATCTTTGCAGGCCTGACAGATTTGGCGTTCGCCACGCTGTCGAACAAGGTTTGCAGATCATCCGAGTCCCCCGCCCCGTTTGCAGACGCAACAACTTCCAGCTGTGGCTGTGCTTGTGGCAATGGCTTTCCTTCCTGATCGGCGATCGAATCAAAAAGGGCTTGAAGGTCGCCGTTGTCGCCCACTTCTTCTGCTTTTAGCCGCTTGGTCATGGCCCAACTCCTGAATTCTTTATGTCAGTGACTTATTTCAAAGTTGGGCCTGATCAGGCAGCCGCTTTCTTGTCGAGCTTCTCGAAAATCTTCGCGAGCTTTTCGGCCAGCGTCGCCGCCGTGAAAGGCTTGACGATGTAGCCCGACGCCCCCGCTTGCGCCGCCTCGATGATGTTTTCCTTTTTCGCTTCGGCCGTAATCATGAGCAACGGCAGATGCGCAAGCTGGGCATTGGCGCGAATCGCCTTGAGCAGCTCGATGCCTGTCATATTTGGCATGTTCCAGTCGCTGACGACGAAATCGAAGCCGCCCGCAGTGAGCTTTTGCATGGCCACCACGCCGTCTTCAGCCTCGTCGACATTGGTGTAGCCCAGCTCTTTGAGCAGATTGCGAACGATGCGACGCATGGTCGAGAAGTCATCTACAACGAGGAATTTCATTTTTGGATCCGACATGACTGTTCTCCGGTTTAGTCTCGGTTAGCTCTCTGGAGGTACGGGCGCAGCGTATCGGCAAGCACTTCCGCATCAAATTTTGCAACGTAGGCATCTACACCGACGGACTTGCCCATCGAGCGATTCGCCTCTGACGAGAGCGACGAATGCATGACAACGGGAATACCGTCGAATCGCGGGTCGCTCTTGATATTGCGCGTCAACACGTAGCCATCCATCTCGGGCATTTCGGCATCGACGAGGATCATCGTCAGCTCGTCGCAGAGGTGACGTTTCTGCTGGTGCGCATGAGCAGCCATGCCTTCCAGCCTCGTCCAGGCTTCAAGTCCATTCAGAGCATGCTTGTGATGGACGCCAAGCTTGTCCATCACTTCTGCGATTTTCTTGCGTGCAACCGCCGAGTCATCGACGAAGAAGACGTTGACCTCGCCCCCTTTTTCAATCGGTGCAATCAATCCGACGGGCGCTTCACCGAAGGTCTGGGCGAGAATCGTTTCGACGTCCAGAATGGATACCAGCTTGCCATCGGGCAGATCGGTGATGGCCGTAATGAAACTATTGGATGTCGCCAGCATATTGTCGGGCTGCCGCACCTTGTCCCAATCGACGCGAATAATGCGATCCACCTCCTGCACCAGGAAGCCCAGCGTGCGTTTGCTGTACTCGGTAACCATCATCGAGCCGCCAAGTGGCTGGCCCGGCCGCGCGATGCCGATCACCTTGGCCAGCGACAGCACCGGAATGACGTTGCCACGCAGCGAGATCAGGCCTTCCACGCCAAGCGGCATGTTTGGTGACTTGGTGATGAAGGGCGCCTTGGATACTTCGCGCACCTTGAAGACGTTGATGCCGAATATCTCGCTGGTACCCAGCGAGAACAGCAGGATCTCCATGCGATTGGAGCCGGCCAGTTTTGTCCTGGCGTCGACTGCATCCAGCAGATTATCGTTAGCTCGTTCCATGCTTACCTCGCACTGCCGACTCGGATTGAGTCATTTCCCGCATATTCATTGTGCATGTCATCAGGCCGCCATGTTGATGCTTTCGGGCGCCAGCATCGCGCGTATTGCATCGGCAAGGCGGTGCGGCTCGAACTTCGGCACATAGGCATCTACGCCAACCGATTTGCCCAGTGTCTGATTCGACATGGATGAAAGCGATGAGTGCATGAGAACCGGCACGCCATCGAAGCGCGCATCCGATTTGATCTTCTTGGTAAGGATGTAACCGTCCATTTCGGGCATCTCGACGTCAGTCAGCACCAGATGCACCATTTCCCATACCTTGCGGCCGGTCAGCTCGGCATGTATGGCAATTTTTTCCAGTTCCTCCCAGGCGGCCCGGCCATTCACGGCCCCGACGCTGCGCAAACCCAGGGCAGTGAGCGTGCGTTCGATCTGCCTGCGCGCAACCGAAGAGTCGTCGGCGTAAAAGACAGTGAAGTCGCGGCCGAGAGATTCGATGTCCTTGAAAGTACTTTCTTCGTCGTACTGCGTCGTCTCGGACAAGACGCGCTCGACGTCAAGCATCATGATCAGCTTGTCCTGTTCGAGCTCCGTCACCGCAGTAACCAGCCCGCCGAGCCGTGAGGTCAGCATGTTGGGCGGCACGCGCATTTGCGACCAGTCCAGGCGCAAGATGGTATCGACGCCTTCGACGAGAAAACCCTGTGTGTGCCCGTTGTATTCGGTCACGATCATGATGTTGCGCTTACCGTCGGGATCAATGCCGCAGTAGCGCGACAGATCGACAACCGGAACGAGTTGCCCGCGCAGTGACACCATGCCCTCCACGCCCTTCTGCATGTCCGGGGCCGCGGTAATCGGTGGCGTCTTCATGACTTCACGCACCTTGAACACATTGATGCCGAAGCTTTCACGACGGCCGGTCCTGGCATCCATCCCGAGGGTGAATAGCAGGATCTCCAGCTTGTTGGTTCCCGCAAGCCGCGTCCTGGCATCAATGTTCTTCAACAGTTCCGACATTGCGATCTCCGTACTGAGTTCCGTTTGATGAGCTGTGAGTGCCAGCCGTAATCAGCTGCTGCAAGTACTTCAAAACATCATCAACCCAAGAGGTTTTACGGCTCCCGTTCCACAAACTTAAGCATGCAAACACGTCATTCGCCGGCCCGCGATCCTGTCGGCTGCTCCTAACGGTGGGCCTTCTGCGGCACAGGGAGCCAATACCTCGTGCAAATTCACGCTGATCGCATCGCCACGCCGGCCGGTTGCACAAAGCCCACTTCCTGTGTGACAAAAAAGACACTTCGCGCATGGCAAGGCGCCGAGCATCAATGATCGGTTTATCGGTCTGCGAATGACACAACTTGAGTCACGGCAACCGGCATGGCGGGCCAGCTCGGCGGAGGCAAGACGTGACTCGACACTGTCACGCAAAACTCGCGGCGGAAACCACGATGGAAATAAGGGAGGAAGTACAGATGCGAGGCCGGAATCGGCCTCGCAGAAAATCAGTTGATACTGAACAGCTTCGAGAAATTTGCAATATCTAGTACTTGGCGCACATTGCCATTCACGCCTACCAGCGCTACATCGCGGCTGGCCGCCTTGGCCTTGTCGCGCAACATCAGCAACATCCCGAGCGCCGAGCTGTCCAGGTACGACACTTCTTTCATGTCCACCTGTACTGCACGCCCGATCGACTGTTGCAGCAGCTTCTCCACCGCCTCGCGAAACTCGCGATGTGCCTTAAAGTCGAACCGGCCGGCGAGGCTAAGTGTGGCCGAACTATCATTCACTGTCACATTCGTGTCCATGAGCTATCTCCGTAAAACTCTCTCTGTAAAACATTTGAAACCATGACATATGGCAGGATTATCGTCTCAAAAGCGCGGTGCCTTTAGGCTTATTTGCTGGCTGCTGTTCCGCCTGCCCGATCTTTCATGCCGCTCTTCGTTCCCCCGAACGCAAACGCTGCAATAGTAAATCGGGAATACTTTTCAACGCGGCTACTTCCTGCGCACCACCGATCAGCATTGCTTCGCGTGGCATACCCCATACCACGCAAGTATCCTGGTCCTGAGCGACCGTCCAGGCACCCGCCTGGCGCATCGCGAGCATACCTTGAGCGCCGTCCTTTCCCATCCCCGTAAGCAATATTCCCAAAGCCTTGGGGCCCAGAATTCTCGCTGCAGACAGGAACAATACGTCCACCGAGGGTCTATGGCGATTTACCGGAGGACCATCCGACAGCTCGCAGACCAAACCACCCGCCCCTCTTTTCACTGATAAGTGGGAATGACCTGGCGCCAGATAGGCGGTACCCGGCTTGATCGGTTCGTCGTGCTCTGCCTCTTTGACCCTCACCCGCGCCAGACTATCCAGGCGTTTGGCAAACGATGCAGTAAATAATTCCGGCATGTGCTGCACGATCAGGATGGGCGGCATCTCGGCCGGCAAGGGCGTCAGCACCTCGCGGATCGCCTCGGTTCCACCCGTCGATGCCCCGATGAATATCACTTTCTCCAGCAACGCTGAAGCGGGCGCCAGTTGCTTGAGCACGGGCTCCGCTGCGGCGGGCCTGCCCACGCTGCCCGACCTGAGCGCAGCGCGCGACTGATAAGCCTCACGCAAGCGGTCGCGTATCCCTTCTGCCGCAGCACGGCCAGAACTCGATGCCAGGGTATAGGGCCTTGCGACGAAATCGATGGCGCCGAGCTCGACCGCGCGCAACGCCAACTTCGATCCATGCGCGCTGGCTTCTGCAATGACCAGCACCGGCATGGGCCGCTCGCGCATCAACGCGGTCAGAAAATCGAGCCCTTTCATCGATGACATACCGACATTTAGCGTGATCACGTCAGGGCGTTTCTCCGCTATCGCCAGGCGTGCCTGTACCTCGTCGGCCGCCTGCCCGACCACCTGCATGTCGGACGCCGAGCCGATGATTTCGCTCAGCATCAAACGCACGGCTGCAGAATCGTCCACGACGAGGACTTTTATTTTCATGTTTTCAGCCACAGCCGGCCGCGCCGCCATGCCAGATGCCTGATCATCGGCGGCGAAGGCGTTTTCATGCTGCACCGCTCTTGCTGGCAGACTCGGCAGAAATTTCTGCTTTGGCGTAAACCGTCCGGCCAATCGAACGGAATATCCTGGCGGCATGCATGAAATTCTCCGAATGGCCGGCGTAGAGCAGGCCGTCTGGACGCAGCAAGGGCGCAAATCGCTCCAGGATTGTGTACTGCGTCGGCTTGTCGAAATAGATCATGACATTGCGACAGAAAATCGCGTCGAAAGGCCCTTGCACATTCCAGCGCGGGTCCAGCAGGTTGATTTGCCGGAAGCTGATCAGGCGCTGCAACTCAGGCCGCACGCGCACCGAGCCGGCCTGATCGCCGATACCGCCATACAAGAAGAATTTCTGCAGCCGTGCTGGCTCCATGCGTTCGACGCGTTCAGCAGCATAGATACCCTTCTCACCATGCTTCAAGACATTCGTATCCAGATCCGAAGCGATGATCTGCACAGGAGGCGTCATCGTGCCAAACGCTTCGCAAGCAGTTATGGCAAGGGAATACGGCTCCTCTCCCGTGGAGGCCGCGTTGCACCATATCTTGAGAGGCCGCTTTTCGCTGATCTTGCGCAAGTTTGCTGCGAGAATTTCAAAGTGATGGGCTTCACGAAAGAAAGACGTCAGATTGGTCGTCAGCGCATTCACAAAAGCTTCCCATTCCTCCGGGTCGCTATTGCGTTCCAGTGCATCGAGATACTCGCGGAAGAAAGTCATTTTCTTCAAACGCAAGCGACGCGCCAGTCGGCTATAAACCATGTCCTGCTTGGCAGATGTGAGCGAGATACCCGCCCGCTTGTAGATCAAGGCCCGGACGCGTTCGAAGTCGCGCTCCGTGTATTCGAATTCGCGAAGACCGATGTCAATTCTGTTTTGCACGGGCGCGGCTGAAGCCAGAAAAGCGGCCGGCAATGTGGGCCTCGCCAATGGCGGCCGCATGCTTGCAGAAAAGTCTGCACCCCGCCGGGCATCTGCCACCTTTTTCTCTTCGGTCAAGTCGTTCCCCCATTATTCAAACTCTTCCCCCTGCAAAACCTTGTGCGAAGCGACTACAGACAATCGACGGTTCTATGAAGGCTCAACAGCTGCGTCTTGCGCAATGTCTTGCATTTCCTCGACGACAGGCTCGGGGGTTCCCGCAAGTGCGTTGGCCATCCTCAGCAAGGCCCTGGATTCACCTTCGCTCATCTTGCCGGCCTTCAATACCAGCTCGCGCGAGAGTCGCTGAAGACGCCATGCGATCTCGTTGAATACGCAATGCGCTTCAAAACGCGACTCATCGAGCTCATCCTCGTCCAATATGCCATCGAGCGACGCCAGTCCAGTCACCCCCGTGCTGGCAAAGGCCTTCTGCACTTCGGCAAAACGATCAAACGCCTCGTCCAGGATCGCTCTTACGGCAGGTGTCGCAGCACTCGTTTTGGACATCAATTCATCGTAGACCGCCAACACGTCGGCAATGCGCAGGAACACGGAATGCACGTTGGCATTCACATCGTGCTGCAAGGCTTCGACCTTGTCCGGACTCGCAAGACGAGCATCGCGCAGCAGCTCATTGACCAGGGTGACGAGCTCCGGCTCGTGCTCACCTGGCATGATCTTGAGTGCGATGTCGATACGGCTGAAAGCCGCCGGCTTCTGAACCAGCGCCGATAGTATTTCTGCCAGCGACAGGATGCGGCCAGCCGGCGATATGGCTTGCGCACGCAAGCTCCGCGGATAGCCAAACCCATCGGCATATTCATGATGTTCGAGGATGGCGCGCTGTGTGGTCGAATCAAACCCGCACACCTCGCGTGCCAACGCTGCACCGATGATCGGATGCGAGGCATAGCTCATCCACTGGGTAGCCGTGAGCTTGCCGCCCCCCAGGACTGCGGGATCGACATACAGTTCGCCTACATCGTGAAACAAGCCGCCAAGACACATGGCAGCCATGAGCTGCGAGTCGTTGTAGCGATAGGCATTGGCAATGCCCATCGCAATCAAGGAGGTCATCACCGCATGTCGGGCGGCGTTCTCCGAGCGGGAAAATGCCACGGCAAGAAGCGTCCCTGCCGAAGCACTCAATTTGCATTTTGACAGCATGCCCATTGGCGTTACGCGGCCCTGCGTCCAGCTGCAGATACCCGCCAGCAAGGGCAATTCATCGAGCACCTGTTCGGCAACGCGCACAAGCATGGCGCCCGAGGGCGGATCGCCTGCAGAAATACAGACTTCGATCGGCTTGACCAGTTTGTGGCTTATTACTTTGGCATACATTGCCGCCGAAACCTTTGCGCCACGGGCGAGAAGCTTCACTCCTTTTTCGGAATAGACGTCTTCGCTCAGAGCAATTTCCTGAGTCTCGGACAAATTGACGACCGCCTCAAGAAAATGTCGGTTGGCTTGCGACGGCACACTCGGTAAAGCGCTCATGGTTAACTCCGCGAGATATGTGTCGAAGTCAGGCCTGATGAAAGCGCTGCCTCGGATCTATCGAAGGAACAGACTGGCAATACCGAGGACACCCTGGCCCGGTCTATTTCCCCTACCAGAACTCTTAACGGCACAGCAGCGTGCCTTATTTAGGCGAGATTACAAATCGCCGACCGCCGCCGGTCGGTTA
This sequence comes from Rhodocyclales bacterium, assembly GCA_028292485.1. Classification (GTDB taxonomy): domain Bacteria; phylum Pseudomonadota; class Gammaproteobacteria; order Burkholderiales; family Rhodocyclaceae; genus Viridibacterium. Next base: position 9,938 of record JAQGMG010000016.1, on the reverse strand, counting down.
CGTGGTCTTTCAACGTAAGCTGCAAGAACGCTTACAATGCGGCACACAAACCGCATTGCTATCGAAGACCGACTGAAGACTTATGGCATCAGATCGCCCCATTTTGCTGGTTGAAGACAACCCGGACGACGAAGCGCTTACGCTGCGGGCTTTCGGCAAGCATCGCATCCCGAACCAGATAGTCGTGGCACGCGACGGTGTCGAGGCGCTCGACTATCTCTTTGGCACGGGACAGTACGCTGACCGCGATGTGACGGAGCTGCCCGCCGTGGTACTGCTGGATTTGAAGTTGCCGCGCATCGACGGCCTGGAGGTATTGCGACGGGTTCGCGCGGACACGCGCACCGCCTTGCTGCCGGTCGTTGTGCTCACCACCTCACGCGAGGCGCAGGATATCCACGAAGCGTATAGCCTGGGGGCCAATAGTTATATTCGCAAGCCTGTGGATTTCGAGCAGTTCCTGATTGCCGTCGGTCAGTTGGGCACATACTGGCTGACGCTCAATGAACCTTCGGATAGTCGCAGTACTTACTGACATCCGCGTTTGCTGACTTCTATCAACCTAGAAACGCATGCGGAGCGCATGCACTCGGTCTTTGAGTAGCCTTTTATTCCAGCTCTTCAATCCACGCCGCCTGGATCGCCTCAAGAATGCGCTCACCGCATCGCTTGGGGTCATCGTCAAAATCCGGCAGCGCCAGCACCCATTTCATCAGATCGACGAAGTTGATCCTCGTCGGATCCACATCGGGATGCGCTTCGGCCAGTTCGATCGCTACATCAAGCGTGTCGGTCCATTTCATTTCTTGCCCCCGCCGCCTTCACTCGCCAGGTTGATGGTGTACCGCGGAATTTCGATGACCAGCGGCGTCTGTGCCACGATGGCCTGGCACGACAGGCGCGAATTGGGCTCGAGCCCCCACGCCTTGTCGAGCATGTCCTCCTCCAGTTCGTCGGCTTCACCCAGCGACTGGAAGCCTTCACGCACGATCACGTGGCATGTCGTGCAGGCGCAGGACTTCTCGCAGGCATGCTCGATTTCAATACCATTCTCGAGCAAGGCGTCGCAGATCGACTCACCGGGCTCGACTTCAAGAACTGCTCCCTCGGGGCACAGCTCGACATGCGGTAAGACTAGTAGTTGAGTCATTCCATATTTTCCAGATGCGCACTCACAAGCTGTCTACGCGACTGCCCGTCAACGCTGTACGAATCGCCTTGTCCATTCGGCGTGCCGCAAAATCGGCAGTAGCTGCGGACAAGGCTTCTATCGAAGCCTTGATGACCAGATGTTCGGTGCCTTCACGTGCAGTTGCCAAGGCAGCGATGGCGGCATCAATGCGCTGCGCTTCGGCAAGTGACAGTAAATCCGCGTCCTCCGCCAAGGCCTGACGGGTCGCTTCGATCAGGCGCTCGGCATCGACCTTCTGCTCGCGTAAGGCGCGCGCCTTCATGTCGTCGGTGGCATGCTCAAAGCCGGCCTTGAGCATATTGGCCACTTCGTCGTCCGACAAACCGTAGCTTGGTTTCACCGTTACTGTTGATTCAACGCCCGTCCCCTGCTCGCGCGCGGAAACAGACAGCAAGCCATCGGCATCAATCTGGAAGGTCACACGAATACGCGCGGCGCCTGCCACCATCGGCGGAATGTCACGCAGCTCGAAGCGCGCCAGCGAACGGCAATCGCTCACCAGTTCGCGCTCGCCTTGCACGACGTGAATCGACATCGCCGTCTGGCCGTCCTTGAAGGTCGTGAACTCCTGCGCCTTGGCGACGGGAATCGTCGCATTGCGCGGCACGATCTTCTCGACCAGGCCGCCCATCGTCTCCAAACCCAATGACAGCGGGATTACATCGAGCAGCAGCCAGTCTTCGTCCGCACGGCGATTACCAGCCAGCACATTGGCCTGCACCGCAGCGCCAATCGCCACGACCTTGTCCGGATCGATATCGATGAAGGGCTCGCGACCAAAATAGGCCTTCACCGCAGCACGCACATGCGGCATGCGCGTGGCGCCACCGACCAGCACGACGGCCTGGATATCGGCAACCTTCAGCGCGGCGTCGCGCAGCGCTTTCTTGACCGGCTGCAGGCAACGCTCGACCAGTGTCCGCGTCAATGACTGAAAGGTTTCTACCGTGACATCAACCGTACGCACGCCGCCACCGAGTTGCGGCACCCTGGCGATAACCGACGCCTCGGTCGTCAGCGCTTCCTTGACGCGACGCGCCTCCGACAACAACGCGCGATTTGCGCCGCAATCCAGATCGGCGCCTGCGGCCTGCTTATGCAACCATTGCGCGAGCACTTCATCGAAGTCGTCGCCGCCCAGCGCGGAATCGCCGCTCGTCGCCATGACCTCGAACACACCCCGCGACAGACGCAGCACAGAAAAGTCGAAAGTGCCGCCACCCAGGTCGAATACGGCGTAAATACCTTCTGCCGCTTCATCCAGTCCATAGGCGATTGCCGCGGCCGTCGGCTCGTTAAGTAAACGCAAGACGTTGAGGCCAGCCAGACGCGCCGCATCCTTGGTCGCCTGCCGTTGCGCATCGTCGAAATAGGCTGGAACCGTGATGACCGCGCCGACCAGATCGCCACCCAGCGTCTCCTCTGCCCGGGCGCGCAAAACCTTCAGGATTTCGGACGAGATTTCAACCGGGCTACGCGGGCCCGCAACAGTGTTGATGCGCACCATGCCAGCAGCATCCGTCAGGTCGTAGCGCGCGCGCATGCCCGGATCCGTATCGGCAGGACCGCGTCCCATGAGGCGCTTGACCGAGGCAATCGTGTTGCGTGGGTCGGTGGATTCAGCCGCCAGCGCATCGACGCCAACGACTGTCAGGCCACCTTTCAGATAGCGCACCACGGAAGGCAGCAAGCGGCGCCCTGCTTCATCCGGCAAGCATTCCGGAATCGAATGGCGCACGGTCGCCACAAGCGAGTTGGTTGTACCCAGATCGATACCGACCGCCAGCCGATGCTGGTGCGGTGCCGTCGATTCGCCGGGTTCGGAAAGTTGCAGTAAGGCCATTTGTCAGTATTCCAGCTCGTCGTATGTCAGTTTAATACGCGAGCTCAATTGTCCAGCAAGGCCAGCGCGTCATCGATCTCGCTGCGCAGCTTTTCCATGAACATCAGGCGGCGTACGAGTTCTGCACTGCCTGCCAGATCATTAGAGTCATCCAGCGCGTGTTGCAGATCATCCAGCATCACGCCTTCGTCGCGTTGCAAATCCTGTTCAAGCCGGCTCAACAGATCAGCCTTGCCGGCGGATTCCTCCACCGCTTCGCGCCAAGCCATCTGCTGCATCAGGAAAGCATGCGACATGGCTGTATTGCGCTCGGCATCAATCTCGACACCACGACGCTTGAGCAGGTAACGCGCGCGCTCGACCGGGTTGCGCAGCGCGCGATAGGCCTCGTTGGCATGCGTCGCCCACTGCATGGCGACGCGACGCTCGGCCTCCGAGCGATGCGCGAAACGATCAGGATGAACCTGCGCCTGCACGCCGCGATAGGCCGACTCGAGAGAGGCGGTTTGCAGGGCGAATTTTTCCGGGAGCTGGAAGAGAGAGAAGTAGTCTTGCATCAGCGATGGTCTTGCAGAAGTGTCAGATCGGGCCATCAGGCAGGGAAGCGATGCCCACACGACAAAGAATCAGGGCGCCTCGGCGCCCTCTGTCAGCTCGCGCTCAAACGTTGAACGACTCGCCGCAGCCGCACTCGTTCTTGACGTTCGGATTGTTGAACTTGAAGCCTTCGTTCAAACCCTCGCGCACGAAATCCAGCTCCGTGCCATCGATGTACGGCAGACTCTTTGGATCGACGAGCACCTTCAGACCATGGCTTTCGAAGACCAGGTCATCGGCCGACTCTTCATCGGCATACTCCAGCTTGTATGCCATGCCGGAGCAGCCCGTCGTCTTGACGCCCAGACGCACGCCAACGCCTTTGCCGCGCTTGGCGATGAACTTCGAAACGTGACTGGCTGCTGCTTCACTCAATGTCACTGACATGATTCAACCTCGCTTCAGGCGTGCTTCTTTTTGTAATCATCCACAGCAGCTTTGATCGCGTCTTCCGCGAGGATCGAGCAGTGGATTTTTACAGGGGGCAGTGCCAGCTCTTCGGCAATCTGCGTGTTCTTGATATTGACTGCTTCATCAAGCGTCTTGCCCTTGACCCACTCGGTCACCAGCGAGCTCGATGCAATCGCCGAGCCGCAACCATAGGTCTTGAACTTCGCATCTTCGATGAGACCGGTCTTCGCGTTGACCTTGATCTGCAGCTTCATCACATCGCCGCAAGCCGGCGCGCCGACCATGCCCGTGCCAACCTCGATGTCGCCCTTTTCAAAGGAACCCACATTGCGCGGATTTTCGTAGTGATCCAGAACCTTGTCGCTATATGCCATTTCATTTACTCCTGACTACCGGGGATTACTCTCTGATCGAACGGTCAAAGCCGCCCGTGCTTATTCTTAATGTGCCGCCCATTGCACGGTATTCAAGTCGATACCGTCCTTGAACATGTCCCACAAGGGCGACAACTCGCGCAACTTGCCGACCTTCTGACGCAGCAACTCGATCGTGTAATCGACGTCTTCCACCGTCGTGAAGCGGCCAATGGTGAAGCGGATCGAACTGTGTGCCAGCTCATCCTCGCGCCCCAGGGCACGCAATACATACGACGGCTCCAACGAAGCCGAGGTGCAAGCAGAGCCGGACGACACGGCGACATCCTTGATCGCCATGATCAGCGATTCGCCTTCGACGTATGCAAAACTCATATTGAGGTTGTGCGGTACGCGATGCGCCATATCACCATTCACAAACGTCTCTTCGATGGTGGACAAGCCCTTGAGCAAGCGGTCACGCAAGGCGCGGATACGCTCGTTCTCGCTCGCCATCTCTTCCTTGGCAATGCGGAAAGCTTCACCCATACCGACGATCTGGTGCGTCGCCAGCGTGCCCGAACGCATGCCGCGCTCATGACCACCACCGTGCATCTGTGCTTCGAGACGGATGCGCGGCTTGCGACGCACATACAGCGCGCCAATGCCTTTCGGGCCGTAAGTCTTGTGCGCCGAGAATGACATCAGATCGACCTTCAGCTTCGACAGATCGACTTCAACCTTGCCAGTGGCCTGTGCCGCGTCGACGTGGAAGATGATGCCCTTCTCGCGGCAGATCTCGCCGATCTCTGCGATGGGCTGAATCACACCGATTTCGTTGTTCACGAACATCACTGAAACCAGAATCGTGTCAGGACGCAACGCGTTTGTGAAAGCTTCCAGGTCGATCAGGCCATCCTCTCTCACGTCGAGGTAGGTAACTTCAAAACCCTGACGCTCCAGCTCGCGCATGGTGTCCAGCACGGCCTTGTGTTCAGTCTTGAGCGTGATGAGATGCTTGCCCTTGCCTGAGTAGAAGTTTGCAGCACCCTTGATGGCGAGGTTGTTCGACTCGGTCGCGCCAGAGGTCCACACGATTTCTTTTGCATCGGCGCCGACCAAGGCAGCGACGTTCTCGCGCGCCTGCTCGACAGCCTCTTCCGACTCCCAGCCATAAGCATGCGAACGGCTCGCGGGATTGCCGAAGTGTTCGGTCAACCACGGAATCATTTTTTCGGCCACGCGCGGATCAACCGGAGTGGTCGCAGAATAATCAAGATAGATCGGATACTTCATCATTTCGCTCCAGGGGCAACCTGTAATTCTTGGTTTTTTAAATATGTATTCAAATTCAAACAGAGAGTGCTGTGAGCTGCCGCAACTGCAGCAAGGTCTCGCGCAACACTTCCATAAACTGTTGCACATCTTCCAGCTTCGTCGTGGCGCTCATGCTCACACGCACCGCACCACGCGCCAATTCCGGCGCCACGCCCATCGCCAGCAAAGCCCGCGATGGCTCGGGATTGGCACTCGAACATGCCGCACCGCTCGCAATCGCAAAACCTGCGCGATCCAGCTTGCCTACCAGCGTGTCTCCATCGACGCCATCGAACGCGAAGTAACTCGTGTTCGACAAGCGCGGTTCAACACCACCAAAAACCCGTGCGCCCAAAGCAGGCAATCCTGCTTCCAGCAAGTCACGCGCAGCAAGCATGTTTGTGCTACGCATCGACAACTCACTGCTTACCAATTCACACGCCACACCAAAACCGACAATTGCAGCGACATTCTCGGTACCCGAGCGCAAACCACGCTCATGACCACCACCTGCAATCAGCGGCTGCAACTCAAGCCGTTTGTCCAGCACCAAGGCACCCGCACCAATCGGACCGCCAATTTTGTGCGATGACAAAGTCATGGCATGCACACCCAGCTCACGAAAAGCCAGCGGTATCTTTCCCAAAGCCTGCACAGCATCACTATGCAGATAACCTCCGGTCTGCCTCACCACTGCAGACAGCGCCGCTACATCATTTACCGCGCCGCATTCATTGTTCGCCAGCATCTGCGACACCAATAACGGACGCTGCGCGACGATCAATGCCTGCGCTGCTTCCACATCTAAATGTCCACCCGGGGTCACCGCCAGCTCGACGAGCGACCAACCCCGCTTTACAAGCTGCCTTGCCGGCTCCCGCACGCACGGGTGTTCGGTGGCTCCAATCGCAATCACGCCGGGCTTGCAATGTGCCGCAGCGCCCTTCACAAACAGATTGTTCGCTTCTGAACCGCCACTGGTAAAAACCACTTCAGTTGCATGTGCACCTACCGCAGCAGCTACCTGCTGCCGGGCACGATCAATTGCGTCGCGCGCCTGTCTGCCATATTCATGTCTACTCGATGCATTGCCGAAGCGTTCGCTCAGGTACGGCAACATCGCGTCCAGCACACGCGCATCAATCGGCGTGCTTGCATTGCTGTCTAGATAAACCGGTGCAAACACTGCTTCAAACCTGTTTCGTCAGGCCTGCGCTGCATCAACAACGGAAGCTGTGACCTTCATACTGCATTCCCGCGCCTCGCGGAACATCGTGACTTCATGCTCCTTGCTGCAACGCTGACGCTGCTGCTCGACAAGCCCGGCCAACGTCACAGAGGCCAGGTACTCAAACATGCGCTTGTTGAGGTTCGACCATAAATCATGCGTCATACAGCGACCTTCGTCGTGGCAATTCTCCTTGCCACCGCACTGCGTCGCGTCCAAAGGCTCATCGACGGCGATGACTACGTCTGCAACGGATATCGCATCTGTCGGTCTGGCAAGGGTGTAACCCCCACCGGGCCCACGCACACTCGCCACCAAGGCATGCCTGCGCAATTTGCCGAATAGCTGCTCGAGATAGGACAAGGAAATGCCTTGCCGCTCGCTGATACCTGCCAGCGTCACCGGCCCTTCGCCCTGGCGCATGGCCAAGTCGATCATCGCAGTCACAGCGAATCGTCCTTTGGTGGTCAGCCTCATGCCGTCAGCCTCATTTCGGTCTATGCAGGAGAATATCTGCGCTCAGATGCAAATACCCGATCAATTTTGTCAAGTATAAAATACCCGACCAAATCAATCAAGGATTTTGCCGCTGAAATAGACCGAACCTTGGGCGTCAGTCGACGATTCGCGACAGGTAATCGTGATCGAACTCCTTGCAGACAGGATCGTCCGAATCGCCACACAACCCCGCTTCCTTGAGACGTGCGACGAGCGCGTCGATGCGTTTGTCCTGCTCGGCCGCGTGATCGAGCAAGGCATGCAGCGCCTTGGTGAGTGGATCGTCCATGTCGCGCGTGATGCCATAGGCCGAAAACCCTTGCACGTCGGCACTGTGGTCGCGATCCCGTGTATCAATGACGCGTGCAGGAATCCCGACTGCTGTCGCCCCCGCCGGAACAGGCTTTGTCACCACTGCGTTGGAACCGATCTTTGCTCCTTGGCCAACCGTAAAACCTCCGAGCACTTTCGCCCCGGCGCCAACCACAACGCCGTGCTCAAGCGTAGGGTGACGTTTTACGCCGCGATACAGTGATGTTCCGCCGAGGGTTACGCCTTGATAGATCGTGCAGTCATCACCGATTTCTGCCGTTTCACCGATAACCACACCCGTACCATGATCGATGAACACGCGCCTGCCAATTTTCGCGCCAGGGTGAATTTCGATACCTGTCCACCAACGCGAAGCTTGTGAGAGAAAACGGCCTAGCCAGAAGAAACCACGTTTCCACAAAGCATGGGCGACGCGGTGCACGAACAAGGCATGAATACCCGGATAGCAGGTGAGCACCTCCAGCTTGCTACGTGCCGCAGGATCCCGCGCCAATACGCTGCTGATGTCTTCACGCAAGTGGGCAAACATGCAAAACCTTTTCAAATCGGGGTAAAGGGAGCGTTCAAGATTCCGAAGAATCCGCCCGCGCTTCAGCCTCAATTGTACCGGCGCGCCGGTGCGCAAGTGGGCGCTCGAAGAAACTGATCATCCCGCGCAGAATATTTACTTCGTCGCGCTCAAGTGCGATGCGGCTGAACATGCGACGCAGGCGTGGCATCAAGCGCTTGGGATTGGACGGATCGAAAAAACCCGTCGCCGTGGTTGCGCGCTCGATGTGCTGCATGAGCTGCTCCACTTCATCAACCGTCGCCATGGCCGTGCTCATTGCGGGCGCCAGTCCGATATCGGTAGTCGCCAGGCGCATTTCATAGCACATCAATTGCACGGCAGCGCCGAGATTGAGTGACGCGTAGTCCGGATTGGCGGGGATCATGACCGGTAGTTGGCACAGCGCCAGGTCTTCGTTGGACAAACCAAAAGTCTCATTACCAAAGACCAGAGCAACCTGCTCGTTGGCCAATACGTGCTGACCCAAAGTGTGCGCCGCATCGCGCGACCATTGCACGGGAAGCGACAATTCGCGTCGTCGCGACGTCAGTGCTGCGGCTGTTGTCACGCCAATCAGCGCTTCGCCCAAAGTATCGGTTATGACGACCCGATCGAGCACATCCGTCGCACCGGAAGCACGCGTGTATGCCTCTGTGTCTGGAAATGATTTGGGCCGTACCAGGTAAAGTGACGCCAGCCCCATGGTCTTCATTGCGCGCGCAGCAGCGCCGATATTGCCGGGGTGGCTGGGCTGGACGAGTACGACACGAACACGGCTCAAAGCCGACTGATCCGACATATAATCGAGTGTTTCCAAGACAGACACTTGCTCGCACGACATCATGCGAGCAACTTTGTCATCGCTCATTCAAAAGTCAAGCATCCAATACTGAACATTGCCATCAAGGCAGCGCGACGCGGCGCCACGGTCATCAACCGCGCATCTCTTGATCTTGATCTGCTTGAAATCCAGACCAAACAGCCAAAGGATTTTGTTACCGAGGTGGACCGCGCTGCGGAAGCCGCGATCATCGACACGATTCGCGAGGCTTACCCGGAACACAGCATTCTAGCAGAGGAGTCAGGCAGCTCCGGCGACACTGCCAATGGCGAATTCCAGTGGATCATCGACCCGCTCGATGGCACCACCAACTTCATTCATGGCTTCCCGCAATATGCTGTTTCGATCGGCATTGCGCAGAACGGCGTGATTCAACACGGCGTGATCTACGACCCAAACCGCAACGAACTTTTTACGGCCAGCCGCGGTAAAGGCGCCTTTCTCAACGACCGACGTATTCGTGTCGCTAAGCGCACGCGGCTAGGAGAGGCCTTGATCGGGACAGGTTTCCCGTTCCGGAACTTTGAACATGTTGATGCGTACTTGGGCATGTTCCGGGAGCTGGCCGAGAAGACGGCAGGCCTGCGCCGCCCCGGTGCAGCCTCTCTGGACCTGGCGTATGTCGCCAGCGGGCGCACCGATGGCTTCTTCGAGCTTGGACTTTCGCCGTGGGACATGGCCGCGGGTGCGCTCTTGATCCAGGAAGCCGGGGGTCTGGTCAGCGACCTGGCCGGAGAGGGCGACTATCTAGCCACCGGCAACCTCGTTGCGGGCT
>JAQGMG010000010.1 GCA_028292485.1 Rhodocyclales bacterium | reverse complement strand
GAAATTCATGGGGTGCTAAAACGCCAAAGGGTTCGACAGCGGACGATCACTGCATGTGCAAGTGAAAGGCGCATTCTAGTGGAATGAATGCGGAATCGAACGTGGCCGGATGGGCGGTTTATGCTTTATGACTATGCGGATTTGATGATTTGTATCGATTGTGTTGAGTTTGGTGGATATGGCGTTTTGCAGCGGGTGCGGCCGGCGGCGCGGGCAGCGGGCGTTGCGCTCGTCGTGTCCAATCCGATTGGGTGGGCTGTCGGGCTTGCCGGTTTGATTGGCGCTGCGCTTTCTGGTCTCGGTGCTTCAGAGGCTTTTGATTATTTCTGGCCGCAAAAGACAAACGATGATTCACATTATTCTGTTTGGCGTCTTGATTGTGATCGGCCTGGCGTTTTTATTCGGGGCAGCACATATCTACAAGCATTGGACGGATGGGCCAGATGATGAAGATCAGCCAGAAAATACAAAAACCACTTCCGATGACAAGCAGTAAAAGCCGCTCACTGCCATGAGCGACGGCAAGGACACCGTGAACAGCAACGCATGGTGCGTGCATGAAAATGGCCCGCCGAAGCGGGCCATTTTCATGAGCATTCTGTCGCTGCCGAAGCAGCGACATGCCATAGTGCAAGACTCAGCCCGGCATCGTGAGCACCACAAAAAAGAAACGGCGACCCTGGGGTCGCCGTTCTCGTTTTCGAACCGAAACTGGCTAGGCCATTTTGCGACGACGTACAGCCCCGAGACCAAAGAGCGCCAAGCCAATGAGCGACAGGCTGCCCGGTTCTGGCACGGTGCAGCTTGTCCGGCACACTTGTTCCAGCGAGCCCACCGTCATGTCGTCGAAAGCGAACGCATCGCCACTGCCGGGATTGGTATCGGTGAAATCGATCTTGTTAATCAAGAGGTCCCCGGTCTGCGCGATGAGGCCGTAGAACAGAGCCGAACCGTCCTGGCCGGCTGAGGCATTGGGCACGTCGAAGCTCAACGTGCCACCGCCCGTCAAATGTGCGGTAAGGCGCAGGTCACCGCCAAACTCTCCGATGTCCATGCCGTAAAAGCCGAACGCCGCCACGCCGGTATTGAACGTGATCGAGAAACTGGTTGAGTTGGTTTCGACATAGTGCGTCCCGGAGTGGGGATAGCGTCCCGCACCATCAGTGCCCGCACCGTGTGTCTGGAGGATTGCACTGCCGGAAAGCGTTGCTGTGCCAGCACCCGGGAACACCAGCGGCGATATAGCGCCCGATTCGAAGTCCTCGGTGCCAACGCCTTCCAGGAAAGACTGGAAACTGGCCGACGCGATGTTGGAATTTGTGAAAGATGCGCGCGTAGTGCCCGATCCATCTACGTCCAGACCCGAGAAGATCTGGTATGCCTGAGAAGCTGAGGAGGCTGCCATCAGCCCTATAGCCGCGATGGTGGAAATTGCTGTTTTACGGAACATGCTCACTCTTTCTTATTACTGTTTTTGGGTAAAAAGGCTACGCCCACAGATATGGCACCATGCGCACCAATATTTTAAAGGCCTGTTTTTAATTGCTGATTTCTCGTCGCGTTAGCGGCGCAGGGGGTGCCCATAAGCAAATTTAATGCCAATACGTAAATGTATTTAATAACAATGACTTGTATCTAAGACATTAGGTATCGGGAAGGTCTCCGTAAAGGATTTCGACGCTTCTCGACATGCTGTTGCGCTCACTTCACACCTACCATGTTGCTGAGCCGAATCATCAAGACGGCGCTGGACCTTGCAAGTGCAGTGAATTGGTCGCCGTGGAGCAGCCTCAAAGAGCGGGAATCCACTTCTACGTGAGACCGATGCCACCGAGTGGATTTCCGCTTATGCGGAAATGCCTGCTTACCCCACTACGCGGGAATGACTTGTCTTTGGCAGAATCGAATTTTCAGACGTGTTTTGCCACCCAGCAAGTCAGGTATGCAATGCCCATAAAAATGGGAATTACATACTTGACTTGCAGAACGGCAAGTCACGTTGGAAATTCGATTTCTGCCAAAGACAAGTCATTCCCGCGAAAGCGGGAATCCACTTCTACGTGAGGCCTGTGCTATCGAGTGGATTCCCGCTTTCGCGGGAATGACGAAAACCGGAACTCTGCAAGTCAGGTATGCAATGCCCATAAAAATGGCCCGCCGAAGCGGGCCATTTTTATGGGCACTCTGTCGCTGCCGAAGCAACGACATGCCAATGTGATTACTGCATTGTCCAGCCCGTGACCTTGACCACTTCAGCGTCTGCACCCTTCAGATCCAGCTCGCCGTCGGTGAACAACTGCATCCACTGCTTCACGCGATTCGTGCCATTCGGAGCCTGATTATAGTCATTGGTGTTGACGACCTTCAGGCGCAGGTTGTGGAATTTCAACATGAATGCTGACTCGCTCGCGGCGCTGCCAGTCGAGTTGATCAGCCCTTGCAGCGAGTTGGCGTCGCCCTCACCGCCCTGGTTCAAGGCAGTGTCGAAGAACGAACCGATCGTAGCCGCTGACTTGTAGCCGCGCGCTTTCGCGTTGGTCATGGCAACCTTGATGTAAGCGTTGTAGGCGGTTTGCCAGATGGCTGCACGCCATGCTGCGTCGTTCTGCAGGGCCTTGATTGCCGTACAGAATTTGGAGGTGGTGTTGCCGCTGATGTCGGCCGCGGCGAACTTGATGATGCTGCCGCTCATGGTCGCGGTGATGCCGAGGCGCTTGAGCCCGTTCAGGGTTGTCGGGCTGGTGGCGCCCTTGAGTGCGTCGAAGTTCTTGAACAGCGCAGGGCCATCAGGGCCAGTGTCATTGGTGCCACCCGTGGTGGCGCCGACGATGCCGATGGTGAAGCCGCGGTTATCGCCGATATTCTGGCAGTAGCTGTAAGCCTTGACCCAGTTCAACGAATCCTGCTCGGGCTTGTTCACCAATTTCATGATGTTGTCCCACTGCTCGCCATCGAGGGCGGTGTTGGCCCACAGGAAATCCAGCGTCGCAGTGGAAAAATTCGAATCGTGGGATGTGACGGGACGTGTGGCCGCCGATGCGGCCATGGACATGCCGAATACAAGGCCAATTACGGCCAATAGCACCGATCTTCTCTTGAATGTCATCTCAACTTTTCCTGTATTTAATATTTTTAGAATATTTAATGTTTTGGGAGGGCTACGGGCCGGCGCGCATTGTCTCGATATAAGATGTAGCGAAACAATGGGGAAAGCCCCTATTCAACGGAAATAATTTTCTGCCAAATTTCCATAATATTTCTCCTAATCGGGAATGCTTAATTCATTAATTTTCAGGTATTACATATTTGATCTACAGCTTCAAATCCTGCATAGCCCACTACCCGAGAATGACGAAAATCGGGACTCGGCAAATCAAATATTTAATTAACCCAATTTTCACATCCGATTTTCATGAAGCGTTTGCTGGCGCAAATATCCGGATGAAACCCGGTGCTCGGGATTTTTGAATTTCACATATTCGGCAAGTGGGCAACGGGACAACGAGCGAAAACTTCGCATTGTTCTTGACGGTCAATTACGCGAAAATGGCGCATTGGCCCCGTCGCCGCGCTACATACCAAATCCGCATGCCCGCTTCTGATACCAAGGACACGCTCCTCGAGTTCCCTACCGACTTCCCGCTCAAGATCATGGGCGCGACGGTCGATGGTTTCGCGCAGACGGTGCTCGACGTCGTGCAGCGTCACGCGCCTGACTTTGACGGCAACAGCATGGAGATGCGCCTGTCCAAGGGTGGCAAGTATCTGTCCCTGACCTGCACCATTCGCGCGACCTCCAAAGCACAGCTCGACGCGCTTTACATCGAGCTGTCTTCTCATCCCATGGTCAAGGTGGTGCTCTGAGCACCGGCGAACTCGCTCTTGAATTGCCACCGCTGGTGACGCGCGATCTAGGCGTTCTGCCATACGAACCGACATGGCGCGCAATGCAGGCTTTCACGGCCGAGCGTGGCCCGGAAACCCCGGACGAGTTGTGGTTGTTGCAGCATCCACCTGTCTATACACTCGGTTTGGCAGGCAAGCCCGAGCATTTGCTGGAGGCCAGCGAAGTGCCGGTCGTAAAGATTGACCGGGGCGGGCAAATCACCTATCACGGCCCGGGCCAAGCCGTGATTTATCTGCTCATCGACTTGCAGCGGCGCAAGCTCATGGTGCGCCAGATGGTTAAACTCCTTGAGCAGGCACTCATCGACGTTCTGGCGGACTGGGGTATTCAGGCTGAGCGCCGCGACGGGGCGCCGGGCGTGTATGTCGGCGAGGCAAAGGTTGCCGCGCTGGGCCTCAAGATCAGTCGCGGTTGCAGTTACCACGGCCTCGCGCTGAATGTCGACATGGACCTCTCGCCCTTCGACCGCATCAATCCCTGCGGTTACGAGGGACTGGTTTGTACGCAGCTACGCGACCTTGGTGTGTTCGTGACTGTGAGTGAAGCGCACACGCGGCTCGCTGCGCGGCTGGATGAATTGTTGGGATCGGGCTACTTCCTAAAGGCCGGAGCATGAAATTCGAGTGGGATGAGGACAAAGCCGCTCGCAATGAAATCAAGCATGGCGTCTCGTTCGATGAGGCAACGACGGTTTTTGCGGATACGTTTTCCTTGACGGGCCGAGACCCTGACCATTCACTCGGAGAGCGCCGGTTTGTGACTTTTGGCATGTCGAACGCTCAGCGCTTGCTGGTCGTCTCACATACCGACAGAGGGGAAACCATTCGCATCATCAGTGCGCGTGCAGCGACACGCAAGGAGCGACAAACTTATGAAGAAGCCTAAGAAAGAAGATGACCTGCGCGCCGAATACCGGCGTGAAGATTTCGGCGTGATGACGCGAGGCAAATATGCAGACAAGGTTGCCAAGTCGAGCAATGTAGTTGTGATTGACCCGCAGCTCGCCAAAGTATTTCCAAACGCCGACGCAGTTAATGGTGCGTTGAGAGGCCTGGTTGAAATTGCCAAGTCGAGTACCCGCGCCGCATCACGCACGACCAAGTCCAGCAAGAAAGCCGCAGCCTGAAAACGGATGAGCGGCCGAACAACATAGTGGAAAGCAGAAACAGCATGGATCAAGAAGTGAAAGACGGTGTAGTGAAGAAGCAGCGCGGTGAACTCAAGACGGCGCGCATTCCGATCAAGATCGTGCCCGCCGAAAAGCTGCGCAAACCCGAGTGGATCCGCATCAAGATCGGCAACGCCGAAGAGACCGCGCGCTTCAACGAGATCAAGGACACGCTGCGCGAGCACAAGCTGCACACCGTCTGCGAAGAAGCCTCCTGCCCGAACATTCACGAGTGCTTCGGCAAGGGTACGGCCACTTTCATGATCATGGGCGACATCTGCACGCGCCGCTGCCCGTTCTGCGACGTCGGCCATGGCCGCCCCGACCCGCTCAATCAGGACGAGCCACGCGATCTGGCCAAGACCATCGCCGCCATGCGCCTCAAGTACGTTGTCATTACCTCTGTTGACCGCGACGACCTGCGCGATGGTGGCGCTCAGCACTTTGTTGATTGCATCCAGGAGACACGCAAGCAATCGCCCAACACCACCATTGAAGTGCTGGTGCCGGATTTCCGCGGCCGCATGGATGTCGCGCTGAAGATCTTCGCCGAAGCCACGCCCGACGTCATGAACCACAACATGGAAACCGTGCCGCGTCTCTACAAGCAGGCCCGGCCCGGCTCCGACTACAAGCATTCGATGATGCTGCTCAAGAACTTCAAGGCAAATCATCCCGACGTGCTCACCAAAAGCGGCCTGATGGTCGGCTTGGGCGAGACCGACGAAGAGATTCTCGAAGTCATGCGCGACATGCGCGAACATGACGTCGACATGTTGACGATAGGCCAGTACCTCCAGCCGTCAGGTGGACACTTGCCGGTACTGCGTTACGTGCATCCCGACGTATTCAAGATGTACGAAACCGAAGCGCTCAAAATGGGTTTCCGCAACGCCGCTTGCGGGCCAATGGTGCGCAGCAGTTACTGGGCCGACCAGCAAGCGCATGGCGCTGGCGT
The DNA here is from genome assembly GCA_028292485.1 of Rhodocyclales bacterium. Taxonomy (GTDB): domain Bacteria; phylum Pseudomonadota; class Gammaproteobacteria; order Burkholderiales; family Rhodocyclaceae; genus Viridibacterium. Next base: position 14,075 of record JAQGMG010000010.1, on the reverse strand, counting down.
GGCCTGACAGAGAATGCAGAACGGCAATACCGGGTAGTTAGCCCGCAGGCAACTGGTGGAGTGCATTGACGGGGACACGATTGTGACCAGCTTCACGCGCTCGCCGGACCCTTGACAGTACAGATCCTGACCACCGGCTTGACTTCACGCAGGCTGTCGATGATGGCAGCATCGTGAAACTCACGTTTGGAATCCGATTTCTGCCAAAGAGAAGTCATTCCCGCGAAAGCGGGAATCCACTTCTAAGTGAGGCCTGTGCCACCGAGTGGATTCCCGCTTTGCGAGCTTCCGGCTTATGCCGGAATGCCTGCTTACCCCTCTACGCGGGAATGACGAAAATCGGGACTCTGCAAATCAAGTATGTAATTCCCATTTTGAATGGCCATGCTGTCGAGAATTGTATCGAACGTCGCACCGCCCCTTTTTTCGCCGGACATGCCGTTTGAATGACATCTCAAAAAAAGGATTGAGATCGTAGATGATTTATTGAAAGTTCAAGGAGACAGAGATGAAAAAACAAAATAATCGTACAGTGAATATTGCTACCGCTGCCCTGTTTGCAATTGTCACGCTTTTTGCATTGCCGATGTTCGTCAATGTCGCCCATGCTGTCGAATATCTGGGAGGGCAGACAATCGACTTGCGTTCCTCGAATGGCGGGAAATTCGCCAGTGCTCGTATTGAGCAGGGAGGAAATCTGATTTCCACGGCAACTGTCGTTCAGGATTGGGAGAAATTTGATGTTGTCGATGCCGGTGGTGGCTGGTTCGCATTGAAAGCGCGTGCAAACGGGAAGTTTGTATCGGCAAACCAGGGTGTGGCAAACGCCCCACTGCAGGCGGTCGCCAGCGCCGTACAACTATGGGAGATGTTCCAGATTGTCGACGCCGGCGCGGGGAATATTGCCTTGAAATCGCGGGCAAATAATCTGTATGTCAGCACCAGGAGCGACGCGGGAATGGCACTGCGAGCCCAGGCAGCTTCAATTCAGGGCTGGGAGACATACCACTACGACAAGATCAGTGCCGCGACCAGCAGCACGCCCCTTCTCAGCAGTGCCCAGTTCGATCAGATGTTCCCGCCGAGCGGCCGTAACGGGTTCTACACCTATAACAACCTCATGACGGCTATCCAGCAAAGCAGCGGCTTTGCGAGCGCCAGTAGTTCGACCATCAACAAGCAGGAGATTGCTGCCTTTCTCGCCAATGTCGCTCATGAAACGAGCTATCTGCTATATGTCGAAGAGGTAAATAAATCGGGTAACTATTGCGATGCGAGCCAGTCATATGGCTGCCCGGCAGGTACGGGAAACTATTACGGTCGCGGCCCGATCCAGCTCAGCTGGAACTACAACTACAAAGCAGCCGGTGATTATCTGGGCAGAAATCTCCTTAGCCAACCAGCGCTGGTGGCGCAGGATGGCGTGCTGACCTGGAGGACGGCGGTTTGGTACTGGATGACCCAGAATGGCCCCAATACGATGACTGCGCATTCGTCGATGGTCAATTCGCTGGGCTTTGGCAACACGATCAGGAGCATCAATGGCTCCCTGGAGTGTGGCAAGCCCAGTGGTTCTGTAGGAAACAATCAGATGCTCAGCCGGGTGAGTATCTATAACAGGTTTATCGGTATTCTCGGTGTCAGCGCAAGCGGCAACAGCTACTGCTAACACCGGAACGCACAATCTGTTGTCATGACGGCTGCATGTGATTGCTGACATGCAGCCGTTCTCCGTTTACAAGCTTTGCCATCCGTGAGTGCGATTCATGCGGGGTCAGCGCCTGCGCCCTTGCGACTGCCTTTGATAGCTCCGCTGCAGCTTGCGCGCGAACGCCGTGAAGTCCAGACCATATTGCTCTTCAAGCTGTTTTGCATCGCGCTCGATGCTCGGCCAGTTCGGTGAAAAGCCGGGCTCGTTGAAGGCGAAGGCGACGCGGTTGCCGTCGGCGCTGACGTCCTGCACGATGACGCGATCCAGAAAGGCATCGGAGATCAGATCTACGTAGGTGCGCGAAGTCTCGTTGGCACCGACCAGATTCATCGTCAGCATGCCATCCGGCTTGAGGCGCGCACGCAGATTATCGTAGAAGCCCGCATCGCAGAACGCCGGCGCGACGCCGTGCTTGTCGCAACCATCGAGCAATATGACATCGACACGCTCGTCGGTGCGTGCAAGATATTTGATTGCATCGGCGTGGATGATAGCCAGGCGCTCATCGGGCTGCGGCACGCCAAAAAGCTCGCCAAACGCGATCACGTCTTCGTTGATCTCGATTGTCGTAATGCGTGTGCTGGTCAGTTGGCGATAGCAGAACTTGGTCAGCGAGCCGCCGCCGAGGCCGACGATCATGATGTGCCTGGGGCGCGGCACAAACAGCAGGAAGGCCATCATCTTGCGCGTGTAGGCGATGTTCAGCGCATCCGGCTCCTTGATATCCATTTCGCTTTGTACATAGGACAAGCTGAAATAGAGGCGACGCATGAGGCCATCGTCAACCACGAAGGGTTTTCTGTATGTGCCTTCGAGCAGGCTGACCAGCAGCTTCTTCGCGTCGCTGTCGGGCGGCTCGCGCAACACGACGACGCCACTCTCTTTCAGAAATGCCGCAGGCATTTCAAACCAGCCTTTGCCATGCATGTTCAGCGCGTCGGTATTCATCACGCCGGTTGCCTGCCTGATGGCGAATGGATGATTTCACTGCGGCTGGCGCCGAGAAAGCGTGCGTAGCGCTCGACGGCGAGTGCCAGCGCAGCTTGCTCGTCCTTGCCCAGTCGCCGGAACAGCTGTGTGCTGATCGACACGGTCCCTTTCTTCGAGCTGCGCGCCCAGATGCCGACAATCTCGTCGCCGATCAGGATGGTCGGGCGGAAGATACCGTTGTTGGTCATGACGTGTTCGAAATGGATGGCATCGAGGCCGACCGTGCGGTTCTCATAGCCGAGAAAGTATTCATCGAATGCGGGCAGCAGGTGCGCCGCACAGGCATCTGCCCCGGGAGGTAATTCTTGTTGCGAAGACCAGCACGTCTGATCATCGATCTGCATCTCGCGCAACGAAGCAGCGGCCAGCGCGATGCCGCGTCGCGCGTCGGCCAACGGCAAAGCTGACCACCACGCGAAGTCGCGCAGTGTGGCCGGGCCGTGACTGCGAAAATAACGTCGGGCAAGCTCGGCGAGCGCCTCTTCGCGGCTCGGCAATCGCTTGTTCGGCACCCATTCGTCAAGCAGGGCATATGTCATCTGCCTGCCGTGCGGGCTGGCCAGACAGATGCAGCCGCTCAGTGCGGCGCGATAAAGAATACGACCGCCACGCATGCCGCTGGTATCAACGTCATGTTGTGCGAGGGCCGCGAATAACGCATCGCGTGTTAACTGTCTGCCGCCTTGCAGGATTTCGCGTAGCGCTGCCTCTATCCGCGTGAAGCCTTGCGCATCGAGGCCATGCTGACGATAGGCCGCGGCCGTGCGTGCCAGCATTACCGGGCCGATGAGCGCGAGCAGCCAATGCACATCTGCCGCAGCGACAAGGTGCAGGGTGCTGCGCAAAGCCCAGGTGCGCACGATGCTGCGGTCGGCAATCGCCTGTTCTACCGCCGCGTCGGTCAGCGCGGGGCTGCGCACGCCCAGCGCCCATCGGGCACTGGCGTAGTCCTGCGCCTGCATCGCGCCGAACCATGCCACGACTTCGTGCGGCTCTGCGCTGGCAAGGTGGGCGAGGCCATGGTTGAAACGTCGGTGATGTCGGTGCTCAGCGGGTTGCATCGAGGTGCGTCGTAGGGAAATAGTGTCGCGGCCGACAACGTGATTGAAGGTCGCAAGCCGCGGCGAGGATAAGTGGAACGCCAGCTTAACGCCTATTGGCGCCTGTCAGCGACCAGCGAGGCGAACGAATCTATGATCCTCGCGATTGCCACCATACCCACGCAAGGCAGAGTATGAATGCCCAGATCAGCACGATGGCTATAGCGCCAGCCCACATGCGCGGCTTGCGTAAATGCCGCTCGATCCACGCCTGGGCCTGACTGCGGCTGTCGTGCAATACGTTTGCGGGCAGCATGCGCAAAGCCAGCCAGATGAGCGCCGGCAGCACGATTGCATCGTCGAGATAGCCGAGTACCGGAATGAAATCGGGAATCAGATCGATCGGGCTCAGCGCATAGGCCACCACCAGAACGCATACGCCCTTCACCAAGCGCGGCGTGCCTGGATTGCGCCACGCAAACCACAAGGTCAGCGCATCACGCCTCAGGCGGCGCGCCCATTGGCGTAGAGAACGGATGACAGCCATGCCGGCTACGCGGTGGCGCCGCGTTCGGTCAATGCGCCAGAGAGCCACTGCCGCAGCGTGCTGGTTACTTCGGCGGGCTGGCAGAGCGTCGCCACATGGCCGCATTGCTCAATGACACGAAGTCGCGCGCCCGCAATGCCAGCGGCCATCTCTTCATGAACTTCGAGCGGGATGATGAGATCTTCGCGGCCACACAGCACCAGCGTCGGGCAGCGTATACCGGCCAGCAGCGGGCGGCTGTCGGGGCGCCCGATAATGGCCGTCTGCTGTTGCCTGAATGTTTCCTTGCCGGCATCCCGGGCCATCGCTGCCAGTATGTCGGTTATGGATTTGTCATTGACCTGATCGGGGGCGACCAGCTTGGGCAAGAGGTCGGTGATCACGCCGCCAAAATCAGCTTCGGCACGCGCCATTGCCTTGCGACGATTCGTTGTCGCTTCGGGCGTATCGGCACGGGCACTGGTATCGAGCAGCGCCAGCGCAGTGATGCGCCTCGGCGCCTGGCGCATGACTTCGAGCGCCACGTAGCCACCCATCGACAGGCCGGCGAGGGCGAACGGCCCTGGCGGCGCACTGGCCAACACCGCAGAGGCGAGGTCGGCCATATTGTCCGCGCCGGTGAGATCGCCGACGACAATGTGCGCCAGATCGGCGAGGCCGTTGATCTGCGGCACCCACATGCGCGCATCGCTGATGAGCGCGGGCAGCAGTACCAGCGTCGGGAGATCGGTCGAACGAGTCATGGAGACCTCCTCAGGATTGTGGGTGTCCGCTTGGTTGCCCGCGCTGGAGCGGTACTTATCCGGCCCGCAGGCTGACGCTCAGTTCGTCGACGGCAATAGCCCAGTCCGAATCTTCCTTGAGACTTTCGCGCAACATGCTGGCCTGCGAGGGTGTCCAGAATGACGCACAGAAGAGATCGACGCCATCCGGCAGCGGCGAGTGCGTACGAATGAATTCCTGTATCGCCGCTTCGTCATTTGGCAGCCCGAGTTGTGCAAACAGGGACGGGATGGAATGTTCGGTGGTTTCCATGAGAGCTCCTTCAAATTGAGTCGTGAGTCGGCGAGCGGTCAGGGTCTGTTCACGTCATGGCAGGTGCCTTGAATCTAACCGCAAGCGGGTTGTTGCAGCGTCCGTTAGCGTACAGTCTCGCGCGATTCTTTCAAGCCATCTGCAGGCGGCCACGACCCTGCGTGTAGCAGGTCAGCTTGTCGCCGCGTGCAAAACCGATGAGTGTGAGGCCGGCGCGCTGCGCAAGTTCAATTGCCAGTGAAGTCGGTGCCGAGATGGCTGCCAGCAGGGCGATATTGGCACTCGCCGCCTTGTGCACCATCTCGTAGGAAGCGCGCGACGTGATCAGCAGAAAGCCCTCGCGCATGCCTTCGCCGCGCGTGGCGCCGATCAGCTTGTCGAGCGCATTGTGACGGCCGATGTCTTCGCGCACCACGCAACCGACGCCACTTGCCAACGCTGCCGCATGCACGGCGCCGGTGGCGCGGTTGAGCGTCTGCTGCTGGTCGAGCTGCGCAAAAGCTTCGCGAATCATCGCCGGTGTGACCGTGATGTCGGCCGTGATCTGTGCGACCGGCCGGATCGCCTGTTCCAGCGACTCCGCGCCGCACAAGCCACAACCGCTGCGGCCCGTCAGCGTGCGGCGGCGCTCGCGCAGCGCTGCCATGCGGCGCTCGGTGATACGCATGCTGATCGTGATGCCGGCGGGCGAGCTGCTTTGCTCCATGTCGGTGATCTCGCCGGCATGCGCGACGATGCCCTCGGAGAGCGAAAAGCCGATGGCGAAATCTTCCAGGTCGCGCGGCGTGGCCATCATCACTGCGTGCGAGATGTCGTTGTAGCTGAGTGCGACAGCCGCTTCCTCGGCAACGCATTCGCTCGTTCCGGAAATGCCATTTGAATCGATGCGCTGTGCTGCGTAGGGCAAGAAGCCGGGGTGGAGATTTTCGGTCAAGAGATTTTCCAGTTCACGATTCATTGCACGTCACGCCGTGGAACAACGTAGGTTGGGGTGAGCGCAGCGATGCCCAACATTGAAGCTCCGTACGTTGACGTTGGGCATCGCTGCGCTCACCCCAACCTACATATCGGCGCATGTCGCACGTCCCTTATGCGTCAAGAAAAGCCGCACACGTCCGCCGTCCTCGCGACGCTCCACAAGACCTAACCCACCAAGTGTTTCGTTCGCATCGAGCGCCGTCAGCAGCCTCATCATCTCGCTCATCGACATGCCAAGCTTCTTGCTCGCCTTGTGTATCGACATGCCATCTTCATGAGCAAGCAGCACGAGCAAGGCGGCGGCATGTTCCACAGCTCACCCGATGTGTAGCGACAATCGCACCGGCACCGACTTCGAGGCCGGCGTGCGCGCTTCGTCGGCAAACGCCGACAAGGGCACAAGCGCATTTGTCTCGGGAAAATAACTGGCCAGACAGCCGGTGGGGATATCGTAGGCCACCAGCAGAAAACGTTTGGCGGTGCGCTCGCCATCGGCCCATACGCTTGTCATGTCGATCCACTGCCCCGCTTCGAATCCCAGGCGCTGCAGATCGAGTGCGTTGATGAAGCACACACGACGGTGTCCCCACACGCCGCGATAGCGGTCATCCATGCCGTACACCGTGGTGTTGTACTGATCGTGGCTGCGCACCGTCATGAGTCTGAAAAGCGCACTGGATTCGTCGACAGGCAGGCCATGCGTCTTGAAGTGCGCACGGCTGTTGAGTGTCTGCCAGCGCCGCTCGCGTGCACTATTGCCAAGGTAGAAACCGCCCGGTGCCTTGAGCCGCTCGTTGAATTGCCCGAAGCCCTCGACGACTTGCTCGATCTTGTCGCGGATGCGGCTGTAGTCCTCTACGAGCCACAGCCAACGTGTCTTGCTCAGTGGCAACGTGGCCGCCGCCAGATGCGCGACGATGGCCGGCTCCGACATGAGCTGATTTGAGGCCGGTGCGTTCATGCCGAGCGAGATGTGCACCATGCTCATCGAGTCTTCCACGGTCACGCCCTGCGGCCCACCAGCCTGCATGTCGATCTCGGTGCGACCCAGGCAGGGCAGGATCAGCGCGGCCTTGCCATGCACGAGATGCGAGCGGTTGAGCTTGGTGGTGACGTGCACGGTCAGCGCGCAGCTACGCAGTGCCTGCCAGGTCTGTTCGGTATCCGGCGTGGCGGCGGCGAAGTTGCCGCCCATGGCGAAGAACACCTTGCCCGGCTCGCGCGCCATCGCTTCGATGGCGGCAACAACGTCATGGCCATGCTTGCGCGGCGGTGCGAAGTCGAAAGCCTTGCCGAGCTTGTCGAGAAAATCTTCGGCCGGCTTCTCGTAGATACCCATGGTGCGGTCGCCCTGCACATTCGAGTGGCCGCGCACCGGGCAGGCACCGGCACCGGGCTTGCCGATATTGCCGCGTACCAGCAACAGGTTCACGAGCATTTGTATCGTCGCTACCGAGTGCTTGTGCTGCGTGATGCCCATACCCCATGTGCATATCGTTGCATTGCTCTCGATGTAGACTTGCGCGGCTTCGCGTAGCTGGGCCTCGGATAGTCCGCTTGCTGCCTCGATGGCAAGCCACGGCTCGCGCAGCACATCCTGCATGAAGGCCTCGAAGCCCTCGGTGTGCTCGGCGATGAAGCGCTCATCTTGCGCACCGCCTTCGAGCACGGCCTTGATCAGTCCCTTGGCGGCAGCCAGATCGCCACCGATGCGCACAGCGTAATAGTGCGAGGCCAGCTTCGTTTCGCCCCCCAGCAGCTCGAGCGGATGCTTTGGATCGGCAAAGCGCTCCAGGCCGCGCTCACGCAACGGGTTGAAGACGACAATGCGGCAGCCACGTCTGGCAGCGTCGCGCAACTCCCCAAGCATGCGCGGGTGATTGGTGCCGGGGTTCTGGCCAAATATGAATATGGCATCGGCCTTGGTGAAGTCATCGAGCGTCACCGTGCCCTTGCCGACACCGATCTGCGGCTTCATGCCGACGCCCGAAGGTTCGTGGCACATGTTCGAGCAGTCCGGCAGATTGTTGGTGCCGAACTCGCGAATGAAGAGCTGATACAGAAAGGCCGCCTCGTTCGACGTACGCCCCGAGGTGTAGAAAATGGCATCGTCTGGCGTCGGCAACGCCTGCAGGTGTGACGCAATCAGCGCGAAAGCGTCCGGCCAGGAGATCGGCATGTAGTGGTCACTCGCCGCGTCGTAGCGCAGCGGCTCAGTCAGACGTCCATGCGCTTCCAGTGTGTAATCGTCCTGTGCCATGAGGGCGCTGACGCTCAGGTCGGCAAACAGCGCCGGCGTGGCGCGATGGCTGGTCGCTTCCGCAGCGACAGCCTTGACCCCGTTTTCGCAAAACTCGAAGCTTGAATGCTGGTTGCGGTCGGGCCAGGCGCAGCCGGGGCAATCAAAGCCCTCGGGTTGATTGGCATTGCGCATCGTCGCAAAGCCCTTGGCCACGATGCCCTGCTCCTGCAAAGCCACCAGCGACGCTTTCAACGCATCAAGGCCGCCAGCGGCTTTCGGGTAATAGGCAATGCGTTTGCTCATGAGCGCTCCGTCGTGTCCTGAGCGATTGTCCAGCGCCGGGGCGGAGAGGGCAATACGTCATTTGCACCTGCACACCCGTATGTCTTGCCACTACTTGCCGTTCGCCCTGAGCGTAGGGCAGCGAAGTCGAAGGGTTGCGCATGGCACGATGTTTCGACTCCGCTTTGCTACGCTCAACACGAACGGAGCCGGTGGTTCGCAACGATGCGGTACACCTACGATGTGTCCTCGCCGAACCGCCGTGTGGTCAGACAGGGTCATACGGCTTTCGCCCAATCAACGCAAACACACGATGTGGCGTGTGCAAGGGCTCATGGGGAAACTGCGCTGCCAGCATCGCCGCATGTTCGGCATCGAACTGTGCGACCGCGGCCGGTGACAGGCTGGCCGCGACACCCGCGCTGGCACGGATGCGCCCGCGCCAGTCTTCATGCGAATAAGGCACGTCAACGTCGAAGCTGAAGGATTGCAAGGCATGAAAGCCAGCACCGCTCAGATCGCCGAACCATTTCCAGTGGATACCGCAACCGCCATGACCGCTCCACTCGGGGTTGTGGGCGAGGATCAGTTTTTCGCTGGCTTCGACCACCGTTCCCGGCAAAGGCAGCCAGTCGAAGTGCGTGATGAGCACGATGCCGCCGGGTCGCAGCAGGCGGGCGCATTCTGCCGCCGCACGTGGCCGATCGAACCAGTGCCAGCACTGCCCGGCCGCGACCACGTCGAACGAGGCATCGGCAAGACCCGTGTCCTCCGCGCTTGCAGTCAGGTACTCGACCCGCACGCCGGCCTCCCGATCGAGTTCGAGCGCTTGCGTTGTCAGGTCCGATGCCGGGTCGAGACCGGTGACGTGGCAGCCGCGTCGCGCGAAGCCACGCGCCAGACTGCCGGTGCCCGTTCCAATGTCCAGCAGGCACTGCCCGTCGATGCCAATGCCATACAAGGCAAGCCGCGCGAAAAGCTCCTCGGGAAAGCCTGCGCGGTGGCGCCGATAATCCGCCGCGGTACGGCCGAAATCGATGTTTTTCATGAAAGCTTCCAATCAGAGCGCAATGAAATACATATGCATGCCGGCGCACAATGCAACGAACGGATATGGCTTCTGAAAAAAATTCCGTCATTCCCGCGAAAGCGGGAATCCACTTCTACGTGAGGTCTGTGCGATCGAGTGGATTCCCGCTTTCGCGGGAATGACGGAGTCCTGAGCAGCGCCTGTTTTCGAACTGCCGTCAGGCATCGCTACGTGCTTCAAGCAGCTTCTTCGCATTGAGCAGATCCCGCTCGACCCACGCTGCGTCGGCCTCGAACTTCTCATCGCGCATGCCTGGCTGGCGGAACAGCGTGAAGATCAATTCACAGCCCGCGCCGTTCGCAATCACCCGAAGCGGGATGTAGATATCAGCGCCAGACAGTGGCGAAACCCAGTGGTCCAGAACACCGAACAAATTCCTTTCCGAAAAGCGCACATGCAGCGGGCCATCCGGTGTTGCGGCAACCCATTGTGCACCCACCTTGCGCAACGCGCCTAGACCCGTCGCCCACTCCGGGAAGTTCGACGGTTCTGCAAGAAACGCATAGGCGCGTTCGGCACTTCTGGCAATCGACACACTCAACTGTAGTGCTTCACTCATGCTCATGGTTTGGGGACCTTTCTCACAACCAAATTTGATATGGAAGCCGCACACGCGTGCGCGGCTTGCCGAAAAGACGGGCAGTTCTATGCCTTGAACTCCCCATCGGTACGCGGCGCATCGGGGTTCTGCTCATCAAGGGATTGTCGATACCTGATGCAACCGCGCATGAACTGCGGCCACTCGGGGACCTCGATTGCAGGCGTTACCTGTTCAGGAAGCAATGCCCACAAGCGCGGCTGATGCCAGCACAGCTCATGGCCACTCGCATCGCGATGATCGCGTATCGCCGCCCGCAATTTCCTGACCTCGGTGACCAGCTCTTCCCGGGAAAGATGCTCCAGTTCCTCGTCCATCATCGTCACCTCTCAAGTCGGCTGGCGCGCATAGCTGACTGTCAGCATTTCCCACTGGTGGCCGTCAGGCTCATCCCAGTAGATCATGCTACCGCCATAATCAGTATTGATCTGCATGTCCACCGGCCCACGTACCGAGCTGCGATACTTGATGCCTGCAGCATTGAGTCGTCCAAGGATCGCGTCGAAGTCTGCCTGGCTGACACGGAAGCAAAAGTGATAGACGGGAAACGGCTCTTCGGTCTCGATGAAGTCGAGGGTCAGGCCATCATTGACGAACACCGGCGAGAACGGCCCCAGTCCGGTCTCTGCCCAAGGCACGCCGAGAAGCTCCGCGAGCAACTTCACCGATGCAAGCTTGTGATGCGAAGGAACGATGGTGTGATCCAGCTGAATCTGCATGGCTCTCTCTCCAGGAAAGGTAGTCGCTGACTAAGGTCATGAGCCCCGATCTAACGAGAAAGTTCAGTTGGCGACACGGTCAGAAGTGTAGGGCATTGCAAGTGCAGCTTGTACCCACCCGTTTCCCCATGTTTGACCTGCAATGGCAGATTGAATTCAGAAAACATTTTCCATATAATTGGAAAAAATTTTCCACGTTTGAAATACGCATCATGCCCCCCTTCAGCGACCAGCCCGACAAACCGGCGAAGTACGCGATCAGCCAGGAGACACGCAGCGCTTTGCTGGCAGCGGCGACCGAGGTGTTTCTCGAGCATGGTTTGCGTGCGGCGCGGGTTCAGGACATTGCCGAGCGTGCGGGCATACGGCTGTCTGCCATCAGCTATCACTTTGGGGGCAAAGAGGCGCTCTACCTCGCGGTGCTGCAACAGCATGCGGAAGCGGCCATTGCGCATATGCCGATTGCGCCGCCTGATCCAGGCCTGCCGCTCAAGGAGCGTTTTGCGTTCTTTGTGCGTGCGCTGGCGTATCGCATGCTGGATGAAGATTCGCCTTCGCGCATCGGCCAGTTGCTGGTGCGCGAGGTCATTAGCCCGACGCCTGCGCTCGATGTGATGTTCGAGCGTTTCACCAAGCCACAGGCACAGGTCCTGTTCGGTCTGATCAAGGAGATTCTCGGCGCACGGACGCCGCCAAAAGTCTTGCTGCGCGCCATGCTCAGCGTGGTTGGGCAGTGCATGATGTATCGCGTTGGCATGCCGATGGTCGAGCGCCTGAGTCCGGGCTTTCAGCAGCGCAAGGGCTGGCTCGATGAAGTCGTTGCGCATGTCATCGAATTCTCGTGGGCGGGCTTGCAGGCGATGGCTGTGACCGACGGCCGAGAAGTACGGAAGGGGAAATTTTCATGACAAAAACATTTGTCTTGCTGGCGCTGGCCGGCTTGCTGGTAGCTGCCTGCGAGCATCGCGATCCCGATCTGTTGAACGGCTATGTCGAAGCCGAGCCGTCGCGGATTGCATCTCCTGCGGCCGGGCGCCTTGTGCAGCTTGCGGTGCGGCGCGGTGACGAGGTCAGGGTCGGTGCGCCATTGTTCGTGCTGGAGCAGGACAATGAGGCGGCCGGGCTGCGCGCTGCGCAGGCGCGTGTGGCGCAAGCAGAGGCGCAGGTCAGCGATCTGGCCAAGGGCAAGCGCAGCGATGAGCTGGCAGCGATTGCGGCGAGCCTGCAGGGCGCCCGTGCCGCAGCGCGCGAGTCGGAAAGCAATCTGCAGCGTCAGCGCAAGCTTGCAAAGGAAGGTTTCGTCTCGGGCGCCGATCTCGTTACGCTCGAAGCCAAACGCGATGCCGATGTCGCGCAGGTACGTCAGATCGAAGCGCAGTTGCGCACGGCAGAGTTGCCGGCACGGCCTGACAATCGCGATGCGGCACGCGCCGAGGCGGCTGCGGCCAGGGCGCAGCTTGCGCAGAGCGAATGGCAGTTGGCGCAGAAGGCCGTCGCCTCGCCTGTTGCCGCGCGCGTCGACGACACGCTCTATCGCGTCGGTGAATGGGTGCCGGCAGGCAGTCCGGTGGTGAGTCTGCAGGAGAGCGCTGCCATCAAGTTGCGCTTCTTCGTGCCGCAGGCGCGCCTGGCTGCGGTGCAACCGGGCGCCGTTGTGCAGATCAGCTGCGATGGTTGCGGTGCGTCCTTGCAGGCGACAGTGAGCTACGCGGCGCGCCAGGCCGAATTCACGCCGCCGGTCATCTACAGCAAGGAGAATCGTCAGCGGCTGGTGTTCCTTGTCGAAGCACGGCCTGCTGCGCAAGACGTGGCGCGGTTGCATGCGGGGCAGCCGGTGGATGTGCGATTGATGGCGCGCGGAGAATCGAAATGATTGTCTTGGCAATGCAGCGTCTTGCTCCCCTCTCCCGCTTGCGGGAGAGGGGTTGGGGGAGAGGGCTGCAACGAAAATCTCGGTACGTTGGCAAAAGACGAGCTTCTCGCTACTGCGTTCATTCAACGGCTGCACGTTGTCGTCGCGTTCCCTCTCCCCTAGCCCCTCTCCCGCAAGCGGGAGAGGGGAACGCTCGTGTGCTTGCGCATGACTGACCTCGCCATCGACGTCCACGGCCTCACCAAACGCTATGGCGACAAGACCGTCGTGGATGGTCTCGACCTGCAGGTCAATCGTGGCGAGATCTATGGTTTTCTCGGCCCTAATGGCTCGGGCAAGACGACCAGTATCCGCATGATGTGCGGCCTGCTTACGCCCGATGCTGGCGAGGGGCATACGCTGGGACTCGACGTGGTGCGCGAGGCGCAGGCGATCAAGCGCAAGGTCGGTTACATGACGCAACGCTTCGGTCTCTACGATGATTTGAGCATCCGCGAGAACATAGATTTTGTGGCGCGCGTCTATGGCATGGATGGTCGCGCGCAGCGCGTCGATGCGGCGCTCGAACGCCTCGGTCTGGCGTCGCGGCAAAAGCAGTTGGCGGGTAGCCTGTCCGGTGGATGGAAGCAACGCCTCGCTCTCGCCGCATGCATGTTGCATGAACCTGAATTGTTGCTGCTCGACGAGCCGACGGCGGGCGTCGACCCGAAAGCGCGGCGCGACTTCTGGGACGAGATACACAAGCTCGCGGCCGAGGGCGTCACGGTGCTGGTGTCGACGCACTACATGGACGAAGCGGAGCGCTGTCACCGGCTTGGCTACATCGCCTACGGTCGACTGCTCGCGCACGGCACGCCTGGCGAGCTCGTTGAACAAAGCGGTTTCTCGACGTGGAATGTCAGCGGCGCCGATACCAACGAGCTCGCCGCAAAACTCGAAGCGCTGCCTGCCGTTGAACTGGTGACGCGCT
>JAQGMG010000051.1 GCA_028292485.1 Rhodocyclales bacterium | reverse complement strand
GATGGCCGCTATCGGAGCGGCCATGCGCAAGCTCGCTCATCTTTGCTTTGGCGTCGTGCATTCCGGCAAGCCCTATAGCCCCACTTTCGCTATAAAAAAATCTTGAGCTTGGAGACGGTATCTACTTCATTGGAACGCCACCTCCGCGAAGCTTCTGAGCTTGCGACTGTGCAGTCCATCCAGGCCGCGTTCGCGCAATATCTCCAGCGCGCGAATGCCGATGCGTAGATGCTGATCAACGCGCTCGCGATAGAAGTGGTTGGCCATGCCCGGCAGTTTGATCTCGCCGTGCAGGGGTTTATCGCTCACGCATAGCAAGGTGCCGTAAGGCACGCGGAAGCGGAAGCCATTCGCGGCGATGGTGGCACTTTCCATGTCGAGCGCGACGGCGCGGCTCTGGCTGAAGCGGCGTTGGGGCATGTTGTCGGGCAGCAGTTCCCAGTTGCGGTTGTCGGTGGTGGCGACTGTGCCGGTGCGCATGATGCCCTTGAGCGCGGCACCGGTGCATTCGGTGACGCCGGCCACGGCCGCTTCCAATGCCACCTGGATTTCCGCCAGCGCCGGAATTGGCACCCACAGCGGTAGCTCTTCGTCGAGCACGTGGTCTTCGCGCACGTAGCCGTGTGCCAGCACGTAGTCGCCCAATTGTTGTGTCGTACGCAAACCAGCGCAGTGGCCGAGCATGATCCAGGCGTGCGGGCGCAGCACGGCAATGTGATCGGTAATGGTCTTCGCATTGGCCGGGCCGACGCCGATGTTGACCATGGTTATGCCAGCGCCATCTTCGCGCACCAGGTGGTAGGCGGGCATTTGTGGCAGGCGCGGTGGCGCCTTGCCGAACGCATCTGCGGGCTGCGCAGGTAATTCGATGCGGCGTGTGACGACGTTACCGGGTTCGACAAAGGCGGCGTAATCACTGCCGGCATCGGCCATGGCTTCGTGGCCCATGCGTACGAACTCGTCGATGTAGAACTGGTAGTTGGTGAACAGCACGAAGTTCTGGAAATGCTCGGGCGAGGTGCCGGTGTAGTGACGCAGGCGTTGCAGCGAGTAGTCGACGCGCGGGGCGGTGAACAGGGCCAGTGGCTGTGCTTCGCCGGGACGCGCCGTGTAAGTGCCGTTGGCAATGCCGTCGTCCATCGCGGCGAGGTCGGGCAAGTCGAACACGTCACGCATGAGCGTGCGTCGCTCGGGCGTCATCGTTCCCTCGACGTGCTCATTGTCGCTGAATGAGAAATGCACCGGGATAGGCTGTGCGCTGGTACCAACTTCAATCTCGACTTCGTGGTTCTGCAAGAGCAGACGGAATTGTTCGAGGTAGTAGTTGGCGAACAGGTCGGGGCGCGTCAGTGTGGTTTCGTAATGACCGGGGCCGGCGACGAAGCCGTAGCTGAGGCGTTTATCTGCACCAAGCGCTTTGGACACGGTGTCCGTATGCACGCGAACGAAGGGGTAGTAACCCCGCACGCGTGCATGGCGCTCGCCGGGCTCGAGTGCGACTGCCTCGCCTGCGACAAAACCGCGCATGGCGTCGCGCAGGTGATTGATGCTGTTGTTATAAATGGCGAGAACCTGCGCGAGTGCTGGCTCTGCCTCGCTGAAACGCATGGGGGCGATGAATGATGGGCGATATGGCATGTTTTTAGTCTTTTCGAGTGATGGCCGGCGCGCGGGCGTTTCGACAGAGCGCCATCGCTGCGCACAGTGACACATTACCTTGAAGTGACGCTTTGCGTGCGCGCTATGGCTGCAATCGGACGAACGCAAGACGTCACCGCCGTTTTCATGCATGTATTGCTGAACGGATTGCTGAGTGAAGTATGCGCATCAAGACGTGGAGCAGCAGCATGAAAAAAGCCACGCATTGCGTGGCTTTTCGCTGTGATGCAACACGACGGGGGGTCAGTTGAACGCATAGGCATCCATCGCCAGCGATGACCCCTCGAAGCCGGCGAAGACCGTTTCTGTTTCCCAGTGCTCACCCGCTGCGCCCAGCGCAACGAAGAGCGGCAGAAAATGTTCCGGCGTCGCGTGCGCACGCAAGGCTGACGGCGCCTTCTGGTCCCAGTCCACGAGCGCGTCGGTGTCGTTGTTCTGAATACGCAGATCCACCCAGTCACGGAATTCGTGTGCATAGGTGGCTGAGCTCGCCTGCCCACGCTGTGTGAAGAAATCGCGAAGATTGTGCGTCATGTGGCCGGAGCCGATGATGAGCACACCTTCACCACGCAGCGGTTCCAGCGCACGCCCCATCGCCAGGTGATGGCGCGCACCGCGATCGGACTGGATGGCCAGTTGCACCACCGGCACATCGGCGTCGGGATACATGTGCAGCAGCGGCGACCACGCACCGTGATCGAGACCACGATTGGGTTCGATACCGGTACAGATGTCCGCCTCGCGCAACAACGTCTGCGCGCGTTCCGCCAGGGCAGGATCACCCGGCGACGCATACTGGATGCGATACAGTTCTTCCGGGAAACCGCCGAAATCGTGGATGGTTTCAGGTGCGGCCGCGCCAGTCACCATTGGAATATTCGTCTCCCAGTGCGCCGATGCGATGAGGATCGCACGCGGCTTGCCGAGACGCCGGGCAAGCGCTGTCCAGGCGTCGCCCGCGGCACCTGCGTGGATGGCATGCATTGGCGATCCATGCGATATGAATAACGACGGAAGCCGGGAGGACACTGCGCTCATGATATTTCTCCAGTGCGGCGGCCCCTCTATCGGGGCCGCTCGCGGGTACTACTCTGCGTGAAACGCTTGCTACGACAAACTCACTTCAACAAACCTTCGGCCTTGAGCGCTGCCTGCACCGCCGGGCGCGCCGAGACGCGCAACGCGTAGTCGGCAAGCGCTGGCCACTTCGTCAGATCGATGTGTGTCCACTTGGTCCAGCCCAACAGCGTAAAGAGGTAGCCATCGGCGACGGTGAAGGTATCGCCCATGAGGTACTGCCGATCCTTGAGTTCGGTCGACAACCAGTCGAAACGGCCGGCCAGATTTTCGCGAACAATCACCTTGTATTCATCCGGCGTATTCGGCTTGAACAGCGGACCAAAGCCCTTGTGGATTTCCGAATTCAGGAAGCCCAGCCATTCCTGCAAGTGATAGCGCTCCATCGTGCCATTGGCCGGCGCAAGCTTTGACTCGGGCTTCAGGTCGGCGATGTATTGCACGATTGCAGGGCCTTCACCGAGGTAGGAGCCATCATCGAGTTGCAGGAAAGGCACATAGCCTTTCGGATTGATCTCGCGGTAATCGCCGCCGCCTTCCATGGCCTTGGTTTTGGTGTCGACCTTTTGCAGCTCGACAGGGATGCCCGCTTCGTGAAAAGCGATGTGGGGGGACAGCGAGCAGACGCCGGGGGCGTAGAACAGTTTCATGTGATTCTCCTTTGGGCAAAGTTGGCAATACGTTTCTACAGCGACACCGTTTGGCGCCATGCATTGATTCGATCAGGCACGCGCCTTTTGCGCGAGCCAGCCGTCTATCGAGAAAGCGCCACTGCCGAGCAAGGCCTGCACGACGACGCCAACGGCGAGGAACACCGGATATTCCCAGCCACCGTTTGGCGCGTTGAACACCCAGCCATTCGCCGCATGCACCGAAGCAGCTCCGAGCAGAACGGGGACCAGGCCGAGCGACGCAAGGCGCGTCTTGAAGCCGACCACCAGGGCAACGCCACCGAAAAATTCTGCTGCCACTACAGGGTAGGCCAATGCGCCGGGAAAGCCGACAGAGTTGAAGAAGGCCACGGTGCCGGGCATCGTGAAAACGAGGGCCTTGAGCAGCGCGTGGGCAATCATGACGATGCCCAGTGAGACGCGGAGGGCGAAGACGCCGTATTCGGCGCTGTCGCTGACAACAGTATTCGAAGCGTTTGCGGTACTTGACATTGAATTCTCCCTGAATGAAATGACGTCACGAATCGTTGATGTGGGGTGAGAGCTGAAGCATGGGACGAATTGTGAATAGCTCTTGATTCGAGATAAACCACCTACAATGCAATTAATTATTTCTGATTCAGGGACAATCAATGGACCGCTTCGAAGCCATGAATGTGTTCTGCAAGGTCGTTGAACTCGGCAGTTTTGCTGCCGCTGCGGAGCGGCTCGACATCTCTACCTCGGCAACCTCACGCATGATCGCGCAGCTGGAAACGACGCTGCAGGCGCGCCTGCTCAATCGCACTACACGGCGCATCAGCCTCACCGAAGACGGGCGCGGCTATTACGAACGCTGCCTGCAATTGCTGTCTGATCTGGAAGAAGCCGAGGAGATGGTGGGCAATGCCAGCGTGGCATTGCGCGGCACCTTGCGCCTGACGGCGCCGGTGAGCTTTGGCGCCTGGCATCTGGCGCCAGCCATCGCGGATTTCGCCCGCTTGCATCCACAGGTGAAATTCGACATTTCACTATCGGACCAGCAGCTCGACCTGATCGAGGAAGGGCTGGATCTGGCGATACGCGTTGGCGAACTCGGCTCGCAGAACATGGTGGCGCGACCGATCGGCAAGGCGCGAATGATGGTCTGTGCTGCCCAAGATTATCTTGATGCGAACGGCATACCGGCGATGCCGTCCGAACTGGCAAGACATCAATGCCTGACTTACGCCTATGCCAGCGAGAGCCACGTGTGGCGCTTCAACGATGCCGAACAAAAGAAGCTCATAAGCACGCGTGTGGCTGGGGCTGTGCATTCCAACAACGGGCTGCTGCTGCGCGAGCTCGCTGCACAAGGTATGGGCATCACGATGGCGCCCGACTTCATCCTGCAGATCGGTGTCGACCAGGGCAGATTGGTGGAAGTGCTGCAGGACTGGGCGCCGCCGCCGCTGACTATCTATGCAGCATACCCGAGCAGAAAGCATTTATCCGCCAAGGTACGCGGCTTTGCAGCGTTCTTGCAGGAGTGGCTGGCGGCGAAATGTCCGATGGCGGCGAAGGTCAAGGCGTAGGTTGGGGTGAGCAACGCGATGCCCAACATCGGTCGTCGAGCAATGTTCAGCAATGAATCAACGTGATGAGTTGGGCATCGCTGCGCTCACCCCAACCTACCGGCTGCCGTATGCAGCGGATGCGAAGGCTGAGAACGGATTGATTGGGGCACGAACGCTTCCCCCTCTCCCGGTGCTGACGCACCACCCTCTCCCTGATGGAGAGGGAACGGCTAGAGGTCGTGCCTTGATTCCCGACGGCGCACGACGAGCGCGTAACAAACAGAGCAAGCGGCGTAGGTTGGGGTGAGCGCAGCGATGCCCAACATCCACTGCTAAGACAACGTGCGCAATGTGATTAAAGTGAGGCGTTGGGCATCGCGTTGCTCACCCCCAACCTACGTGGCGCTCGTGCTAATGCTGCACTGAACGCCGCGCCTCTTGCCACGCACGCACCGCATTGGATGACTGGTCCATGACGCGCGCACACACGACTTCCGGCAGCGCACTCGCCAATGACACGAACAACGATTGCGTCGTCTCCTGCGCCAGCCCTTCGATAGCCAAACCTTGCGCCAAACAACGCATCTGTATCGAAGCCAAGGCATCGGCAAGCAGGCGCCAGCCGTGGGTCGGCATCTGCTCGTACACGCCGAGCAACATGCCGCCGAGGTGACGCATGATGGACTCCGCTTCCTCGCGCTCCTCCGCTGCGATCATGGCGTGCCAAAAGGCCAGGTGCAGTTCGCGGCGCAGCAGCACCTTGAAGTCGAAAGCGGCGCCCTCTTCTTCCTTCAGCCGTTCCAGGTAGCCCTGGCAAATGGCCTCTTCCTGCGCCTCCATCTCGTTGCGCAGCAGCGCTACGAGCATCGATACGCCTGCCAGCGCAGTTGCGCCGAAAGTCTCGCTGAAAGCCAGGCCCCACTGATCCAGACCGACCAGTAACAGACTGCGACGCACGAGCGCTTCGTCGCGCGACGCCATGCCGGCCCACTCGACAAGGTGCCCGGCAAGTTTCTCGAGTGCCACCTGACGCTGTTCGGCGCCTGCTTCGATGGACAGACGAAAAGCGGCAGCAAATGCTTCCTGAACAAGCCGCGCGGCTTGTTGTTGCACCTCGCGCGGGACCAATAAAGCGAGGGAATCTTCCGGAAGCGTGCTCAAACTCGCTTGTTCACTCGAATTACTCATGTTTCTGCCATCACCTTCGGGTTTGAAGTGCGAGATTGTGCCGTAATTTTCATCGCAAAATGAATGACCGTGAGATTGATCACAAATGCCGCGAGCATCGGTTAGCAAACGGCATACAAGTTGCTGAAATTATCGGGTAACCGCCAAAAAAAGGATTTCTCATGGACAGCGTAGTAGCCCAACTACTCGCCCGTTTGAGTATGTTTCTAACTCAGGAGCTCGACCTCCAGGTCGACACGCAGCGCTTTGGCGATGATGCCGAATACGCCACCCAGGTCCTGGAGCTGGTAGATGAGATGGATGACCACGAATTCAAGATGGTCGCCGAGCAGATCCGCAAACGCCTGTTGCAACTCTTGAGTTTGAAGGCGATCTCTTCCGCCAATACCACCGGGGACTCACCCTCGGTCAATCCCGACACGCGGCCCACGCTCGACAAACGCATCTAGCCCTGGCGGCACGCACTACGTCCATCTCCAGATGCGATGTTGAGCACATCGCCGTGAGCTTCCACTTCGTGAATTGAGTCACAGCGCTCGCCGCCACGGCGTCCATTTCCGGCATGTCGATTGCTAGGTAGGGAATACCCACGCAACCGGAAAGATACGATGGACAACGCATTGATTCAGCTTATCGCCCGCCTGAAGATCCGCCTGCGTCAAGAGAAAGGCTTCTCGATCAACACGCAGAAATTCTTCAGCGACACCGGCTACGCATCGCAAGTCCTTGATATGGCAGAAGACAGCGAAGAAGTTGAGCTCGTCTCACTGGCCCTGGACATTCGCGAAAAGCTCGGCTGGATTTCGGCCCCTCAATTCCCCACAACCCTGCCAGTGGCCACCGTCCAGGCCGACGAAGAAAAACGCTACGTTTTCGGCGCACGCTCTTGAGGCGACTTCCGCGGCAAACGGCAGCGCATGCACCATCAAGGACAATGACCCCGCAACACTGATTCCGGATTTTCGCAGCGCGGCCAGTGAAGGCATGACTGATCGCGCGCGCACTGCCGGGTGCGTTTGTGAACGCCACCTTCGAGCCCTGTCGTCATAACGCCATAGCACCACCTCGCGCTCAAATCATTTTATTGAAGATGTCGTTCGCCTCTCCAGAATGGCGTCTGCCACCTCCGGATTTAGTCTTCCGCACGAACATTTCCCTACCCATGCAATAGAGCTGTCCATTCGGGCAGGCAAGGGTTTTACGCGCTTCAGTCTGCGTCAGACAAGACGTTGTCATCCTGATGCAAGTGTGCGATGTTCGCCCCCCACGAGCCGTTGCAAGGCACTTCGCTTTGACTGAATAGACGTTCCGCACGCAACGAACTTGCAACGTGCGACAGGAGCAGCAAAAACATGGCGGTATCGCAGTGCCCTTCCCCGCAGCGCCCTTCCGATTCACTGGCCAGCGCGTCGGCAACGCCGCCTCTCTCGGAAACGGCTTGCCTCATCGGCCTGCTCGACGCCCTGCCGCACGCCGTTGCAATTTTCGATCTCCATTTGTTCTGTGTGCATACCAATGCAGCATTTGCGCAGATCACCGGCCTGCGCATTGCCTCGCATGGCGGCCGCTCACTGGCGACACTGCTACCGGGCGCGGCCGCGCAGCTCGAAAAATCGATTCGCCGCAGCCTTGTCGACGGCGCTACGATCCTTGATCAGCCCCTCGACGAACCCTTGAAAGCACGCGATGCGAAGGGCTCGCACCGCTGGCTGCTTAGCGTCAAGCCGCTTGAAGAGCAGACCCCGGACGGGCTGATCGCCGGCGTCATCGTGCAGCTGCGCGATGCGAAGCACGACACCGGTCAGGCGATTCGCGCGGTGGAAACACAATCGCGGCGCCTCCTCGACAACTTGTTCACCTTCGTTGGCCTGCTCACCCCCGACGGCACCGTGGTCGACGCCAATCGCGCACCGCTCGAAGCCGGCGGAATAAGCATCGAAGACGTGCGTGGCAAGAAACTATGGGAAACCTACTGGTTCTGCCACGATCCCTACCTGCAGGCACGCCTCCAGCTCTCTGTCGAAGCGGCCATGCACGGTGAAGTGTTGCGCTATGACATGCTGGTACGCATGAAGGACGACACACGCATGTCGGTAGATTTCATGCTCGCCCCGTTGCGCAACGACGCAGGCGAAATCACGCATCTCGTTCCCTCGGCAATCGACATCAGCGACCGCAAGCGCAGCGAGGCAGCGCTACGTCAGTCCGAAGAGCAGTTCCGCTGCGTCGTCGAGGCCGCCCCCGACGGGCTTGCCATGATTGACCACGAAGGTCGCCTGACGCTGGTCAATTCCAGCACCGAGAAAATGTTCGGCTATCCACGCGAAGAACTCCTCGGGCAGCCCATCGAAATGCTGATGCCCGAGCGTTGTCGCGGCACATACCCCGACCTGCGCAGTGCCTACATGAATGCCCCGACAAGCCGCGACATGGCTGGCCGGCGCGAGCTGTATGCCATGCGCAAGGATGGCAGCGAGTTCCCTGTAGAAATCGGTCTGATCGCGCTCAGCACCGCCGGCGGCGAGCATGTCCTGGCAGCCATCTCCGACGTCACGCAGCGCAAGGCCGACCAGGGCATTCTCGAAAACGCTCTCAGCGAAAAAACCGTGCTGCTCAACGAAGTGCACCATCGCGTCAAGAACAACCTGCAAGTGGTCTGCAGCTTGCTCAGCCTGCAAGCACGTACGGCGAAGCCAGAGGCACGCGTCATGCTCGAAGACAGCCAGGCGCGTGTCAAGACCATGGCGCTGCTTCATCAGCTGCTTTACGAACGCAGCGATTTCTCGCGCGTCGAACTTGGCCAGTACTTGCGGCGCCTGGGCAGCCTGCTGCGCGAATTGCTGGGTGAAGCGCGCAGCCGCGTCACGCTTCAGATCGAGACCGGCGACTCCGATATCCAGATGGACCTGCAAAGGTCGGTGCCGTGCGGTCTTCTCATCAATGAACTGGTCACCAATGCGATCAAACATGCCTTTCCGGGCGGACGTCACGGAAAAATACTCGTGCATGCCGAGCTTGTAAGCCCCGCGCTGGCACGCATTGTCGTATCCGACGACGGCATAGGCGTGCCGCCTGATCTGCAGCTTGGCGCCATGCCCTCGCTTGGATTCCAGTTGATCCCGCTATTCGTGGATCAACTCGGTGGCGATCTACGGCTGATCCGGGAAAACGGTTCGCGCTTCGAGCTGTACTTCAAACCCGGCCTGGGGAGAGACTGATGGGCGCCCGCATCATGGTTGTCGAAGACGAACGCATCGTTGCCCTCGATCTCAAAGGCGGCCTTGAAAGCCTCGGTTACGATGTCATCGGCATCGCTGCACGCGGTGCCGATGCGGTTGAGCGCGCCAGTGCGCTGCGGCCAGACCTCATCCTGATGGACATCAATCTCGAGGGGCCGATGGACGGCACCGAAGCGGCCCGACTGATCCGCGAAGACTGCCACCTGCCCATCGTATTCCTCACCGCCTACGCTACCGAAGAAACCCTCGAACGTGCCGAATCAAGTATTCCATACGGGTATCTCCTGAAACCGTTCGAACTGCGCGAACTCGAAGCCACAGTCCGCATGGCGCTTGCCCGTCATCGGGACGAGATCAAGGTGGAGCGTTCCGAGGAGCGGCTACGCCTGGCGGTTGACGCGGCCGCGCTCGGCGTCTGGGAATGGTCGGCCAGGACCGATGGCTACCAGTTCAGCCCGTACATGGAAAAACTGCTCGGTCCCCCATCGCAATTCATGGACGGCGGGCGCGACAGTTTCATGCAGCGCATCCACCCGGCCGATCAGCCGGGCATCTTCGCAGCCTTGCAGGAACAGTCGGAAGTCACGACGACAGCACGCATGAAGTTTGCCGATCAGCGCGAAGGTCATGTCGAGTTGAACATCCGCGTCTACCCGGAAGCCGCCAACGCCTCCACGGCTGGGGCACCCCATGACGGCGGCAAGCGCGTGGTCGGCGTGATCCGTGATGTGACCGAGCGTCGCGCTTTTGAAGACCAGCTGCGGCAAGCCAGCGTCGTATTCCAGTCAACGGCCGAGGGCATCCTCATCACCGACGCCGAGCGACGCATCATTGCCATCAACCCCGCTTTCTCGGTATTGACTGGCTACAGTCCGGAGCAAGTGCTGGGGCGCGAGCCCGACAGCTTCCTGCATACGCGCCGCGAAAGCGATTATTTCCAGCCAGAGTCCAATATGCCCGGCAACACGCACTGGCAAGGTGAGCTGGCCTGCCGCCGCGCCAATGGCGAGGTGTTCCCCTCCTGGCAACACGTCTGCGTCGTGCGCAACGAACAGGCCCAGATCACGCACTTCGTCATTACTTTTTCCGACATCAGCAGCATCCGCAAGGCAGAAGCGCAAATCAACCATATGGCATATCACGATTCCCTGACGGGGTTGGGAAATCGCCACCGGCTCGATGAATTGCTCGATATGGAGCTGCCGCGTCACCGCGCAGAGGGCCTGCGGCTGGCCGTTATCTTCATGGACCTCGATGGTTTCAAGACCATCAACGACACGCTGGGTCACACCTCTGGCGATCAGCTCTTGCAGATTGTCGCCGGCCGTATCTACGACAGTCTGCGACGCAGCGATTTTGCCATCCGCATCGGCGGTGATGAGTTCGTGGTGGTCGTGCCGGATGTGAAACGCATGGAAGATTGCGCGCAGCTGGCAGAGAAGCTGCTCAAGCAGGTTCGCATGCCCATCGAGCTGCCGCACGACAGGGTCAGCGTCTCGGCCAGCATGGGCATCGCCATCTTTCCGGACGACGCCACGAGCCGGCAGGGGCTCATCAAATCGGCCGACAGTGCGATGTACGAAGCCAAATCGCGCGGTCGAAATCGCTACTCCTTTTATTCGCCCGACATGGCACAGCGCACGCGCGAGCGCATGCTCATCGAACAGGGGCTGGTGCGCGCGCTCGAAGACAATGCCCTGATCCTGCACTACCAACCCGTCGTCGACCTGGCGACCGGCGCCATGGTGGGCATGGAGGCGTTGGTCCGCTGGCAGCACCCCGAGCTCGGCATGGTGCCGCCAGATCGCTTCATTTCCGTCGCCGAGGAAAGCGGCCTGATTGATGGCATTGGCTCATGGGTCATGCGCGCCGCCTGCGAGCAAGCCACCATCTGGCTCGCCAAGTACCCGGTCAGCCTGCGGCTGGCCGTCAACGTGTCGGTGCGTGAGATGGCGGCCGACAACTTCGTCGAGCGCATTGCCGCGATCCTGCAGGAAACCGGCTTCCCGCCCGGTAATCTCGAAATCGAGATTACCGAAACCACGCTGCAAAGCATCGAATACAGTCAGGGCCTGCTGTATCAACTCAAGTCGCTGGGCGTGCACATCGCCATCGACGATTTCGGCACAGGCTTTTCTTCGCTGGGCCTGCTCAAGCACCTGCCGATCGACCGTATCAAGATCGACCGTTCCTTCGTGCGCGACCTGCCCGACGACGCTAATGACATTGCCATAACAAGGGCGATAGCGGCCATTGCGAGCAGCCTTGAGCTGCAGATCACGGCAGAGGGCATCGAGCAGGCGGGGCAGCAGGCCTTCCTGTGCCGGCTCGGCTGTCAGCATGGCCAGGGCTACCTCTTCAGCCGCCCGCTGCCCAGCGACGAGTTCGAAAAACTGCTCTCCAGCGGCGCCTGCCACAACCTGCTTCATTGAGGGCTGTCGTCCCCCGGCGACAAGCAGAAATCCTTTGTCATCAGGGCGTTGTCATGCTGCATGGCTGGGGGGCGACGCCTGCCCACGACAGATCCGGGCACGATCAGGGCGTAATAAGCCCCCTGCCTCCGCACATTGCAGCTTCGCAGGGTTACGTCTCCCCGCAAGGCATTGTTTGCAGGCGCGTTTTTCAGACTGGCACATCCTTTGCGAACGGCCTCGCCAAGTGATCATCAGATCGCTATCGGCAAAATCCGTATCGAAAGGAAACGCATGTTCGCAAAACAGCAATCCATACTCAGCAAACACCAGACCGAACTTCCACCCGACCGCCGCCCCGGCTCGCCCGGCCCCACTGTCAGCACAGCCGGCGCCTCCTCGGTGCCACCCGTTGGCCACGCTGCATCGATTGCAAACGCCCCTCTGCCGCTCCACCCCACACCTCAAAACACCGCCACGGCACAAAGCAAGTCCGCCCCCGCGCCGCAACCTGACGCCGAGCCGGCAGCCACGGGCAGCCGCCTCATCGTCGGACCCGACGTAAAACTCAAGGGTGCCGAAATCCTCGACTGCGACACCCTCGTGGTCGAAGGTCGCGTCGAAGCGACGATGGACAGCCGCGTCATCCGCATCACCGAACAGGGCGCGTTTTCCGGCAAGGTCGGCATCGATATTGCTGAAATATTCGGCGAATTCGACGGCGAACTGACTGCGCGCCAGCACCTCGTCATTCATGCCAGCGGCCGCGTGCACGGCAAGATCCGCTACGGAAAACTCCTCGTCGAAGAGGGCGGCACACTCTCCGGCGACATCCAGTCGCTCGACGCCTCTGGCGCCACACACAGCTCGATTTTCAACGACACCCCGCCCCGCTCCACAGCGTCGGCTCTTTCTGAAAAGGAGGTAAATGCCCAAATGAAATCCTACCTGAGCACTGTGGCGGGCTAGAGCCGCTGTACTGCTCTTCGAAGCTCGGCGTTCCCCGCGTCGTAGCTTCTGACTCACCCCGGCGGTGCCCACACATCGCACGGACTCACCGGCACGCGCACACCCGCGTGCCGTTTTTTTGCCTGGCACTTCGCTATCCATTCGCCAAACGTAGGGCGGAGTGCCAACTCCGCCGGGTGTTGGCGTGCGGAGGCGGCGGAGTTGGCACTCCGCCCTACTCCTTTGTCATTCCGCATGCCTCACCTCAACGCGGCACTGCGGTCAACGCCACACGCCGCTCAGCCGGCGCCAGCTTCGCAAGCTCGCGCACCTTCGCATAGAAGCGCGGCAAATCACCATCCTGCGCATTCAGCAAAGCCGTCAGGTCGGGCACCAGCCCTAAATAAAAACCAACCGACGCAAACGTCGCGTTATTGATGTCCTGCGCAAACCATCTGTCATAGCCCGTTGCACCGCCCCAGCGGTCGCGCTTGATGTCTTCGTATTCGGCACGCATCGCGGCGATCTGCGCCTGCTTACGCACGAGCTTCTCGGCATCGCTGCCCGCGCCCACATAGATCGCCATCAGCGCATCGCGGTGTTTAAGCACCAGCGCCGCGAAATCACCGCTCATGCGCTCGGATCGCTCCAGCTGCACAATCGCACTCTGCTTGCCATGCGCCGTAAGCCAGCGGCGCACACCGGCCTGCTCGACGGTCACCGCGAAGGACTCATTGAATTCCGTATCGCCTTTGGCATAAACCAGCTGATGCGCGAGCTCGTGAAAAATCAGCCGCGCCAGATCCGGTTCCGGCCAATTCACAAAAGTGTTCAGCACCGGGTCGGCAAACCAGCCCAGTGTCGAATAGGCCGGCACGCCACCGACCAACACGTCCATGCCCTCGGCCTTCAGCTCGGCAGCGCGCGCACGTGCATCAGCTTCAGAAAAGAAACCGAGGTAACCAACACAACCCGCCACGGGCAGGCACCAGGTTTTCGGCTGCATCGACAAGGGCGGCGTAGCGAACACATTCCACACCACCGACGCGCGCCCGAGATCGGCATAGCGGCGATAACTCTCATTGTCGGGCAAGCCCAGCTCGCGACTGGCAAACGCGCGAATCTCGCCGACCAGCTTCAGCCGTTCGCGCATGGCCGGCGTCGTCTCCGGCGCTTCGAGCACTTCCTCGATGGGCTGCGTCCTGTTCGCCACTTCGATCTGCCCGCTCATGGCCTGCCAGTAATACCCCGGCCCCAGCCCGGAGCAGCCCGCCATTGCGACTGCCACCATCACTGCCACCACAGGCAATGACACCCGTTTCAAAGCAAGCCCCCCAATTCCAGCTGTCACGTCTCTCATTGCTCCCGCTTCTGCCTGCTTCTGCCTGCTTCTGGTCTACGTCCTGGCCAACTCACTACCCTCTACCCACCAAACCCCACGCGCCAAGCACCACCAGAATCGCCGGCCACCACGTACGCAGCACCTGATTGCCAACGTGCAAGCTCAACACATGAAGATTGCCCAGCAGAAGCAGAACTCCCACAACGATCAAGGCAATCGCGATAACACTGGACCGCATTACAAGCTCCCGAGTTCAAAGAACTGCGCACTTTGCCAGCCGCATCCACACCCGTCCATCAAATAAGCGGCCAGGACCATCACCGCCCAATACGAGTATCCTTACGCCTTTCCCAATCACCCACGGATAAGGACTTTCCAGAACCGCTTCCAGCCAGGCGCTGCGCCGCAGACAGTACGTTGGTACGGCAAGGCGGCAGCAACAACGCTGGAAGCGGTTCTGGGAAGTCCGCGCAAAAAGACTATGGCTCAATACGTAATGAGTATGCTGAAGGTGAACAAGATCGTTCCCCCGAAGCGCACCATCATCAAGGACATCTCCCTCTCCTTCTTCCCCGGCGCCAAGATCGGCCTGCTCGGTCTCAACGGCTCGGGTAAATCCACCGTGCTGCGCATCATGGCCGGCGCGGACAAGGAGTACGACGGCGAAGTACAGTGGCAGCCGAACATGACAATCGGCTACCTGTCGCAAGAGCCCGAACTCGACGCCACCAAGACCGTGCGCGAAGAAGTCGAATCCGGCCTCGGCGAAGTCATGGAAGCCAAGACCAAGCTCGAAGAAGTCTACGCAGCGTACGCTGAACCCGATGCAGACTTCGACAAGCTCGCCGAGCTTCAGGCCAAGTATGAAAACATCATTTCCACCAGCGGTGCCGATCTCGAGACGCAACTCGAAATCGCTGCCGATGCACTGCGCCTGCCGCCGTGGGACGCCAAGATCGGCCCGCTGTCCGGCGGTGAAAAGCGCCGCGTAGCCCTGTGCAAGCTGCTGCTGTCCAAGCCCGACATGCTGCTGCTCGACGAACCGACCAACCACCTCGACGCCGAATCGGTCGAATGGCTCGAACAGTTCCTCGTGCGCTTCCCCGGCACCGTCGTCGCCGTTACCCACGATAGATACTTCCTCGACAACGCCGCCGAATGGATTCTCGAACTCGACCGCGGCCAGGGCATCCCGTGGAAAGGCAACTATTCGTCATGGCTCGACCAGAAGGGCGCTCGCCTCAAACAGGAAGAGAACACCGAATCCGCACGCCAGAAAGCACTCGCCACCGAACTCGACTGGGTGCGCAAGGGTGCCAAGGCACGTCAGAGCAAGAGCAAGGCGCGTATCGCCCGCTACGAAGAAATGGCCAGCGTCGAATACCAGAAGCGCAACGAGACGCACGAAATCTTCATCCCGCCAGGCGAGCGTCTCGGCGACAAAGTCATCGAGTTCAATGACGTCAGCAAGGGCTTCGGCGACCGCCTGCTCATCGACAAGCTCAACTTCATCATCCCCGCCGGCGCCATCGTCGGCGTGATCGGCCCGAACGGCGCCGGCAAGTCGACCCTGTTCCGCATGATCCAGGGCCTCGACAAGCCGGACAGCGGCGAAATCGTCGTCGGCCCGACCGTCAAGATCGCCGCCGTCAACCAGACACGTGAAGGCCTCGACGCCACCAAGACCGTGTTCGACGCCGTCGCAGAAGGCGCCGACATCCTC
>JAQGMG010000003.1 GCA_028292485.1 Rhodocyclales bacterium | reverse complement strand
CGCTTTGCGAACAGCCTTGATGGCTGTGCGCAGACGGGAGCGCAGACTGGAGTTGTGCGCATTTGCCTTGACCGTTTGACGCGCGCGTTTGCGTGCCTGTGCCGTATTGGCCATATCTGTAATTCCGGTTCGGTTTAACGAGAGCCGGTGATCTTAATGCAGTCAGTGTCCGATTGCAAGCCCTTCGCACCTGCTATCCCTTGGCGCAAAGCCCATTGCATTGCCCCAGCCCGCCAAGTACGCTCGCCCCAGTTTCCAACAGCTCTTATTCGACGTGAATCTACTCCAGGCACTTGCCCGGATCAGTGGCCTGACGCTGATCTCCCGCATTCTCGGTCTTGTGCGCGAGATGCTGATTGCTCACTATTTCGCTGCCGGCATGTTGACCGATGCCTTCAACGTCGCCTTCCGCCTGCCCAACCTCTTACGACGCCTGTTTGCCGAAGGCGCCTTCTCTCAAGCGTTCGTACCCATCATCGCGGAGTACCGGAACAAGCGTAGTCCCGAAGAGACACATGCGCTGATCAGCCACGTCGCCAGTCTCCTGGGGCTGGTAGTCCTTGCCGTATCGGTGCTGGGCGTTATCGGTGCCCCGTGGATCATTTATGCCACGGCAAGCGGATTTTCCGAGCACTCGGACAAATTCGAGCTGGCCGTATCACTGACACGCATCACCTTTCCCTACATTTTTTTCCAGGCGATGGTCGCCGTCTCCGCCGGTGTGCTCAATACCTGGAATCGTTTTTCGATACCGGCCTTCACGCCGGTGCTGCTCAATATCAGCTCCATCCTGATGATGGTGTTCGCCGCACCATATTTCGCTCGTCCCATCGATGCGCTCGCCTGGGGCGCCTTCATCGGTGGCGTATTACAACTGGCGATCCAGGTTCCCGCATTGATGCGCATCGGCATGCTGCCGCGCTTCGCGATCTCGACGAAAGATCCCGGCGTCATGCGCATCCTCAAACTGATGCTGCCCGCCACGATTGGCGTTTCGGTCGCGCAGATCAGCCTGCTGATCAATACCTCGTTTGCGTCGTGGCTGCCGACCGGCAGCATCTCATGGCTCAATTATGCCGATAGGTTAATGGAGTTTCCGATGGGCATGCTCGGCGCAGCGCTGGGGACCATCCTGCTGCCCAGCCTGTCGAAGATGAAGGCGCAGAACGACACCCAGGGATTCTCGGCGACACTGGATTGGGGCTTGCGGGTAGCCTGTCTGCTTACCGCGCCGGCCTCGGTCGGCATGATGCTGCTGGCAGTGCCCTTGGCTTCGACGCTGTTCCAGCACGGTGCTTTCACGTTTACCGACACGCTGCGAACCCACGAGGCCCTGATCGCCTACAGCGTCGGATTATTGGGGCTGATCTTCGTGAAAATCCTTGCCCCTGCCTTTTATTCGCGCCAGGACATCCGCACGCCACTGAAATACGCGGTGATCTCGCTGATCGCTACACAGCTAATGAATCTGGTCCTGGTCGGGCCCTTGCAGCACGCCGGGCTGGCGCTTTCCATCGGGCTGGCCGCAACGCTGAACGCGACTTTGCTCTATCGTGGCCTGCGCAAGAACGGCAGCTTCACACCGCTGCCCGGCTGGCGCGGTTTCATCGGAAAACTGATCGTGGCCTTGATCGTGATGGGGCTCGCTTTATGGCTGAGCATGGGTCAGCAGGCAAGCTGGGAGCACCTCTCCGCAGGCAAACGCGTGCTGTGGCTCGGGGGGCTGATGTGCATCGCCGCAGGCAGTTACTTCGCGACGTTATTCGTGCTCGGCTTTCGCCCGGCGGATTTCAAGAAGCGTGGCGCTCATTAATGAAGTCATTCCCGCGAAAGCGGGAATCCACTTCTACGTGAGATATGTACCATCAAGTGGATTCCCGCTTTCGCGGGAATGACAGAAAAAAGCGGAGCCGCAGCTCCGCTTTTTTTCATGACAGATAAATCAGGCGCTCAGTGCAGCAAAAGTGCGCTTGGTGATCTGGTCGACGGTACCAAGGCCCGATATTTTTGCGTAGCGTGGCGCGTTCACGTCACCCGTACCCGACCAATCGAAGTAGTACTTCACCAGCGGTTTGGTCTGGTCGTGATAGACGTCAAGGCGCTT
Source organism: Rhodocyclales bacterium (assembly GCA_028292485.1). GTDB lineage: Bacteria > Pseudomonadota > Gammaproteobacteria > Burkholderiales > Rhodocyclaceae > Viridibacterium. The sequence continues at coordinate 108,440 of JAQGMG010000003.1, read as the reverse complement.
CTTGACGACTTCTTCCTTGTCGTCCTCACGCTGCACCAGCGGCTCACCCGTCTCGTCATCCCTGCCCTCTGCCTTGGGCGGGTTGAACTTGATGTGGTAAGTACGACCGGACGCAGGATGTACGCGACGACCGCTCATACGCTCGATGATTTCCGAATCCGGCACATCGATTTCGAGTACGGCATCCAGCTTCACGCCGGACTCCTTGAGCGCATCGGCTTGCCGCAGGGTGCGTGGAAAGCCATCGAACATATAGCCCTTGGCGCAATCGGACTGCGCCAGCCGTTCCTTGACCAGGCCGATGATGATGTCATCGGACACAAGCTGGCCTGAATCCATGACAGCCTTGGCCGCCAGCCCCAGCGGCGTACCTGCCTTGACGGCCGCGCGCAACATGTCGCCAGTCGATATTTGCGGAATGGCATAGCGCTCGGCGATGAATTTGGCTTGGGTGCCCTTGCCCGCCCCCGGCGGCCCCAACAGGATCAGACGCATTTCTTTTTCCTCCATTCTTTGCCAACAATTGCGAACGCCGTCAGGTTGCAGCGTTCTCGAAAATCGCGCGGACTCGCGCAAGGTCTTCCGGCGTATCGACACCACCGGCAGGTGCCGCGTCGAGCACGACGACGCGAATCTTGTACCCATGCCACATGGCGCGCAACTGCTCGAGCATTTCGATGCTCTCAAGCGGCGACGGGGCGAGACGCGCGTACGCACGCAGAAAGCTTGCACGATAAGCGTACAAACCCACGTGACGCGCAGGCTTCAGCCACGGAGGGAGATTCCCCCTGCTGGGCAGTCCGGCCGCGAAGGCATCGCGCGGCCAGGGAACCGGGGCTCGCGAAAAATACATGGCGCGCCCATGCACGTCGCTGATGAGTTTGACGACAGCCGGATTGAGAAAGTCTTCAAGCGTATGAATGCGGTGCGCTGCGGTGGCGATAGCGGCATCGGCATCATCGGCAAGTGCCTGCGCGCAGCTCACGATGATGGCCGGATCGATCAGCGGCTCATCGCCCTGCACGTTGACGACAATGGCTTTGTCATCCCAGCCGAGCGTGTCGATTACCTCACCGAGTCGGTCCGTGCCGCTGGGATGATCGGCGCGCGTCATCAGCGCATTGCCGCCAGCGTCGCGCACGGCTTGTGCGACTTCCAGGTGATCGGTGGCGATCCAGACTTCCTGCGCGCCTGCCGCCATGGCACGCTCCATTACCCGTACCACCATGGGCTTGCCGGCAAGATCGGCCATCGGCTTGGCCGGCAGGCGCGTCGAAGCGTAGCGCGCCGGGATGATCACCTTGAAAGGGATCATCGCACTCACTGCTGCACGTCCTCCGCCGACAGCGCGCGGGCCTCATCGGCCAGCATCACCGGGATGCCGTCGTTGATTGCGTAGGCGAGGCGACAGGGTCTGCAAACCAGTTCCTTGTCGGCCTTGCGATAATCCAGCGGCCCCTTGCAGACGGGACAGACGAGGATCTCAAGCAGCTTCGGGTCCATGCAGACACTCCAGTATGTAATTCAGCGCCGCGGCATCGATGCTGGCATCGACAGGCAAGACCCATGTCTGCTCGGGCGCAATTGCCCGGCATTTTATCGCATCCTTCTCCGTCATCAGCAGCGCATTGGCGCCATCGAGTGCGAGATCGCGCGCCGAGAACACATGGTGATCGGGAAAGGCACGCATATCGCGTGGCGCCAGCCCGAGCGCACGCAAGCTCTCGAAGAACCGCTCCGGGCGGCCTATGCCCGCCACCGCCTTGAGCATGAGCGGCTGCAACTGCGTGGCGTCCGCCTGCTCCGCGGGATTCTGCAAGCGGTAAAAAAGTCCGGCAGTCAGCGACATGTGCGCAGTGTTGACCTTGCCAATGGCGCGGCGTGTGCGTGCGCTGCTCTCGCCATGCAGGATTGCCAGTTGCGCCTTGCGCACCCGGCAGAGTGGCTCGCGCATGGGCCCGGCCGGCAAGGGCAGCGCATTGCCGAGAACGCGCTCGTCGAGCACCACGATTTCAACGTCGCGCGCGAGGCGGTAATGCTGCAGACCATCGTCGCTGATGATGACATTTACATTCGCGTGTGCTGCCAGAAGCGCCCGCCCGACAGCGGGACGATCACGGCCAATCCATACCGGTGCGCCGGTGCGGCGACTCATCAATACCGCCTCATCGCCAACTTCGGCCGGGTCGCTCTGTGGCCCGACAGCCGTTGGACCCGTGGCACGTCCGCCATAGCCACGCGAGATGATGCCGGGCGTCCAGCCGTGCTGGCGCAGTGCATCGGCCAGCCAGATCACCACGGGCGTCTTGCCGCTCCCGCCTGCTGCGACATTGCCGACGATCACAACGGGAACGAGCAGACGTTGAGCCTTGAAGCAGCCCGAGCGCCAAGCCAGACGGCGCAGCGCGGACACACCAGCAAAGAGGGCGGAAAACGGGAGCTGCGGCCAGGCAAGCGGGCCGCGCGTGGCCCACCAGAAGGGTGTGCTGCGCGGCATCAGCGAGTGCTAGTGCGTTGCCTGGGTGGCAAAAGACACATACGGCAAGCCCGCCCGTTGCGCGGCCTGCATCACATCGATGACGCGTTGGTGAGTGGCCAGCGCATCGGCGTTGATGACCAGCACCGGCGGTTTGGCAGCACTGGCAGGCATGGCCCGCTTCAGCGCTTCGGCTATGACGGCGACATCGGTACTGCCCACCGGCGAGCGATTCACGATGATCTCACCACGCGCCGTGACGGCGACGTCGATCTCGTCAGACTTGTCTTGCGTGCTCTGCGAGTCAGCCGTGGGCAGATTGATTTCCAGCCCCGAGAAGCGCGAGTAGGTCGTGGTCAGCATCAGGAAGATGATGATCACCAGCAGCACGTCGATGAGCGGGATCAGGTTGATCTCCAGCTCTTCCTTGGCACGTCCGCGACGGAAGTCCATATGTTTTATTCCTTGGCGCTTTGTCAGTGATTGCCGGTCGATTTCATTTCTTCCGTTCGCCGTGCACGACATCGACGAGACGAATGGCTTGCTGCTCCATCTCGACAATGATGCTGTCGACCTGCGCACGATAGTGGCGATGCGCGATCAGCGAAGGAATGGCGATCATCAGACCGAAGCCGGTGTTGTACAGCGCCACCGAAATGCCGTGCGCGAGCTGTTGCGGATCCGTGCCGCCGCCCGCCGGATTCTGTGCACCGAAGAGTTCGATCATGCCGATGACGGTGCCGAACAGGCCCATCAGCGGACTGACCGTGGCGATGGTGCCAAGCGTGGTGAGAAAGCGTTCGAGATCATGCGCGACCGCATGGCCCGCCTCCTCGATCGCCTCTTTCATCACCTCGCGCGACGCACGCACGTTGCGCAAGCCGGCAGCGAGTATTCGTCCCAATGGCGAATGCGCATGCACGCGCTTGACCAGATCGTCACTCACACCGCTCTGGCGCAATTCGGCGACAAGTTTTTCGAGGAACCCGGGGGGCACGATCACACCACGCCGCAATGAAATGCCGCGTTCGATGATGAGGGCCAGCGAGATGATCGATGCAACGAGAAGGAAATAGATGGGCCAACCGGCGGCTCGGAGGATGTCCAGCACGTGCGAAACTCCCGGGGTTAAGTAAGCGATGACGGATTGAAGTAGCGCCGAACTGTAGCCTTGACGTGGCAAGCGGGCAAGCACAGATCGCCGGATGGTGAAGCAAGGTCGTCTGCCTGTTCCCTGAACAACACATCGTCACCCGATATACGTGATTACCCGAGTTGGATTTCGATGCGGATCCAGCGCATTTGATCTCAAAAATTACAATCCACAGAATCTGTGGACAACTGTGTGGGTAGCTCTTGGATGGGTGCGCTAAGTAGGCCTCCCAAAAGGATTTTTGATACTTCGATCAAAAATGAAGCTATCGTTACAGCCTATATAAATCAAATACTTACATATTCTTAATTCTGTCAACGGTGTTCTTGGGCATATTTCTGGCGTCGTCCGAATGTTTCCCGTGCCACGCTGTGGATTTAGCTAGAATCGGCGCCATGCAAGACCTCCCGCTCACCCCCTCCACCACCCCGTCCAGTGTCAGCGCCGCAGCCACGCCAGTGTCGGATTTTGTCCGACACATACGCCGGCATCTCGAAAGCGGGTTTCCGCTAGGCTGGGTATCGGGCGAAGTTTCCAATCTGGTCCGCGCCGGTTCCGGCCATCTGTATTTCACCCTGAAGGACACTGGTGGCCAGCTACGCTGCGCGATGTGGCGCAACAAGGCACAACTGCTGGCTTTTCAGCTGATCGATGGCATGCAGATCGAAGTGCGCGCCCAGGTCACCGTATATGAACCACGCGGCGAACTGCAACTGAGCGTCGAGCACATTCGTCGCGCCGGACAAGGCAATCTGTTCGAGGCATTCATGCGCCTCAAGGCACGCCTTGAGGCCGAGGGACTCTTCGCCAGCGCGCTCAAGCGGGCTTTGCCACGCCTGCCCCAGCGCATCGGCATAGTCACCTCGCCCGCAGCCGCCGCACTGCATGACGTGTTGATCACGTTGCAGCGTCGTGCACCGGGACTCGACCTGATTCTTTACCCGACGCTCGTGCAGGGCGAAGCGGCGGGCGAACTGATCGCGCAGGCCATCCTCACAGCCAGCACGCGCAGCAAGGTCGATGGCATCGAAACACTGCTCGTCTGCCGAGGCGGGGGCAGCCTTGAGGATCTTTGGGCGTTCAACCACGAAGCCGTGGTGCGTGCCATCCGCGCCTGCGCCATTCCCGTCATCTGCGGCGTCGGCCACGAAACGGATATGACGTTGGCAGATTTTGCTGCCGATGTCCGTGCTGCCACGCCAACAGCTGCGGCAGAGATTCTCAGTGCCGGCCTGCTTGAATTGCGTCAGAGCCTGCCCGGCGTCGCCATGGACCTGCAGCGTGCCGCAGCACGGCGACTGGCGCAATATGCGCAGACGCTCGATCTGCTTGAACGCCGCCTGGTTCATCCGCGCGAACGCATGGCACGCCATCGTGCGGTGCTGGCGCAACTGGCCCTGCGCCTGCGCCACGCCGCGATCAGGCAACAGGATGCCCGCTCACGACATCTGCATAACCTGGAGACCCGCCTGGAGCGGCGCGCTCCCGATGTGCTGCCGCAACAGGTCGCGCTGGACGTCCTTGGTGCACGCCTTGCATCAGCGCTGCGGCAAAATCATGCACAACGTCTCGACAAGCTGCGCTCGCTCGAATCGAGCCTGGGTCATCTCAATCCTGAAGCAGTATTGCAACGCGGCTATGCCATGGTGCGCAATGAAGCCGGCGAGCTGGTACGCGATGCAACGAGGCTTGATATCGGCGACAAGCTCGAAGTGGTGCTGGCCAAGGGACGTGCCACCACAGAGGTGCGCGACACCCGGTCATGATCTTCTGGTGCGCGGCAAATTGCGCCGCGCCGGTCCTGATCGGCACCGCGAGATTGTCACCGGCAGCTGTTCCCGACTAAACTAGTCAACTTCCCCGCGCAACCCAAATAAGGAGATCAAAGTGGTACATACCCTCCCTCCCCTGCCTTTCGCGAAAGACGCGTTGGCTCCGCACATGTCTGCCGAGACGTTCGATTATCACTACAGCAAGCATCACCAAGCCTACGTGACGAATCTGAATAACCTGATTCCCGGCACCGAATTCGAAAATGCCTCGCTCGAAGAAATCATCAAGAAGTCGTCCGGCGGCATCTATAACAATTCAGCCCAGGTGTGGAACCACACCTTCTTCTGGAATTGCCTGAAGCCCAATGGTGGTGGCGCACCGACTGGCGCGCTGGCCGATGCCATCAACGCCAAGTGGGGCAGTTTCGATGCGTTCAAGGAAGCTTTCACCAAGAGTGCGGTTGGCAACTTCGGCTCCGGCTGGACCTGGCTGGTGAAGAAGGCTGACGGCAGCGTCGACATCGTCAACATGGGCCCGGCCGGCACACCGCTGACTACCGGCGACAAAGCGCTGCTGACAATCGACGTATGGGAACACGCCTACTACATCGATTACCGCAATGCGCGCCCGAAGTTCGTTGAGACTTTTCTCGCGAGCCTGGCCAACTGGGACTTTGCTGCTGCGAATTTCGCGTAAGCACTATCGCCAGCGTTATTAAAAAAGCCCCGATTACGATCGGGGCTTTTTTGTTTCGTCACGCGCTGGCGCTAGAGATAGATGACTGCCGGGAAGACTGTCACCGCCAGTACGTAGATCAACCACTCCAGATTACGACGCCCGAGAAATCCCGTGAAATGCAGGATGAGTGTCGCAATTGCAACGCAGTAATAAACGTAGAACCACACAGGCAAACACTCCGGCAACATTTCTCGGCACAAGGGCACCATCGCGGCGAAGCGGCGCGCCGTCCGCACAAATCCAGTACTGCTTCTTCGACTACTCTTCTATTGCTCTTCCGTCATTCTTCGATATGACGCAGCGACAGATCGACTGCGCGAACATCCTTGGTCAGTCCACCGACGGAAATACGATCCACGCCCGTCTCGGCAATCTCACGCACACGCTCCAGACCGACACCGCCAGAGGCTTCGAGCTGCGCGCGGCCTGCCGTAATGCTGACCGCCTCACGCATTTCGTCCACTGACATATTATCGAGCAGGATCATCTTGGCGCCGGCTTCCAGCGCTTCGTCCAGCTCGTCGAGGCTTTCCACTTCGATCTCGATGAAGGCATTCGAAGGCGCGATTTCCAGCGCACGCTTCAACGCCTGTTTGACGCCGCCGGCGGCAATGATGTGGTTTTCCTTGATCAACACGCCGTCGTAGAGACCAATGCGGTGATTGTGACCGCCACCCATGCAGACTGCATATTTCTGCGCGAGGCGCAAACCCGGCAAGGTCTTGCGCGTGTCGACGATATGCGCTTTGGTGCCCGCCACGGCGGCAACGAAGCGTGCAGTCGTCGTCGCTGTACCCGACAGCAATTGCAGGAAGTTCAGCGCAGTGCGCTCGGCAGTCAGCAAACTACGGGCACTTGCGAAGATATCGCAAAGGGCCTGGCCGGCCTTGATCTGCTCACCATCGTGCGCATGCCAGACAACCGAAGACTCCGGGTCGAGCATCTGGAATACGGTGTCGAACCAGGCGACACCGCAAAGAATCGCGTCTTGCCGCGTCGATACGCGTCCTGTTGCAGTGGCCGTGACCGGAATCAACTGTGCTGTAAGATCGCCCGTGCCGACATCCTCGGCAAGTGCGCTGGCAACTTCCCGCTGAATCTCGACACGCAATTGCTGGCTCATCTGCTGAAGTGATTTTTGAGTCAATGCCATGGTCTGGGGGTGCCACCTCGTGATCTGATAAACCGATTGTACACGCAGGGAGAGCGTTTGATGGATGTCGCGCCGAGCATTGTTACCATCCTGAGTGTCAGTCTCGGAACCGTACTGGCACTCGTTTTCCTCGCCCTGCTGGTGTACGGGTATGTGCAGGACATTACGCAGAAGAAGCACACCATCCTGCGCAACTATCCCCTGGTTGGCCGGTTGCGTTATTTCTTCGAACAGCTGGGCGAGTACTTCCGTCAGTACTTCTTCCTCGGTGATCGCGACGAGATGCCGTTCGATCGTTCGACACGCTCGTGGATCTATCGCCTGGCAAAAGATGAAGGCGGCGTCATCGGTTTCGGCTCGACCTATCGCCTGCAGGAGCCGGGTGCGCTGATTTTCGTGAACGCGCCCTTCCCCATCCTGGAGGAAGACCGGCTGCCCACACCACCTCTGCTCATTGGCGCCGACTTTTGCCAGACGCCGTTTGCAGCGCGCTCCATCGTCAACATCAGCGGCATGAGTTTTGGTGCCATCTCAAAACCAGCAGTGCAGGCCCTGTCGAATGGCGCACGCATTGCGGAATGCTGGATGGGTACGGGCGAAGGCGGCCTGTCGCCCTATCATCTGGAAGGCGGTTGCGACATCATCATGCAGATCGGTACTGCCAAATACGGCGTACGCGACAGCAACGGAACTTTCTCGCCGGAACGCCTGCGTGAAATAGCCGCTTACGAGACGGTACGCGCATTCGAAATCAAACTTGCCCAAGGCGCAAAACCGGGCAAGGGCGGCGTGCTGCCGGGGGCCAAAGTCACCCCGGAAATTGCACGTATCCGCGGCATTCCGGCGGGTCACGATTCGATCAGCCCGAACCGGCATCTCGATATCGCCAACATCGAACAGCTTCTCGATTTCATTGCACGCGTGCGCGACATCACCGGCAAACCTGTCGGCCTGAAAACGGCTATCGGTGGCTGGCAGTTCATGAATGAATTGTGCGAAGCGACATTGCGCCGCGGCTTGCAGGACGCGCCGGATTTCATCGTCATCGACGGTGGCGAAGGCGGCTCGGGCGCCGCGCCGCAGGCACTCGCCGATCACGTTGCACTGTCAATCAATGAAGCCCTGCCGCGTGTGGTGGATTCGCTGATCGCAGCAGGCATGAAAGAGCGCGTAAAGGTTGTTGCCTCGGGCAAGATCGTCACCTCGGCACGTGCGGCTTGGGCCCTGGCCTGTGGCGCGGATTTCGTCACCACGGCGCGCGGCTTCATGTTTGCACTCGGCTGCATCCAGGCACTACGGTGTCACACCAACACCTGCCCGACCGGCGTCACCACGCACAACCCGAAATTGCAGCGTGGCCTGGTCGTCGAAGACAAGACGACGCGCGTGGCCAATTATTGCAGCAGCATGAACCGCGAGATCGACATGATCGCGCACTCATGCGGGCTGCATCATGCACGTGAATTCCGCCGCGAGCATGTACGCATCACGCAACCGACGGGTCGTTCCGAAGCGCTATCCACGATCTACCCGTATCCTGCGAGCGCATGAAGATCTTCACTTCACCACCGGCTCCGGTTGCCGGCCCATGATGGCCACCGCTACGCCCGAGGCCGCCACGATCGACATGCCGAACAGGGTGTAGCCATCGGGTATCTGGCCAAAGATCAGCCAGCCCAGCAAACCGGCCCAGACCAGTTGCAGGTAAGTAACAGGCGCGAGCAGGGAAGCCGGTGCATCGCGGAATGCCAGTGTGAAGCACAGGTGACCGACGAAACCGAGCAAGCCGAGGCTGCAATAGAGCAAAGCCTCCAGCGTTGAAGGCATCGCGTCGAACCAGAACCATGGCAGGCTCAGGCCGAATACGATCGTTCCTGCCAGCGCAGAATAGTAGAGCATGACAACCGGATTCTCCGTATGGCTGAGGATGCGCGTCAGCAACTGGTAAACCGTACTCGACAGCGCAGTGACCAGCGCGAATGCCACACCGATGCCATCGAGGGCACCGCTCGGCCGCACCACCAGCAGCACACCGCAAAACCCCACCAGCACGGCGCTCCAGCGCACAACGCCGATGCGCTCCTGCAGCACAGGCCGGGCCAGCAGCACGACCAGTAGCGGTGCGACGAACAGGATCGAGGTTGCCTCTGCAAGCGGCAGCCGTCGCAACGCGAACATCATGCACAGCGTGATGCCGACCAGGCACATGGCGCGCGCGAAGACGAGCCCGCCGCGCTGCGTGCTGACCAGGCCACGGCCCATTGCTGGCGCAAAGATCACCGTCATCAGCAGCAGATGGACGCTGTAGCGCATCCACGCCACTTGTGGCACGGGGTGGCGCAGAGCGAGGTACTTGGATACGGCGTCCATGCCTGAGAACAACAGCAAAGCCAGCGCGTAGACCAGCATGCCGCGCAGTGGCACACGCGGTGTGCCAGCCTGGGGAAGTAAACGAAGCATCAAATTACTATTGGCAGCAATCGAAGAGGCGCCCGGGCACAGGCATGCCAATCGAATATGAAAGAAATATCAGGCAGACGCATTCAGGTGAATCCATCGCTGGGTCAGCCACGACCTGATCCGTAGCGGCCGTGTTTGCACCTCACGACGATGCCCTGACAACGGATCAGGGCGCGGCAGTAGCCGGTTTGCGCGCGCCAGCTGACGGCGGGGGCAACATGCCAAGCGGCTGATCTTCAGGCGTTCCAAGCGCACCGCCGGCAGAGGATACACGCGCTGGCGAACTGGCGGTGGCCAGTTCCGGCAACATCGATTCAATCAGAATGGTGACGCGCCGGTTACGTGCGCGCCCCTCCGGCACTGAATTGTCGGCAATCGGCCTTTGATCGCCATAACCTGCGGCGGTAAGGCGCCGTGGATCGACACCGCTGCCCACAAACAGGCGCACGACCGAAGAAGCACGCACCGCAGACAGTTCCCAGTTGGAAGGGAAACTCGGGGTGCTGATCGGTATGGTGTCGGTATGCCCTTCAATGGTCACCGGAAAATCGGCTGGCGCGACGACTTCGGCCACTGCCTGCAATGCACGCACAGCCGGTGGCCCGAGCAGCGCCTCGCCGGGGGCAAAGAGAACGCTTGCGTTGATTTCGACGGAGATACCGTGGATACCTTCGTTCACGCGGACCTGGCCGCCTTTTACCAGTGGCTCGAGCACCTTGCGAATTTCGTCGGCCATGTTACGCATCTTGGCGCGCTGTTTTATGCGCTGAGCCTCGGCCTGCGGGTCCGGCTTCGGCGCACGCGCGATGATCACGGGCACGGGCGAGCCGCTCTCTCGCGGCGGCGAGACGATCGATGCGCCCTCTACGTTGGCCGCACTGCGAAAGGCATTGACGAGGGAATCGGACAATACGCGGTACTTGCCTTCATTGACCGAGCTGACGGCATACATGACCACGAAAAATGCAAACAGCAAGGTAATGAAGTCAGCATAGGAGACCAGCCAGCGCTCATGGTTTTCGTGCTCTTCTTCATGCCGCCGCCTTGCCATGCCATTCGCCCTTCTGTTTTTGGAGTGGGTGGGATGCTGATTTACCCATGCAGGCATATCGGCATCGGTCGCTTCTACTTGATCAATCCATCGACCAGGTCGTGCCGTTGCTGGTGCAGAGTTTCGCATTGGCATGCCGCGGGCAGCGAGCGGATAACTGCCGGAAACCGGGCCGATTTCAGCTTGCGGGATGCTAAAGACGATCGCCTTGTCTGCCGTTACTAGGACTATTCGAAGTAGTCCAACCTCAGGGAGCACGTTTCATGAGCAGCGGCGTTTTCAACAGCATCCGTAGCCAACTTCTTCTTGTATGCGGTGTAGGCGCTGTGTGCGTTCTCGTCGTAGGTGGTGTCGGTCTGGCAGCGCAGTGGTCTGCCGTACAAACGCTTGGCGCGGAATTGCTCAAGATTCAGCCAGGCGAACAAAGCCTGGTCACCCAGACAGCACTGGCCAGCGCGCATGACGCCTTGTGGACGAGCCTGATAATCATGCCCATCGCCGGCATTGCAGCGCTTGGCGCCTTCCTGTGGATGCTGCATCGGCATCTGGTCGATCGCACGAGCACCCTTTCGAACGATCTGAAACGCCTGGCCGCGGGCGACTTCAGCCGTCCGATCAGCCTGAATCACTGCAACGAGTTTCGCCATGTTGCCGAATCTGCCGAAACGATCCGCAAGGAACTTGGTGCCGTGATCGCGCAGATGCGCGATGGCGCCATCACCCTCAAACAAGGCGTCGATGCCGTTGCCAGCGACGCGGCGAAGGTATCGGACTCTTCCAGCGAACAATCCGAAGCAGCCTCATCGACTGCTGTCTCCATGCAGGAACTGTCGCAAGCCATGGAAACCATCACCGAGAATGCCGACAACGCCAACCGCCTGTCCCACGACAGTCTCGATCAATCGCGCAGCGTGCAGGCCAAACTCAATGAAGTGAAACATGTCATCGAAGAAGCTGCACAAGTGATCCAGCGCGTTGCCTCGGCTTCGCAGGATTCCGTGCATAGCATGCAGCGCATCAGCTCGATGACCCGTCAGGTGCGGGAGATTGCAGATCAGACCAATCTGCTTGCACTCAACGCTGCGATTGAAGCGGCGCGCGCCGGCGAGGCTGGCCGCGGCTTTGCCGTGGTGGCCGACGAAGTGCGCAAGCTCGCCGAGAAATCAGGTCAGTCCGCGGCAGAAATCGACGCGATCACGGCCACCTTGAACGCTCAGGCGGAAGACCTCGAGAGCGCCGTACAGCACGGCCTGTCCACCATCGACAATAGCCGGGCGGGCATGGACGATACCGTCGATGCGCTCACCGCAGCCAACCAGGCCGTGGCACGTGCGACCGATCAGCTCGACGCCATTGCCGGTTCGGTACGCGAACAGAATCGCTCCAATGCCGAGATCGCCCGCAACATTGACCGCATCGCCCGCATGGTGGAAAACAATAACAACGCCGTCACAGGCATGAGTCATTCGGCAGAAAAACTGCACGCATTCTCGGGCAAGATGAATTCGATCGTCAGTGCCTTCCGGCTCTGAACTTCCCCAGCCCCGCTCCCGCAATGCAAAACCGGCGCTCAGACAACGAGCGCCGGTGCAATGACAACCCGTTCGCACGGGTTGTCGCCTGAAGGTTCTTTCCTCTTTCTTATTTGACCGTGAAGCTCGTCCATTGCACGGTCACGGAACCTGTTCCGCTTGCCGTCTGGTACGCGCCGATCTTGGTATAGAGCTTGTTCCAGCCCGCCTTGGTAATCGTCTTGCACTTGGAGCCATTCACATACGATGTGCTCTGGCCCTTCGCCACGTCATACACCAGCTTGATGGTCGCCGTGCTACCCACGCTCAGCTTCGGCAGGCCGCAGCTACGCGAGCTCGAAGTATCCCCCGTGCTGCGTTGCACTTCGTAAAAGAAGCCGCCGGAGTCGATGGCCAGCTGACTGATCGGATTGCCGCCGGTCTCGGAAAAGGTCTGTGCAACGCTGGTATTGCCGCCACTAAGCTTGACCAGCTTCATCTTGCCTTCAAGGCTGTGTGAGCCGCTTGTAAAGGTCTTGAAGCGGAACTCTGCCCGGCTCGACGATGCGCTCGTCACAGACATGGTCGGCGAATCCGCTGTCGGATCGGAGCCGGTGCTGATGGACCCGCCATTGCGGATATCGGTGTTCTGCGCATCGGTAGACGCCAGAGCGCCCACGCTGACAACAGACGACAGAACGACCAATGCACCTGCCACTACCTTATTTGTTTTCATGCTTTGTCTCCTTCTTTATAGGTCTGATTAATGTAACGTCATGTTTTTATAAGGCCCTTTAAAGAACCCTCAGCCCCCCTGCTCCAATTGCCTGAAATATGTGTGTTCACCTCCTTTGATGGCCGCCTCTGATCAAACATGGCAGCCCGTCCGAACAATGAAAACCGCGAAACCAGCGCAAACGCCAAGACCTTCACGCCATGATGAAAAATCGGCATGGTCAGAAGGAAGGCCACATGTGGCGCTTCTTTTGGGAATACATACGGAAGCGATAGTTTCCATCAACCGCAAAGGACGCACGGGTGCGGCGCAGGCGCTGCCGTTACGGGCGTCGACGGTGCCAGCGTGCTGAAGGAAAAACGTCGCTGATTGAGCGAGATCGAGGGGCTGGCGTCGAAGGATGCGCATCAGCGCATCGACGAATTGCCTTGTCACGTGCGGCGGGGGCCGCAAGAACGTCGCAAATTGCGGGCGACACAAGAAGCCTGCTTGGCGCAGGCATGGCTGTGCTCATCATCGTCTCCTCCGTTATGGTCTGCACGGCTTCTGCGAGCCGGCACGCGAAGCTAAACCTTTGACCTGACGGATGGCATCAGGGCAGACCCCTATGCCTGAAGACGTGATACATCCAGATTGCAGACCGCGTGTGAGCTACACGCAACCGACCCTATTTCAGGCCGAGAACGTCCTGCATGTCGAAAAGACCGGCACGCTTGCCTTGCAGGAAAAGCGCAGCGCGCATCGAACCTGTCGCATAGGGCATGCGACTGCCGGCCTTGTGCGAAATTTCCACACGCTCACCCAGCGCCGCGAAGGTCACGGTGTGATCGCCGACGATGTCGCCGCCACGCACCGTCGCAAAGCCGATGGTTTGTGAGTCACGCTCGCCGGTAACACCCTCCCGGCCATACACCGCGCAGTCCTTGAGGTCGCGCCCAAGCGCCTGGGCCACGACTTCACCCATGCGCAGGGCGGTTCCAGACGGTGCATCGACCTTGAAACGGTGATGCGCTTCATAAACCTCAACGTCATAACCGTTGGCAAGAATTTGGGCCGCGACTTCGAGCAGCTTGAATACCGCATTAACGCCAACGGCCATGTTTGGCGCAAACACGATGGGGATGCTGCGCGCGGCATCAGCAACTACCGTTTTTTCTTCCGGCTTGAAACCGGTGGTGCCGATCACCATCGCCTTGCCTGCGCGCAGCGCAGCCTGCAGGTGCAAGAGCGTCGCTTCCGGGCGGGTAAAGTCAATCAGGCAGTCGGCGATGCTAAATGCCGCAGCGACATCGGCGCTGATGAAAACCCCCGTCTTGACGCCATCGAATTCGCCGGCGTCACGTCCAATCCAGGGACTGTCGGGGCGGTCGAGCGCGGCGATGAGTTCTACACCAGGAGTCTGCAGGGCAGCCTCGATCAGCATGCGGCCCATGCGACCGGAGCTGCCGGCAATCGCGAGTTTCACTGTCATGGAGATTTCCTGGTAGTGCGTAAGCGCGCTACGTGCTCAGGGGGTTGCCCGAGGCGTGCTTTGCGCTGTCGTCACGGCAACCGCGGTAGCAGGCAGGGAAGCGACAACATCGCCCTCAACGCTGCTGAGTTTGCCATCCTTGAACATCACGGTAATGCGGCGCATCTCGCTCACCTTGCCCTGCGGTGCGTAGCGATAAACATAATCCCAGCGATTGGAATGAAACGGGTCAATGAGCAAGGGCGAGCCCATGATGAAACGCACCTGCTCTTCAGTCATGCCGGGAGTCAGCTGCGAAGCCATCTCCTGCGTCACATAGTTGCCCTGCCGGATATCGATGCTGTAGGGCCGCAGCCGCGTCAGGCCACACGCCGACACGCCAAGAACCAGCACCGCGGTCAGCAGCAATCTCGGTGCAAACAAGTCCTGAAAGAACCGGCAAACGGGTTTGATGAAACGGGCAATGAACATAAAAATCCTGAACGGACCAGCAACCGGCGGCGATGTAGGGAACAAGCCAGCCGGCTCACAGAGGCAAGGGTCGGCGTAAGATACTGACGCGTTCCACGCTGAAGCGCGAAACTATATCATAGGCACTTCGGCGCCCTGCCCTCTCACCCTCTCCCGGAGCACAAGATGGCCTCCCCGCAAAGCCTCAAGAACATGGGTCTCAAGGCCACGCTGCCACGCCTGAAGATCCTCGATCTGTTTCAGCGCAGCAACGAACGCCACCTCACGGCCGAAGACGTCTATCGCCTGTTGCTTGCCGAAGACCTCGACGTCGGCCTGGCAACCATTTACCGCGTATTGACGCAATTCGAAGAAGCCGGCCTGTTGAAACGCCATCACTTCGAATCAGGCAAAGCGGTGTTCGAACTCAACGAAGGTCATCACCACGACCATATCGTCTGCCTGAGTTGCGGCCGCGTCGAAGAGTTCTTCGACGAAGCGATCGAGGCACGCCAGCACGAGATTGCCAGCGAGCTTGGCTTCACCCTGAGCGATCACGCCATGCATCTGTACGGGCTGTGCCACACCTGCGTCGAGGCCAAGAAAAAATAGGGGCTTACATATTTTTTTAGTCCCTGATTTTCAAATCCGTCATTCCCGCGAAAGCGGGAATCTACTTTGTGGCACGGACGATCATCGCGTAGAAGTGGATTCCCGCTTTCGCGGGAATGACGAAAAATTGGGCCCAGCAAGTCAAGTATGTCATCCCCAAAATAACCCTGAACGTCAGATAGCGCTTCGCTCATCCGACTTACATGACCGCGCCAATCTGCCAGGGCAGGAATTCGTCCTGTCCATAACCCAGCACTTCGCTGCGGGTTTTTTCGCCTGAGGCGTGGCGCACGATCGCATCGAAGATACGCTGGCTGATGGCCTGCATCGGCACGCCATCCAGCAGATCGCCGGTGTTCACGTCCATATCGTCACGCTGGCGATTCCACAGTACGTTGTTGGTCGAGAACTTGATGGTCGGCACGCCTGCACACCCGAAAGCAGAACCGCGCCCGGTCGTGAAGCAGATGATCTGCGCGCCGCCTGCTGCCTGTCCCGTTGCCGACACCGGGTCGTAGCCCGGCGTATCCATGAACACGAAGCCCTTTTCCGTTACCTGCTCGGCATATTCGTAGACCGCATTGAGATTGGTAGTGCCGCCCTTGGCCACCGCTCCGAGTGATTTTTCCAGGATGGTGGTGAGCCCACCTGCCTTGTTGCCCACCGACGGATTGTTGTCCATTTCGCCGCCGTTGCGGCTGGTGTAGTCCTTCCACCAGCCGATGCGGGCAAGCAGTTTTTCGGCAATTTCCGGCGTTGCCGCGCGGCAAGTAAGCAGGTGCTCGGCGCCATAGATTTCCGGTGTCTCGGAGAGAATCGCAGTACCGCCATTGGCAACCAGCAGATCCACTGCGCCGCCCAGGGCGGGGTTGGCCGTGATGCCGGAATAGCCATCCGAGCCACCGCAATTGAGGCCGATGATCAGCTCGCTGACGGGCAGCGGTTCACGCTTGAATTCATTCACTGCGGGCAGCATGGCCTCGACCAGCTCGATGCCCTTGCTGATGGCATTCGAAGTACCGCCCAGATCCTGGATGTTGAGCGTCTGCAGCATGCCTGGCTGCATGCTGCCGAGCTTCTCCACCATCGGCCCGACCTGATTGACCTCGCAGCCTAATCCCACGAATAAGGCAGCCGCCGTATTGGGATGAATGGCATAGCCGTTCAGGGTGCGGCGCAGAGCCTGCATGCCCTCGCCCTTGCTGTCCATGCCGCAACCCGTCTGGTGCACGAGGGAAATGACGCCGTCAATATTCGGATAGGCCGCCAGCACTTCCGGCGTGAAGTGTCGGGCGATGTTGCGCACGACCGTTGCAGAACAATTCACCGAGGCGATTACTGCAATGTAATTGCGTGTGCCGGCCCTGCCGTTACGGCGTTTGTAACCCATGAAGGTCGCAGGCTGCGCCACGCGCGGCGTGTCATGACGGTCGGCGCAGAAAGAATGCTCGCGGGCGAACTCGGCGACGGCGAGATTCTGTGAGTGCACGTGTTTGCCAAGGCCGATATCGGCCTTGGCGAAACCGATGATCTGGTTGTAACGGCGCACCGCCTCGCCGGCCTTGATGTTACGCGTTGCCACCTTGTGACCCGGCGGGATCAGGTCGTGGATCGCCAGGCCTTCCGCATCGATGCGGTTACCCGGCATGAGCTGTTGCGTGGCAATGACGACATCATCATTGGCGTGGAGGCGGATGGCTGCGGACTGGGACATTTTGGGCTCCGGCTACGCTTGCTCTGCTGCGATTGGAGCGGGCAAACACCAAGAAATTCAGGACAGGTTTCGGGACAGATTTCAGGTCAAATCCAGGGCAACTGGATCTACAGCAACTCGGCGATCGCCGCCCGTGTTCCAACCTCCTTGATGCGTTTCAGCGCGGCGGTAACTTGCGTCGACAATGCTGGAATCGCCGTCAAGTCCTCACCCCACAAACGGGTATCGGCCAGCATGCTGTGTACGCGTTCAGGCAGATCCCTTCCATCGTCACCGCCATGCCAGGCTTCGGCAATTATTTCAATGACGTCTGCATTGTCCTTGATGGGATAGGGTGTGCCATCGGGTGTGCCGTCGCGCGAGCCAGCATACTCCCCGGCCGCATTCCAGCTGCCATGATAGAAGTCCAGCAACGCGGCCAGCGAGAAAGACAGCAGCTTTGGCGCCTTGCCATGTTCGCGCGCATAGTCCTTGATCGTCGGCAGCACACGTACCTGCCATTTCGACACAGAGTTGAGCGCGATTGAAAGCAGCTCATGACGAACGTAGGGGTTGGCAAAACGCTCCATGATGGCAGCGGCGTACTGTTTGCGTTCTTCCTCCGGACGTGGCACGAAGGGAACGATCTCTTCGAACATGAGCTTGTGCAGGTACTGTGACAAGACTTCGTCGTCGATCACGCTCTTGACGCTGTCCAGCCCGGCGCCAAAAGCGGACAAGGCCATGGCCGTATGCGCGCCGTTGAGCACCCGCACCTTGCTGCTGCGATAGGGCTTCAGGTCGTCGGTCCAGATGACGTTCAGCCCGGCCTTGTGCAGCGGGAACTCTTCGGCCAGGCGCTGTGGCCCCTCGATCACCCACACATGAAACGGCTCGGCCACGACGAGCATGCTGTCTTCATAACCGAGATCGGCAAACACGGCATCTGCCTCATTGGCTGGAAAGCCCGGAACGATGCGGTCTACAAGCGTATTCAGAAAATGGTTGTGCTGTTCGATCCAGGACTGGAATATCGGGGGCAGGCCCCAGGCCCCGGCATGCTGCAGCACGATCTGACGCAGCTTGGAGCCATTGTCTTCCACCAGCTCGCAAGGCAGGACGATGAGCCCGGCCGACGGGCTGCCGCCGAGCTTTACAAAACGCTCCCACAGCAAGGCTGTCAGCTTGGCGGGGAAACTTCGCGGGCAGCTTGCTGCAGAGTTGGGCTCATCGACATACACAATGCCCGCTTCAGTCGTGTTCGAAATCAGGAAGCGCAGATTGGGCACCGCAGCGCATGTCAGCAGCGCCTGCCACTCGGTCGACGGATCGATGAGCTCGCGCACACAGGCAATGACACGTGCCTTGTCGACAAGCTGACCACCCTGCACACCTCGCGTCAGGACGGTGAACAGACCATCTTGCGCGCGCAATGCCGGAATGGCACCAGGGCCACGTGCCGCAGCGATGCTGACACTGCCGTTGAACACGCCCGCCTCGTTGGCGAGCTCGATCATCCAGTCGGCAAAGCCGCGCAGGAAATTGCCATCGCCGATCTGCAGGATGCCAACCTGTGGCATTGCCGAACGCCCGCCTGGCGCAGGCACTTCAGCCCGGACATTGCCCTCAGGGTTGCCCTCCGAGAGGAGATTGCGATTCAGGATGGGCAAAGAAGACTCCCTGGATACATAAGCGCCCCTTTGCTTCGGCCGGGCAGAAGCAGATACGATAAGTTGTAAGACAACATCTGTCAACTTATTACATATCAACCCGAGGTGCCTGACAAGTAAGAAGCGCTCCGGCACAGAGCGTGTGCTTGGCTAGGTGAAGAAAAACACCGGCATCGCCTCGCGGGGAATGATTGCGCCGGGATATTGCACGACGATGGAAGCAATCTTGTTGCCCGAACGCGCAGCAACCTCCGGCGGCTGCCCCTGCAGGCGTGCTGCCAGATAGCCGCCAGCGAACGAATCGCCAGCACCGGTGGTGTCGACCACCTTGGCAACCTTGAAGGTGGGCACCAGAAACGCTTCCATGCCGCGCACGCGAACGATGGTCTGCTCGATGCCACGTTTGATGACGACTTCTTCGGCAGTCAGCGAAAAAGCATGACTGATCGCCGACTCTTCATCCAGGCCATACAGGGCGGCATTGTCTTCGAGCGTGATCATGGCCAGATCGGCATTGGCAAAGGCCCGGTCGTACCATGCCGCGGTATTTGGATCGCCACGCCACAGGCGCGGGCGATAGTTGTTATCGAAGAATACCTTGCCACCGCGTGCGCGCAATCGTTCGATGACGCCGAAGAGCCGCTCCCGGCCTGATTCCGGCAACACGGCGAGGCTGATACCGCTGTAGTAAAGGGCATCGAGCTCGTCGATGTGCGCTTCCAGCGGGCTGGGATCGTCAACGAAGTAATCCTTCGCCGCGCTCATGTCGCGCCAGTAATAGAAAGTGCGCTCACCGCTTTCGTCCACCTGGATGGTGTACAAGCCGGGCATCTTGCCGTCTTCGGAACGCACCAGGCGGGTATCGATGCCTTCCAGCGCCCAGGCTTCAAGCATCGCCTTGCTGTAAGCGTCGTTGCCAAGCTGGGTGACGTAGGAAACGCGTACGCCACCCTCGGCGCCAAGCCTGGCGAGGTAAACCGCCGTATTGAGCGTGTCGCCGCCAAAGTTCTGCTGCATCGTGCCGAACATCTGGCCGCGCAATTCGATCATGCATTCGCCAAACAAGGCGATACGACTGTGCTGTTTCATGTCTCTTTTCTAGCTGCAGGTTGGCGGAGGAAGGTCTTTCGGTGATTCATATGCGCCGCGAAGATTTGCCCCTCGCGCCCTTCAGACGCGCCTTGCAAGGCATTTCCGCAAATAATGCCATCGGATAAGGCCGGTAGCCCCCCCTTTGATCAAATTTCGGGTGTTTGACCGACCAATACCTTGTCACCTGCGTTGAGACAACAAACGCTACGACTCTTTAGACGCCAGCGCTGAATTCCAGCTGTCGCCAGGCCTCGAACACGACGACTGCCGCGCTATTGGAAAGATTCAGACTGCGACTGTCGGCCACCATCGGGATGCGCAGCCGCCGCTCGGCAGGAAAGCTCTCGCGCAGCCACACCGGCAACCCGCGTGACTCCGGCCCGAATACGAACACATCGCCGGCCTCGTAACGGGGTATATCGAAGCGCTGGCTGCCATGCGTCGTCATCGCAAACATGCGCCGCCCCGCCAGCGCCGTACTGCACGCCAGCCAATCGCCATGCACCGTCACCACGGCCTTGTCGCGATAGTCCATGCCAGCGCGCGCCAGCAGCTTGTCGCTAAGCTCGAAACCCAGCGGCTGAACAAGATGAAGTTGCGCCCCCGTGTTGGCACACAGGCGCATGATATTGCCGGTGTTCGGCGGGATCTCGGGTTCAAACAGGACGATGTGGAACATGACCGTCAATGAGAAAGTTGAGCTGCGAATTGGTATGGAGACTCAGAGTATGGAGATTCAGCTGAGCCGCCGATGTTACCGGTGTATTCGTCCGCTAGTCTTTTTCGCGCAGCGTTCTTGCCACCAGCAGATTCGTCACGCGCGCGGCGCCAGCCAGCTTCAGGGTACGCGCCAGTTCATCGAGTGTTGCACCGCTGGTGATGACATCATCGATCACCAGTACATGCAGGCCAGCAATGGATTCGACGCAGCGAAAGGCGCCGCGCATGTTCTTTCTGCGCTGGCGGATCGGCAAACCGGTCTGATGCGGCGTGTTCAAGTCGCGCACCACCAACTCGGCTCGCACCGGCAGATGCACGGCCCTGCCAAGGTCCCGCGCCAGTTCCATGGACTGATTGAAACCGCGCTCGGCGATGCGCCGCTTGTGGATCGGCATGGGCACGATACAGTCGGCGCGAAGTGCGCCAAGTGCCGTGAGCAAACCGCCGACCAGCACGTCGCGCACCGCGAACACCGGCCCGAACTTCAAGGCCAGCACCATTTCACGAACGGGATGGGTATAGACGAAGGCAGCCAGCGTCGCATCGAAATGCGGCGGCCGACGCAGGCATTGGCCGCATTCCTGCGCGCCCGGTGTCGGCAAAGCACATACTGGGCAGAAATCCGTGTCGAGCCATGGCAGATCATTCTTGCAGGCCGCGCAAACAGCCACTTCACCGGCGGGCTCGCCGCAAACGAAGCAATCCTGCGGCCACAGCCGGGCCAGCAAGCGCGAGCTTGCGTTGCGCCAACGGTTGATCTGGTTGTTTGACAAGCCTTTCATGTTTCCCGGATCATTCGCCGCTGCGTCAACATTCGCAGCTGCTTTGATTGTCTTTGTTGTTTCTTAAAGAATCGAGATTGTTCCATGACCACCAGCACAGCCTCCAGCCGTCCCGAAATCCAGGCCAGGGAAATCAAGCTCGTTCGCCCCCGCAGCACCTCCGCCGACGCGGCGTCTGCCGGCGCCTGGAATACCGATGCGGTGCTGGCCCTGTTCGAGCTGCCGTTCAACGATCTCATGTTCCGCGCACAGCAGGTTCACCGTGAGCATTTCGACGCCAACGCCGTGCAGCGCTCGACCCTGCTATCGATCAAGACCGGCGGCTGTTCCGAAGATTGCGGCTACTGCTCGCAGGCCAAACGTTACCAGACCGGCCTCGAAAGCGAAGAGCTCATGGCTATCGGGGAAGTGGTCGACAAGGCGCGCATCGCCAAGGAAAACGGTGCATCGCGCTTCTGCATGGGCGCCGCCTGGCGCGGCCCGAAGGATCGCGACCTCGAACCGGTGCTCGAAATGGTGCGGCAGGTCAAATCGCTCGGCCTGGAAACCTGCGTCACGCTCGGCATGCTGCGCGAAGGCCAGGCCGCCAAGCTCGCCGATGCCGGTCTCGACTACTACAACCACAATCTCGACACTGCCGCCGAGATGTATGACTCCATCATCTCCACGCACTCGCAGGCCGACCGCTTCGACACCATCGACAAGGTGCGCGATGCCGGCATTCACGTCTGCTCCGGCGGCATCGTCGGCATGGGCGAATCGCGCCGTGGTCGCGCCGCACTGATCTCGCAACTGGCCAGCATGACGCCACCACCGGAGTCCGTGCCGATCAACAATCTGGTGCGCGTCGAAGGCACGCCACTGGCCGATACGCCACCGCTCGACATCTTTGAATTCGTCCGCACCATCGCTGCTGCGCGCATCACGATGCCAACGAGCTATGTGCGCCTCTCCGCAGGCCGCCGCGAGATGTCCGAAGAAGCACAGGCCATGTGCTTCCTGGCAGGTGCCAATTCGATTTTCTACGGCGACAAATTGCTTACCACGGGCAACCCTGACGTCACGGGCGACGAGGCGCTGATGGCAAAGCTGGGAATCAAGTCGGTCTGAAGCTCATCTGAAGTCCGCCTGATCTGACATGCGGCGCACGCTATGCGCCGCACTGCATGGCTCACGGAAACCTCGCAAACATGTCACCGATAGCGCTTGCAGGCATCCCTCTCGAATTCATCCTGTTTGCAGCGACGCTGCTGGGCATTGCGCTCCTGCACGCTCATACGCTTGCAGCCGCACTGAGCGGCCTGGCCTGCGTCACGCTCTACAAGCTTGGCGCGACAGGTTTTGCACACGGTGCAGGCCTTGACGGACTGCAGATGCATCTCGCCCACGAGTGGGTCACGCTGGGCAATCTGCTATGCCTGCTGATGGGCTTTGCCATTCTGTCGCGGCACTTCGAGAAAAGCCGCCTGCCTGCTGTCCTGCCGCGTTACCTGCCCGATGACTGGAAAGGCGGCTTTGCCTTGCTGGTGCTGGTATTCGTCCTGTCCGCATTTCTCGACAATATTGCTGCGGCGATGATCGGCGGCGCCATGGCGCACCAGTTGTTTCGCGGCAAGGTCCATATCGGCTTTCTCGCCGGCATTGTCGCGGCCGCCAACGCAGGCGGCGCCGGTTCGGTGGTCGGTGACACGACCACCACAATGATGTGGCTCTCCGGCGTCTCGCCGCTCGACGTGCTGCACGCCTACATCGCCGCAGTGGTAGCGCTGCTGATCACTGGCTACGTCGCCGCGCGCCAGCAACATGCATACAGCCCGATCATCAAAGACGCCAACCCGCACACCCGCATAGACTGGGCACGCATAGGCATCGTGGCTGCGATGCTGCTGGTGGCAGTTATAACCAACGTCGTGGTCAATCTGCACTTTGCCGCGAGCTCCGACAGCTTTCCCTATATCGGCGTGGCGGTCTGGGTCGTTATCCTGCTGACCATTCCGGTGCGCCGTCACGACTGGGAGTGCCTGCCTGCAAGTTTCAAGGGTTCGATCTTCCTGCTCTCGCTGGTCCTGATGGCCTCCATGATGCCCGTCGACAAACTGCCGGCAGCTTCATGGCATGCCGCGCTCGGTATGGGCTTCGTTTCTGCGATATTCGACAATATTCCGCTGACCGCACTCGCCATCAAGCAGGGCGGTTATGACTGGGGCATGCTTGCGTATGCAGTAGGCTTTGGGGGCTCGATGATCTGGTTTGGTTCTTCCGCTGGCGTGGCGCTGTCCAGCCAGTTTCCCGAAGCACGTTCAGTCGGCAAGTGGCTACGCCATGGATGGCATGTTGTTGTGGCTTACGTAGCTGGCTTCTTCGTCCTGCTCGCCGTGCTCGGCTGGAATCCACAACCGGCTGCAAACACCACGACAACCGTTCCGCGACAGTCATCGCCGTGAGTATTCCGCAAGATTTCGAGATCGACCGACTGTTGGCCCGGCGCCGTTTTGCCGCCAGCGCCGCGACCGTGGACAAGGCGGACTTCCTGGCGCGTGAGGTTTCCAGCCGCATGGCCGAGCGGCTCGATTACATCCGCATCGACCCGCAGCGCATTCTCGACCTTGGCTGCGGCACCGGGCGTGACCTCGCGCCGCTGGCAAAACGCTACCCCGATGCGACACGCATCGGCATCGATTTCGCTGCGCCGCTGCTCGACCTGTCGCATCGGCAGAGCGGCTTCATGCAACGCCTGTTGAACGTCCGCCGCGCGCCGCGCCTGATCTGTGGCGACGCCGAGGCACTGCCCCTGCAACGCGCCAGCGTGCAGATGGTCTGGTCTAACCTCATGCTGAACTGGCTGCACGAGCCCATGCCCGCATTACGCGAAATGCATCGCGTACTGGCCGTCGACGGCTTGCTGATGTTTTCCACGCTGGGGCCCGACACGCTGCGAGAGTTGCGCGAAGCATTGCCCGCCAATGCTGGCGAACGCGTGCATCGCTTCATCGACATGCACGATCTTGGCGATTGCCTGTTGCGCGCCGGTTTTGCCGAGCCGGTGATGGACATGGAAGTCATCACGCTCACCTACACCGGGCTCGACAGCCTGCTGGAGGAGTTGCGGCACGCCGGTGCGGCCAATGCCTCGACCGGGCGGCCGCGTGGCCTCAGCGGCAAGCAAGGCTGGCAACACGCCCGCCAGGCTTACGAGCGCTTGCGCCGCGAGGACCGACTCCCCGCCACCTTCGAGATTGTCTATGGCCATGCCTGGAAGACCGCGCCGAAAAAGCTCGAAGACGGGCGCGCCGTGATCGAATTCAAATCGCGAAATTGAACAACCCGTGAACAACCCGTGAACACCCCGCCGGTCTGGTTATTCGATCTGGATAACACGCTGCACAACACCAGCGCGCGCATCTTCCCGCGCATCAACGCGGCAATGACAGCGTATATCGCCGAGCATCTGCAGATGAGCACGGACGACGCCAACCGCTTGCGCCTGCATTACTGGAAGCATTACGGCGCCACCATGCTCGGCCTGATCCGCAACCACGACACAGATCCGCATCACTTTCTGCACCAGACCCACCAGTTTCCCGATCTGCGTCACCTGGTCGTCTTCGAACGCGAGATTCGCGGCATGTTGCGCCGCCTGCGGGGCCGCAAGATCATCGTCTCGAATGGCCCACAGGCCTACGTCGAAGCCGTCGTGGCGCAGATGAAGATTTCCAGCCTGTTCGATCGTGTATGTGGCGTGGAGCAATTGCGCTTGCTGCCCAAGCCCGAGCTGCGTGGCTTTCGCCACCTGCTGCACACGCTCGGCGTGCAGGCATCGCAATGCGTGCTGGTCGAAGATTCGCTGGAAAATCTGCGCGCTGCCAAGGCGCTTGGCATGCGCACCGTATGGATCAGTCGCCTGCGCGGCAAACCGCCGTATGTCGATGTCAAGTTACGTAGCGTATTGGCGCTGCGGCGCATCCGGTTCCACCCGCTACCGTAACATCGACCAACGACGCTGGCTTTAACGGAATATGCCTTCTTGCTATCGCAGTCAGCCGATCACGCGTCTTCTTTCAACCACCGCGCTGCATCCAGCGCAAAGTAGGTCAGCACGCCATCGGCCCCTGCGCGCTTGAATGCGATCAGCGACTCAAGCACGCAGGCACGCTCGTCGAGCCAGCCGTTCGCTGCGGCAGCCTTGAGCATGGCGTATTCGCCACTGACCTGATAAACGAAAGTGGGAACCTGTAATTCGCTCTTCACACGTCGCACGATATCGAGGTAAGGCATGCCCGGCTTGACCATGAACATGTCGGCGCCTTCAGCAATATCCTGCGCAACTTCACGCAAGGCCTCGTCGGAATTGCCCGGATCCATCTGGTAAGTGTGCTTGTTGCCTTTGCCCAGACTCGCTGCCGACCCCACTGCATCGCGAAATGGTCCATAGAAGCCCGATGCGTACTTGGCTGAATAAGCCAGGATGCGCGTGTGGATGAGACCCGCTGCCTCCAGCGCCTTGCGGATACGCCCTACACGGCCATCCATCATGTCGGATGGGGCCACCACGTCAGCGCCTGCCTGCGCATGGCACAACGCCTGTTTCTCGAGCGCCACGAGGGTCTCGTCGTTGAGCACGTAGCCGCTCGCGTCGATGAGGCCATCCTGCCCGTGACTCGTGTAGGGGTCCAGCGCCACATCGGTGATCACACCCAGCTCGGGGAAGCGCGCCTTGAGGGCCTGCACCGTGCGCGGCACGAGCCCGCCTGGATTCCACGCTTCCGCTGCGTCGAGCGTCTTGTGAGCTGCGTCGATAACAGGGAAAAGCGCCAGCGCGGGAATACCCAATGCAACCGCTTCCTCTGCCACCAACAGCAAACGATCGAGCGAGACTCGCGACACACCCGGCATTGACGTCACCGCTTCTTCGCGCTGCTCGCCTTCGAGTACAAACACCGGATAGATCAGATCGTCGACCGACAAACGCGATTCACGCATCAGGCGCCGCGAGAAAACGTCACGACGCATGCGGCGTAAACGAATATTTGGAAACAGGGAATCAGTGCTCATTTTGCGAATCGATTCTCGAAATATCGGAGAGTTTTGACGTGAATGTTTTACATGCATTACACGTAAAGCTTACACACGAAAAAATTTAGAAAAAAGTTTGGAACTTTCCGTTGTTTTGGCCTTCTATTAACGCAGACGGTGCTTCACCCCCCGTGTTGCATCGTCTCCCGCTTCACCTCCCTGAGCGGGTTGCCCAGATGCGCTCCCCCGGGCCTTCTGGGTTGTTTAGCCCCCGACGCGTCCCCTCGCGCTCGGGGGTCTTTCTTTTGTGTGTCCGTATATTTGTTTCTGGCGAAAGTTTTTCCTGCGGCCATACAAATTCACGGCTTGCATTTGTCATTTCAATTTCATTAAGAATGTTGCACACAGATCCTGCAGGTGCTGTCATTCTTCGACGTCGACTTGCGGCTCAGCTGCTGGCGCCATCCATCCCGAAACCACCGACTCCGCTTCTTCCATGCCGATTTTCTTGAGGCTGGAAAATAACTGCACCGTAATCTGGTCACCCCACTTCGGCAATTCACGTTTCATTTGCGCCAGGACCTGCGCGCCGGCGCTGCGGGTGAGTTTGTCGGCCTTGCTCAGCAGGACATGGATAGGTCGCCCGCCCGGCGCAAACCAGTTCAGCATCTGCTGATCAAGCGCGGTGAGGGGATGGCGGGAATCCATGATGAGGATGAGGCCGATCAGGCTTTCGCGACGTGTCAGGTAGCTTTCGAGCAAACGCACCCACTGTTTGCGCACCGCCTCAGGCACCTTGGCGTAGCCATAGCCCGGCAGATCGACCAATGCTGCGCCGTTGTTCATGCGAAACACGTTGATGAGCTGGGTGCGCCCTGGCGTTTTGCTGACAAAAGCGAGACGCGTATGGCCCACCAGGGTATTGAGCGCACTCGACTTGCCAGCGTTGGAGCGGCCCGCGAAAGCGATCTCAGCGCCGTTGGGCGGCGGTAAATCTTGCGGACGAGCAATGGAAATCTCGAATCTGGCGTGGCGAAACAGGGTCATGGTATGCGGGGGCTGGGTCTGAAAGGCTGTCAATGCGCGTCCGGGAGTGCCGCGCCAGTACCGCCGACTGCCGCCAAATGAAGCGCCAGTGTTATAGAATTGCCCGATTCTAAATCGCCCGACGCCTTTGAGGTAATGATGATCAAGCGTAAGTTGTCCGTGAGTCTGGCCCTGGCCAGTTTTTTTGTCTGTCAAATCGCCAGTGCCCAAGCCCCCCAGGCTGCCAAATCAGCACCGCTTGATCTGGTCAAGGCCAAGCAAACTGCTGAACAGAACTGCGCAGCCTGCCACGGCGCAGACGGCAATAGCATCATCACCGCGAACCCGGTGCTTGCAGGTCAGTTTTCCGAATACCTCAATAAGCAGCTGCTGAATTTCAAGGGTCAAAACGGCAAGGCGCCAGAGCGCAACAGCCCGATCATGACGGCTATCGCCACCCCCCTCTCCGAAGCGGATGCCAAAGCGCTTGCCGTCTATTTTTCACAGCAGAAGGCCAAGGGTGATGCGACCAAGAACAAGGCCAATATTTCCCTCGGCCAGAAAATCTGGCGCGCTGGCGACGCATCCAAAGGCCTGCCTGCCTGTGCGGGCTGCCATGGCGCTGCAGGTGCAGGCATTCCGGCGCAGTTCCCGCGCCTCTCCGGCCAGCATTCGGATTACATCGAGGCGCAATTGCGAACCTTCCGCGATGGCGCACGTGCAAACGACGCCAATAGTGTGATGCGTACCGTTGCAATCCGTATGACGGAGCCAGAGATCAAGGCCGTTGCCGACTACGCCGCCGGCCTTCGTTAGGCGCCAGCCTGGTCAAGAACAGGAATGGGCCGCATTGCGGCCCATTCTTGTTTCAACAGCGCGTAAGGCTAATGTCACTGGCGCGATACCGCTACGCAGCCGACGACGTAAGCACCTCCAGCAATCACGGCATCCTGCGGCGGCTCGTCGTCGTCCCGGCAACGCTACTCCAACTGCAACGCGGCAAGCTCTGCTTCATCGAAGCCGGCCGCACGCCGCGCCACCAGATTGAATGGACCGCGCAAACGCGGCGCCCAATAACGCTCGGCCAGTTCCGCATAAGCACCGATCGGATCAAGTTGCCGCTGCGCGCACAGGTACCGATACCAATGGTTGCCTGTCGCCACATGCCCGATCTCGTCGCGCAGGATGAGGTCCAGTATCTCGGCACCACGCGCATCTCCGAGCTTGCGGAGTTTGTCGCGCAACCCCGGCGATACATCCAGGCCACGCGCTTCGAGCGTTCTCGGCACGAGTGCCAGACGGGCGAGCAGATCGCCGGAGGTTCTTTCTGCCATCTCCCACAGTCCGTTGTGGGCGGGAAAATCGCCGTAGCGATAACCCAGGCTTTCCAGATGTTGCGCCAATAATTCGTGATGACAGGCTTCTTCTTTCGCTACGCCCAGCCAGTCCCGATAAAACTCGTATGGCATACCCGGAAAACGCCAGATGATGTCGAGTGCAAGATTGATGGCATTGGCCTCGATATGCGCAAGAGCATGAATGAGCGTGGCATGCCCCTCGCGCGTATGCAGTGACCTCCGCTTGAGCTCGGCAGGCATGACGAGAACGGGAAATGCGGCGCGCCCGGGCAAAGTCAATGCATTCGGGTAGACGGCCTGGGTGTCGATGTCTGCTTCGATATCCATGTCGTGAACCGCTCGACATTTGATATCCATTTCAGCCCGGGACAATGCTTGAAGTGCCAGGAACCTCACAGAAACTGCCTCTCTGCATCAAGTGATTAGCGGATACCCGTATAGATCGAATTGAAGCGCCAGCCCTATTCTGCCGTGCCAACAAACAGGCACAACGGCTGTGATCCTCTCTCTGATTCCTGGAACAGCGTAAAATCACGGGTGAGATAGCATGTTGCCGTTGTTTGATTTTGACTAAGTCCGGTGCCCTTCAGGCGCCGGATTTTTATTGGAGACACCGAATTGATTTCATTCATACGCCATAAACAATATTTGAATTTTCCAGCGCTATGCATTCTGCTTGGCCTTGCCGCCTGCTCTCCACGCTCCCAGAACCAGGACGTCATTCATTTGACGAGCACACTGGCTTCGCCGAATGATGTAACGCTGAACTGGAACCGACCTTCCGGGGAAGTTACGGGATATGTGGTCGAGTTCGCGACGGACCCCAAGGGGCAATTTATCATCCTGCAATTCCTGAAGCCTGATCAGACTCAGTACACGCATCCAAAGCTGATGCCGAAAACAAGCTTCTATTACCGCATTCGCCCTTTCTTTGGCCGCACAACACAGCCCCTGGAACTGCGCGTGTCACCCAAACTATCGAATGAAGCCCACATGAAGGCTTTTGAACGAGGCGAAGACTACCGCTGGGGCGAGTCGAAAACCGAACCAAGAAAAGAAACTACCGTTTTTTCCATGAAGGGCGGCGATGCCGACAAGGCAGTACCTTCCAATCTTCAGGCCACCTACATGCCTGTTACGGTCAGCGGCTTCTTGCTGCGCTGGAATGACCATGCCAACGATGAGGACGGCTACCTCGTAGAAACCAGGTCAGAAGGTCAAAAAGACTTCGTGGTGTACGAGCAATTCCCGCCGAATATCAATGCAGCAGGCTTCGGCATTGCACCTCCTGTCAGGAAAACGCTCGTGCGCATTCGCGGCTTCTATTTTGGCCCCGCTTCCAATATGGAAAGCAAGACTACCGGCCCTGACGAGCCGGTTTGAATCCCGTATCGAAGACTTGAAAAGAGGCGCTCATGTGAGCGCCTCTTTTTTGACCGCATGGTGGCTCGTCACGAGCAATTCAGTTCTGTCACATGCCAGGCAGCATACCCTTCATACCGCGCATGCCACGCATGAGTTTGCCCATCCCGCCCTTGGAAAATTGCTTCATCATTTTCTGCGTCTGCTCGAACTGGTTGAGCATGCGATTGACCTCTTGCACCTGGACGCCGGCGCCCGTTGCGATGCGGCGCTTGCGGCTGGCCTTGATGAGTTCGGGATGGCTGCGCTCTTGCGGTGTCATGGAGTTGATGATGCCTTCGACGCGGCGCATGGCTTTTTCGGGCCCATCGCCCTGCATTTGCGAAGCCGCCTGTGCAAACTGCGCCGGCATCTTGTCCAGCAGCGATGAGAGGCCACCCATCTTGCGCATCTGCACCATCTGATCCTTGAAATCGTTGAGATCGAAGCCCTTGCCCTTCTTGAGCTTGTCGGCGAAGTCGCGCGCTTTTTCCTCGTCGACCATGTTGCGCGCATCTTCGACCAGCGACAGGATGTCACCCATACCGAGAATGCGACTGGCCATACGATCGGGATGGAATTCATCAAGGCCGGTGAGCTTCTCGCCCACACCGGTAAACTTGATCGGCTTGCCAGTTACATGACGGACGGATAAGGCAGCACCACCACGCGAATCACCATCGAGCTTGGTCAGCACGATACCTGTCAGCGGCAGCGCTTCGTTGAAAGCCCGCGCCGTATTGACGGCATCCTGGCCCAGCATGGCATCGACGACGAACAAGGTTTCGATGGGATTGACGGCAGCATGCAGTTGCCTGATCTCTTCCATCATCTGCTCGTCGATTGTCAGGCGGCCTGCGGTGTCGACAAGCAGTACGTCGAAATAATGACGTTTCGCGAAATTGATGGCCGCTACCGCGATATCAACCGGTTTCTGGCTAATGTCTGAAGGGAAGAATTCTGCGCCGGCCTGACCCGTCACCGTCTGCAACTGCGTGATGGCAGCCGGCCGGTACACGTCGCAGGAAACGGTCAGTATCTTCTTTTTGTGTTTCTCTTTGAGAAACTTGGCGAGCTTGCCCACCGTTGTCGTCTTGCCGGCGCCTTGCAGACCTGCCATGAGAATGATGGCTGGCGGCTGCGTAGCGAAACTCAGCGTCGCCTGCGAGCCGCCCATGATGGCGGTCAGCTCGGCATTGACCACGCCGACCAAGGCCTGCCCCGGCGTCAGAGAACCGATAACCTCCTGCCCTATCGCCTTTTCCCTGATGCGACTGATCAATTCCTTGACGACGGGCAGCGCAACGTCCGCTTCAAGCAAGGCCATGCGTACTTCGCGCAGCATGTCGGAGATATTTTCTTCGGTCAGGCGCGCCTGGCCGCGCAGTGTCTTGACGACCTTGGCAAGGCGATTGGTCAGATTATCGAGCATGGGAATGAGCAGCCGAAAGAGTGGTTCAGGTGAAGCCTGAGACGAGATGCCCCAACAGGAAGCGTGGCGCGCCTATCAATGCGGTGGAAGGGTTGGCTTGTTGCAAACGCTCTTGCAAACACCTTCGGGTAGCGAAACGATTCTGCAAAAACGCGCGTCGCGTTAAACTCAGGCAATGCCAAGCATTCTACTGCATCTCGTTCCGAGCTCTATCTACGCGCTGGTCGGGCTCGTCCAGTGGCAACTGCTGCGCGCCAGCCAGCAGCGCCAGATCAGTGACGCCAATCGCCATATGGTCGGAGGGCTCCTTGCCGCCGGCCTGCTCGCCCATGGCGGCGTGCTGTGGCTGGATATGGTCGACGACAATACGCTGCATTTCGGCCTGGCTACCGCACTGTCGCTGACGCTGTGGCTGGCACTGCTGATGTATTTTGCCGAGAGCTTCATCACGCGTATCGATAGCCTGTTGGCGCTTGCCATGTTGCCAGCCACGATTTGCGCTTTCTTGCCAGCGATATTGCCGGGCAGCATGCATATCAAAGCCGACGGCTGGGCATTCCGTCTGCATTTCGTCGTAGCAATGCTGGCCTATAGTTTATTCACGCTTGCCGCACTGCATGCGGTCATGATGGCCGTCGCCGAGCGACAACTTCACCGGGCAAAACTCGGCGGCAGGATAAGTGGCTTACCGCCATTGCTCACGCTGGAGAACCTGCTGTTTCGCCTGATTGGCGTGGCCTTCGTATTCCTGACGCTAACAGTAGGGTCCGGCGTGCTGTTTTCCGAGCAGGTATTCGGCAAGCCTCTGACCCTGAACCACAAGACCATTTTTACCATCGCGTCATGGCTGTTGTTCGGCATTCTCCTGGTGGGGCGACATTTGCGTGGCTGGCGTGGGCGTGTCGCCCAGCGATGGACACTGGCAGGCTTCATTTGCCTGTTCCTGGCGTACGCCGGAACGCGCTTCGTTCTTGAGGTTCTACTGCACCGCAGCTGACACCGGCGAGGCCGGCTGCGGGTGCTGATATACTGCTTGCCTCGCTGCTACGGGCCCCACAGCCTTCCTTCGTGGACGATTTTCCTCTTTCAGCCCAGCTCGCCTTGCTGGCACTTCTTCTCGTCAGCTCGGGCTTTTTCTCGCTTGCCGAGACCACCATGATGGCGGCGAATCGCTATCGCCTGAAAAGTGCAGCCGCGCAAGGAGTGCGCGGCGCCCAACTGGCGCTGAACCTGTTGGCGGAGACCGACAGACTGCTCGGCGTGGTCCTCCTGTTCAACAACCTCATCAACGCAGCTTCGGCCACCCTGGTGAGCATCATCACGATCCGCCTGTTCGGCGAGTCAAAATGGGCGCTGGGTCTTGGGACGCTCGCAGTCACGTTCCTCATCCTGGTTTTCGCTGAAATTACGCCGAAAGTCATCGGTGCCAATCATTCGGACAAGCTCGCGCCTTACGTCGCATATGTCTTGGCGCCGCTGCTGCGCGCCAGCCATTTCGTCGTTGCATTCATCAACCTGTTTGTCACGGCCATGCTGCGGTTGATGCGCATCAAGCCCGTCGATGAAGAAGCTGCGCAGGCGCTGTCGCCCGAAGAACTACGCATGCTGGTGCTGGAATCAAGTCATTTCATCCCGCCCAAGCACCGCTCCATCCTGCTCAACCTCTTCGAACTCGAAGAGGTAACCGTCGAAGATGTGATGGTGCCGCGTGGCTCGATGGAGGCACTCGATCTGGCTGAATCCGAAACCATGCTGCGCGAGCAGATCGGCACCAGCTACCATTCGCGGCTGCCGGTTTTCTTTGAAGAGCCCAACAATGTGCTCGGCATCCTGCAGCAAAGACGCTTGCTGCCAACGCTGTTAGACCAGAGCTTCGATCGCAATGTGCTGCGCGAATTGCTGGTGCCGGCCTATTTCATTCCCGCCAATACGCCGGTGTATGCACAGCTGCAGTTCTTCCAGGAGAACCATCAGCGCATGGGTCTGGTGGTCGACGAGTACGGTGAAATCCTCGGTCTTGTGACTATGGAAGACATCATCGAGGAGTTGATCGGTAAATTCACGACCAGCGTTCCCGGCGCTGATCGCCGCCTCAGCTGGGACAAGGACGGCAGTGTCACGGTGGATGGCAGCCGCTCTCTGCGTGAACTGAACCGGCTACTTGGCCTAAACCTTCCGCTTGAAGGGCCGAAAACATTGAATGGACTCGTTCTCGAGCACCTGGAAGATATTCCGGAGTCAGGCGTCAGCGTAAAAGTGGCCGGCGTGCCGATCGAAGTGTTGCAAACCGAAGATCGACGCGTCAAAACAGTTCGCCTGTTTCGCCCCGCCCGCACGACTGAGCGTTAACCGCCGGTCCAGAGTCAGCGGCAAAGGCTTTACAATCAGGGTGCTCACAGTGCAACATCAAGAAGCGCACGTAAGCCCTTGATCTTCATCTGAACAGATATTTTCACAACAGGCTTTCGATATAGATGGCGGCAAATCCGCAAACAGCTCTGAGCGGTCTGGCTCGGGCACTGGTGCAACAGGGACGGCTCAAGGAGGCTGACGCCGCTGCTTGCTCTGCCGGCACCAACAATGCTGGCGGATTCGTCAGCGAAGTCGTGCAGCGCGGCTTCCTGAAATCTGTCGATCTCGCCGTCTTCAGCGCCGAAATGTTCGGCTTCCCGATGCTGGATCTGGCCTCGGTAGACGAAACGCATATTCCACGCGATGCAATCGATCAAAAACTGATCTCCAAGCATCAGGTCATTGCCCTGTCAAAGCGCAATAACCGCGTCACCGTTGCGCTTGCCGACCCCACCAATCTGCGCGCCCTGGATGAAATCCGCTTTCAAACAGGGATGACGGTGGAGCCCGTCGTTGTTGAAGTGGACAAGCTCGCACCGCTGCTGGCACGTCTGACCGAAAACACCAGTACGGCACTGAGCAACCTCACTTCAAATGACGAATTTGATATGGGCGATCTCGGCGATGGCGTCGAGTTCTCCGACGCTGAGGCCGCTTCCGACACTTCTGGTGCAGACGTAGACGACGCGCCTGTCGTGCGCTTTATTCAGAAGATGTTGATTGACGCCATCAACGAAGGCGCTTCAGACATCCACTTTGAGCCTTACGAAAAATTTTACCGCATTCGCTATCGCACCGATGGCGTGTTGCGTGAAATGGTGCAGCCGCCTTTGGCATTGCGGGAAAAGATAGCAGCCCGCATCAAGGTTATTTCGCGTCTGGATATTGCAGAAAAACGCATACCGCAAGATGGCCGCATGAAGCTCGTATTGTCGAAGACCAAATCAATCGACTTCCGGGTTTCCACATTGCCGACCATGCATGGCGAGAAAATCGTCATGCGTATTCTTGATGCCAGCTCAGCCATGCTCGGCGTCGACGCCCTGGGCTATGAGCCGGAACAGAAAGCCGCTCTTCTGGAAGCCGTTGGGCGCCCGTACGGCATGGTCCTGGTTACCGGTCCAACAGGTAGCGGTAAAACTGTATCGCTCTACACCTGTCTGAATATTCTGAACAAACCGGGCATCAATATATCGACGGCCGAGGATCCCGCGGAAATCAATTTGCCGGGTATAAATCAAGTCTCGATGAATGACCGCGCGGGCCTTACATTTTCGGCGGCATTGAAATCCTTCCTGCGGCAGGATCCCGATGTCATCATGGTCGGTGAAATCCGCGATCTTGAAACAGCCGAAATTTCCATCAAGGCAGCTCAAACCGGTCACCTGGTTTTATCCACTCTGCATACCAATGACGCTCCGACAACGCTGGACCGTCTGAAGAACATGGGTGTCGCGCCTTTCAACATTGCATCCAGCGTGATCATGATTACGGCCCAACGGCTGGCGCGCAGGCTATGCACCTGCAAGAAACCTATCGACATTCCTGTCGAGGTGCTGATGCAGGCTGGCTTCTCCGAATCCGATCTCGATGGCTCATGGCAGGCTTTTGGTCCCAACGGCTGTGACCGTTGCAAGAATAGCGGCTACAAGGGGCGCGTCGGCATCTATCAGGTCATGCCCATAACCGAAGAAATCCAGCACATCATCATGACTGGCGGCAATTCCATGGACATTGCTGCGCAAGCACAAGTTGATGGTGTCAAAGATTTGCGTCAGTCAGGCCTGCTCAAGGTCAAACAAGGCATGACCTCCCTCGTGGAAGTCCTTGCCACCACCAACGAATAGCACGCTACAGGACATCACATGGCCACTGCAGCCCGCCCCCGCCGCGCCTCAACGGAACAGAAGGAAACGCTATTCACTTGGGAAGGAAAGGACAAGTCCGGCAAGATCGTGCGCGGAGAAACGCGCGCTGCCACGGAAAAAGTGGTGCAGGCCGCACTGCGTCGCCAAGGCATTTCGGTGCTCAAGGTCAAGAAACGCTCATTCGCCCGCGGCTCAAAGGTCAAGGAACGCGATATCGCCATTTTTACACGCCAGCTGGCGACAATGATGCGGGCAGGCGTACCCCTGCTGCAATCTTTCGATATTGCCATCAAGGGCTCGGGCAACCCGGCCATGGCACGTTTGATGAATGAAATACGTAACGACGTGGAAACAGGCACAAGCCTGTCGCAAGCCCTGCGCAAACGCCCGGCATATTTCGATGCGCTCTACGCAAACCTTGTGCAGGCAGGCGAGCAATCCGGAGCTCTGGAAAACCTGCTTGACCGACTGGCGACATACAAAGAAAAGATCATGGCCATCAAGAGCAAGATCAAATCGGCCTTGTTCTATCCCGCCTCCGTCGTCGTGGTTGCTTCTGCAGTCGTCACCGTAATGATGCTGTTCGTGATTCCGGAATTCAAAAAGGTATTCATAAGCTTCGGCGCTGATCTTCCCGCCCCCACATTGTTTGTGATGGCTATTTCGGACTTTTTTGTTGCACACGCTTTCCTAGTCTTTGCTGGCATAGCTGCAGCGATTGTCGGGCTGGTTTTCGCCTACAAGCGCTCGCCTCAAATGCAGGCCACCATGGACAGGCTGATTCTCCAGGTTCCGGTCATCGGCGACATCATACGAAAGGCCACCATTGCGCGCTGGACCCGCACTTTGGCAACGATGTTCGCTGCGGGCGTCCCGCTTGTCGAAGCTCTCGATTCCGTTGCCGGCGCTGCTGGCAATCGCGTTTATATGGTCGCAACCAAAGCCATACAGAACGAGGTTGCCACCGGTGTCAGCCTTACGGTTGCAATGCAGGGCTCAGGAGTCTTCCCGGCAATGGTTGTCCAGATGGTTTCAATCGGCGAAGAATCAGGGCAACTCGACAGCATGTGTAGCAAAGTGGCGGACTTCTTCGAGCGAGAAGTCGACGATATGGTGGCGGGCCTGTCACAACTGATCGAGCCCATTATCATCGTTTTCCTGGGTACGGTAATCGGCGGTCTGGTGGTTGCAATGTATCTGCCCATCTTCAAGATCGGCGCGGTTGTTAGTTAATTTAACCTGTCGTTTTTTGGCCGAATTCCGGCTCGCCAAATGCCCGCATATTTGAATGACCCGATCTTCTTGATTATTGCTTGTTCACTATTGGGCCTGACGGTAGGCAGCTTCCTTAATGTTGTAATTCACCGTCTGCCGCGAATGCTCGAGCAGAGCTGGAAGCATGAAGCGGTACAGTTGATCACCGAATATCTTCCCGCTAGTCCGAAAGACTCGGTAGCGGCGTGGTGGCAAAACGAATCGGGAATATCCAGTACGGGTAACGCCGAGCGGTATAACCTCGCAACGCCGCGCTCAAGCTGTCCACACTGCGGTCATTTCATTACCGCACTCGAAAACATCCCTGTTCTTAGCTACATGGCATTGCGTGGCCGTTGCAGTCATTGCAAAGCCTCCATCAGCATCCGCTATCCTCTCGTGGAGCTGCTGACAGGCCTGCTGTCCGGTTACGCTGCCTGGCATTTCGGCTATGGCGTGGCTTGCCTCGGTGCCCTGGCATTTGTCTGGTGCACTGTTGCGCTGTGCTTCATTGACCTTGACACGATGCTGCTTCCCGACGACATCACCTTACCGTTGTTGTGGCTCGGCTTGCTGTTCAATCTTGGCGGTGTCTTCACCAGCTTGCCGAACGCGGTAATCGGAGCAGTCGCGGGCTACGTGACGCTCTGGTCGGTCTATTGGCTATTCAAGCTCGTGACTGGCAAGGAAGGAATGGGTTACGGCGATTTCAAACTGCTTGCCGCAATTGGCGCATGGCTTGGCTGGCAAGTGTTACCTATTGTCATTCTGCTTTCCTCGCTCGTTGGCGCAGTGGTCGGCATCTCGCTGATGATTTTCGCCAAACACGGCAAAGAGACGCCCATTCCGTTTGGCCCGTATCTGGCGGCGGCGGGCGTCCTCGCATTGTTTTTCGGCAAGCAGCTCTGCGCTCTCCTGGCATTCATCTAAACGCAAAGCGCTTGAGATCTGGCAAGCAGCCCCGAGATAACGGGCTGCCAGCCGTGCGCGTAAACGTGCGCTTTTCGTTCGTGGCGCTTGCTGCGATGCGTTAAACTCAATCATCTGTTTTGCTGTCCGGAGTATGAAATGCCCATCTATGAATATCGTTGCGGCGATTGCGGCCAAAAGAAAGACTACCTTCAGAAGGTAAGCGACGCGCCAATCGATACCTGTCCGGCTTGCGGCAGCAAATCCTATGCGAAGGCCCTGACTGCAGCAGGTTTCCAGCTCAAGGGTAGCGGCTGGTATGCCACCGACTTCAAAGGTGATGGTCAGGTGGCAAAACCCGCAGATACAAGTTCAGAGAGCGCAAAAACGGACTCGCCCAAGACCGCCGACAGTTCGACGAGTACGACGAACACGGCAAGCGCTTCAGCCGCCGCATGCAATCCCGGCTGTGCATGTCACTGAGCTGATAGGACCCGATGAAAAAGTATCTGATCA
The DNA here is from genome assembly GCA_028292485.1 of Rhodocyclales bacterium. Taxonomy (GTDB): domain Bacteria; phylum Pseudomonadota; class Gammaproteobacteria; order Burkholderiales; family Rhodocyclaceae; genus Viridibacterium. The sequence continues at coordinate 69,770 of JAQGMG010000003.1, read as the reverse complement.
CCGGCCTGCTGGTCTGGGTGCCCTTGGCAATTACCATTTGGGTTCTGCAGCTGCTCGTGAACTCTCTGGACAAGAGCATGTTGCTGTTGCCCGCTCACTGGCGCCCGCAAGAATGGCTGGGGTTCGAAATATGGGGCCTTGGTGCGCTGCTGACCGTACTCGCCGTGCTGCTTACTGGCGTCATCGCTTCGAACTTCTTCGGTCAGCGCCTGCTGAAGATGTCGGAGAACGTGCTGTCGCGTATTCCTGTCGTCAAATCGATCTATTCGAGTGTCAAGCAGGTTTCGGACACCTTGCTCGGCCCGGGTGGGCAGGCTTTTCGGCATGCTGTGCTGGTGCAGTATCCCCATGCGGGTTGCTGGACAATAGGTTTTCAGACCGGTTTGCCAGCCAGCGAAGTCGCGGCGCATCTGCCGGACGAATGCATCAACGTATATGTGCCTACGACGCCGAACCCGACCTCGGGATTTTTCCTGATGTTCCCTAAAAAGGACGTTGTGGAACTGAAAATGTCCGTCGATGCCGCGCTCAAGCACATCATTTCCATGGGCGTCGTGCCTCCGGAAAGCGCTGGGCATTGAAGTTTGGCGAAAATCCGGCACACTACGCGGCCATGAAAATGATGCAAATCTTTCCCCGCTGCGCTCGCAGCGACCTTCCTGCCCCATCGCGAAATTGCATGGGTTGAACGCACTTCGCCTGCGCTCAACCCTGGCAGTTCCACAGCAGTATTTCGAGGGGCAACGTCGCACGCCGGCGCAGCCCGAGAAGAATAAACAGATCATCCGGAGTTCCAAATGCGTACCACCTATAGCGGCCTCGTCAGCGCCGCTCATCTCGACCAAACCGTTACCCTGTTCGGCTGGGCCCATCGTCGCCGCGACCATGGCGGCGTCATTTTCATTGACCTGCGTGATCGCGAAGGACTGGTGCAGATCGTTTGCGATCCGGATCGCACGGAGACCTTCAAGATCGCCGAAGGCGTGCGCAACGAATTCTGTCTGAAGGTCGTTGGCAAGGTACGCCGCCGCCCCGCAGGCACGACCAACTCCAACCTGGTTTCGGGCGAGATCGAAGTGCTGGCATATGAGCTCGAAGTGCTCAATGCATCTGTCACGCCGCCCTTCCAGCTCGACGACGAAAATCTCAGCGAAAACGTGCGTCTCACGCATCGCGTGATTGATCTGCGTCGTCCTGTCATGCAACGGAACATGATGCTGCGCTACAAGACAGCGCGTGCTTTCCGCCGCTATCTGGACGATGCCGGTTTCGTCGACATCGAAACGCCGATGCTCACCAAGAGCACGCCGGAAGGCGCACGCGATTACCTTGTACCAAGTCGCGTCCACGATGGCATGTTCTTCGCCTTGCCGCAGTCACCCCAGCTCTTCAAACAGCTGCTGATGGTGGCCGGCTACGACCGTTATTACCAGATCACCAAGTGCTTCCGCGACGAGGATCTGCGCGCTGACCGACAGCCTGAATTCACCCAGGTCGATATGGAAACGTCATTCCTGACCGAGAACGAAATTACGGCGATCATGGAAGATCTGATCCGCTACGTTTTCAAGGATGCCATCGACGTCGATCTGCCCAATCCTTTCCCGCGCATCACCTATCAGGAAGCCATGGCGCGCTATGGTTCGGACAAGCCCGATCTGCGTGTAAAGCTCGAGTTCACCGAACTGACCGACGTCATGAAGAGTGTCGAGTTCAAGGTTTTCAATTCTGTCGCCAACTCCGTGGGTGGGCGCGTAGCCGGCCTGCGCATTCCTGGCGGTGCCGAATTGACCCGCGGCGAGATCGACGCCTACACCACCTTCGTGGCCATCTATGGTGCCAAGGGGTTGGCGTATATCAAGGTCAATGACATCACGACGGGCCGTGATGGATTGCAGTCGCCCATCGTCAAGAATCTTTCTGACGACGCGCTCAAGACCATCATCGAACGCACGGGCGCGCAAAACGGCGACCTGATTTTCTTCGGTGCGGACAGGGAGAAGGTCGTCAACGACGCGCTCGGCGCATTGCGCGTGAAAATCGGCCACGAGAAAAACCACCTGGATGGGCGCAAGTGGGCACCGGCCTGGGTCGTCGACTTTCCGATGTTCGACTATGACGAAGAGAACAAGCGCTGGGTCGCCTGCCATCATCCTTTCACCAGCCCGAAGGACGAGCATCTCGACCTGCTCACCACCGATCCGGGCAAGTGCCTCGCCAAGGCCTATGACCTCGCACTCAACGGTTGGGAGCTTGGCGGCGGCTCGGTGCGGATTCACCGTGCCGACGTGCAGGAGAAGGTGTTTGCCGCGCTGGGTATCGGCGAGGAAGAGGCACAGCTGAAGTTCGGTTTCCTGCTCGATGCGCTCAAGTACGGCGCGCCACCGCACGGCGGCCTGGCCTTCGGTCTGGATCGAATCGTCACCATGATGACCGGTGCAGAATCGATTCGCGATGTCATCGCTTTCCCGAAGACACAACGCGCGCAGTGCTTGCTCACGCAGGCACCGAGTGCCGTCGACGAAAAGCAATTACGCGAACTGCATATCCGCCTGCGTAATACCGAGAAGCCCGAAACGAACTGCTGACGAACTGTTGAGTTCGGCTCGGACAATAAAAGCCGGAGTGATGCATATCATCCGGCTTTTTTGTTGCCTGTCATTTCAACCATCGGGTATCGATCATCTGTGACCGCAGAAAAGCTTGATCTCTCCTCTCCCCCACCCGGCGCCCCGCAGCGCCCGAGGCTTCTCGTCGCTCATAAGTACACACGCACCGACCCCTATTTCTGGTTGAACGAACAAGGGTCAAAAGAGGTTCTCGACTACCTTGCGGCAGAAAACGCCTACGCCGAAGCAGCTCTTGCACCGCTCAAACCGCTGCAGGATGAGCTCTACAAGGAAATGCTCGCCCGTATCGAAGAAGATGATCTATCGGTACCGGTCAGGCTCGGCGCATGGATGTACTACAGCCGTACAGAGAGCGGCAAAGCCTATGCGCTGCATGCACGCAAGCGCATTGAGGCCACAGGCTGGGAGCACGCTCCCGAAGAGATACTGCTGGATGAAAATCTCGCCGCGCTGGGCAAGCCTTTTTATGAAACGGGCGATTTTGAAGTCAGTCCGAGCGGACGCCATCTGGCATGGACGGAAGACACGCGCGGCAATCGCCAGTATCGGCTGAAGATTCGCGATCTTGTCACAGGCAAGACCCGGCGGATGCGGCGTGAACGCGTAACGAGCATCGTCTGGGCCAATGACGATTGCACGCTCTTCTATACCGTCGAGGATCCCGTCACCCAGCGTTCATGCGAGACGTGGCGGCATCGATTTGGCGAGCCGGAAGATGTGCTGCTGTACATCGAGCGCGACGAACGCTTTTCGCTATCGCTGATGCGCACCCGCAGTGACGGCTTCCTGGTGCTCAGTTCGGGCAGTCATACCACCAACGAGTTACGCCTTTTGCCCGCCGACAAACCGCTCGGACGCTGGAAGGTCTTTGCGCGCCGCCGTGCCAACATCGAATATGAAATTGATCATCACAGTGATCGCCTCGTAGTGCGAGCCAATGACACGGGCCCCAATTTCCGTCTGATCGAAACACCGGTAGACGATTGGCAGAAGAGCGCATGGCGCGAACTGCAGCCCCATGACGATGACATCGTCGTCGAAGGCGTCGATCTGTGGCACGACTGGCAGGTAGTGTCGCTGCGAGTTGGTGGCCGCCAGGTCTTGCGTGTAACCGTGATGGCCTCGGGCGAGACGCATGACATAGCGTTCGATGAACCTGCCTGCTCGGTAGAAATCGAGGACTTGCCGGAATGGGAATCGCCCTTCCTGCGCTATGAGTTCGAGTCGCTGACGACGCCTGACTCCGTCTTCGACTACGAGCCTCTGGCGCGTCGGGCAACGCTGGTCAAACAGACGCGCGTACTCGGCGGCTTCAATGCCGCGCAGTACGTCAGCGAACGCATCGAGGCAACGGCATCTGACGGCACATCGATTCCGATTTCACTCGTGCGACGGCGCGACACAAGGCTCGATGGCCGGGCACCGCTGTGGCTGGAAGGTTACGGCGCTTACGGCATCGCGATCGACCCATGGTTCTCGAGCACGCGCCTGTCCCTGCTCGATCGCGGCTGGATTTTTGCGATTGCCCACGTGCGCGGCGGTGGCGAGCTCGGTCAGCGCTGGCACGACGGTGGGCGGCTGCAGAACAAGAGCAACACGTTCAGCGATTACGTTGCCTGCGCCGAAACCTTGATCACACGCGGCTATAGCGCCACAGGGCGCATCGTGGCGCAGGGTGGCAGCGCTGGCGGCCTGCTCGTTGGTGCAGTGCTCAATCAGCGCCCCGAGTTGTTTGGCGCCGCAATCATGGAAGTCCCGTTTGTCGACGTCATCACCACCATGCAGGACGCCAGCCTGCCGCTGACTATCGGCGAATACGAAGAGTGGGGAAACCCTGCCAGGCGTGCTGACTATCTGCGCCTGTTGGCTTATTCACCCTACGACAATATTGGCAAGACAGCATATCCGCCCATGCTGGTCGAAGCCGGCCTGCACGATAGCCAGGTAATGGTTCACGAACCGGCCAAATATGTGGCGAAGCTGCGCTCGTACAAGACCAATCACAGCCCGTTGTTACTCATCACCAGCATGGAAGCGGGCCACGGTGGCGCATCCGGCCGATACGACAGTCTGCGCGAGCGTGCCCGCCAGCTTTCCTTTGCGCTTGCCGTGTTGAATAGCTGAACGGATTGCACAGGAAATCCCAGCTGCTGCAGGTTCGGCAGCATTGCGGTGCCCCTAAAGAAAACAGCCCCCGATGCCGTTGCCTATGATTGCAAGCCCCTGCAAAGCCTGACTTTGCATCCTTCGTTATCTCAGGACAGCCAGCCGTCAAGCCATGCCGCAAGCAATCAGCGATATCTCGGTGATGATTGTCGAGTCGAACGCCGCCATGCGCACCCAGTTGCGCAACATGCTGACCATGTGTGGCATTTCGACCGTCAATCTGGCCGTGACGGCGGGTGTGGCAATACGCAAACTCCGCGAGATCAACTTCGACATCATCCTGTGCGAATACCACCTCGGTGAAGGTCAGGACGGTCAGCACCTGCTTGAGGACCTGCGTCACCACCACCTGATTCCGCTGTGGACGGTCTTCATCATGATTACCGGCGAGAGCTCTTATGAGCGTGTCGTCAGCGCGGTAGAGCTGGCGCCGAACGACTACATCCTCAAACCCTTCTCATCGGACAAACTGCTCGACCGTCTTTCGAAGGCCCTCACCAAGCGTGACGCCTTCATGCCGACCTACAAGCTGATCGAGGCAGGCAACCTCCTCGACGCCATCGACACTTGCCGCAAGGGTGAAAGTGAACATGCGGTTTTTCTTATCGATTTCCTGCGCTTGCGGGCAGAACTCCATCTGGCTGCAGGGCAAACCAGCGAAGCTCAGGAAATCTATGCGCAAGTGCTTGGCCTGAAGGCCGTACCCTGGGCGAAACTCGGTCTGGCAAAAACCCTCTTCATGCAGAAGCGTCTCGATGAAGCAGAAACGAGCTTCTCCGAACTGATCACAGAGAATTCACAATACATGGACGCCTATGACTGGCTCGCACGCACACGCGAAGCGCTTGGCCAGCTCGAAGGCGCGCAGCAGACGCTGCAGGACGCGATCAAGGTTTCACCCCACACAACGCGGCGCCTGCGCCGGCTCGGCGAAGTTTCAAATGAACTGGGTGATCACGAAACCGCCATCAAGACGATGTCGGAAGTAGTGCGCAAGGGAAAATACTCGGACTTCCGTGACCCGGAAGACCATGTGCTGCTCGTAAAAGCCCAGTTGCAGGCCGGCGATGCCCTGGCTGCAACTGCCACGCTGCGCGATATGGAACGCAGCATGGATGGCCTGGCCAAAACACCGCTGTGCAAAGCCCTGTCGACAGCCATGGTCGCCACGCAGGCAGGTGATACTGAAGGCGCCAGTGCGGCGCTCGATGATGCTATCAAACACAATGACCCGCGGCTGGGGGCCACCTTGGCGCTGAAGAAAGACCTGGCGCGCATCTGCATCGAAAATCAACGTGATGAAGAAGCGGCAGCCGTCATCATGGATGTCATGCGCCACGCGGCCGACGATGAAGCGGTCGAGCGTATCAAGAATATGCTGGTGGAATTGGGGCGCCCCGAACTCGGCGAGCAACTGGCTCACCGCGTGAAGGAAGAAGTCAAAGAACTCATGGCACAAGGCGCGCAACTCGCACAGCGCGGCGACTTTGACGGCTCAGTCAGGCAGATGATGCAAGCCGTCAACAAGATGCCCGGCAACAACAATGTGCTTTTCAACGCCTCCTTGGCGTTGCTCAAGCACATCGAAAACCTCGGCTGGAATCCCCGCTTTGCGGCCGATGCGCGCTCGCACATCGAACGCGTTCGCAAGCAGGATCCGGGCAACGAGCGCCTCAAGGCAATCACCTCGTACTTCCATGCCTTGCTCAAGAAGCATGGCGTCAAGGCCAACGAATTCTGATTGCCCGCAACAACCCCTTCGGCCCGTGCCGATGCCACTTGCCACATCCCGGCACAGATCTACGCTGCCTCACTGAGCCAGGGTTGAGTTTGGCCATATGGCCCGGGTGAGCGCTCCTGCAGAAACCCGCCTGGCCGCATGAATTTCCCATCCGTAGAATCGCTGGCCTGCTTGATATACTTCCGCCTTTGCTGCGGCGCGATCGCGCCCTCCCCGACCGTCGAGAAAGAAAGCCATGAGCGAAGCAAAGATCATCTACACCCTGACTGACGAAGCCCCGGCACTGGCCACCTATTCATTCCTGCCCATCGTTCAGGCCTTCACCAGGACCGCCGGCATTGCCGTCGAGACCCGCGACATCTCCGTCGCTTCGCGCATCCTGTCGAATTTCCCGGAAGCACTGAAGCCGGAACAACGCGTTCCCGACACGCTGGCTGAACTTGGCGAACTGGCCAAGACACCGCAAGCCAACATCATCAAGCTGCCCAATGTCAGCGCTTCCGTGCCACAGCTCAAGGCAGCGATCAAGGAACTGCAATCGCAGGGCTACACCGTGCCGGACTATCCGGAAGTACCCGCGAACGACGACGAGCAGAAGATCAAGACACGTTATGCCAAAGTGCTAGGCAGTGCGGTAAATCCCGTGCTGCGCGAAGGCAACTCCGATCGTCGCGTCGCCAACGCGGTGAAGCAATACGCGAAGAAGCACCCGCACTCGATGGGCGCATGGACGGCGGACTCCAAGTCCCATGTCGCGCACATGAGTGCCGGCGATTTCTATGGCAATGAACAATCAGCTGTCATAGCCAAAGCTGGTAGCGTGAAGATCGAATTCACGGATGCCGCAGGCAACACCAAAGTATTGAAAGAAGTGAAGGTTCAGCAAGACGAACTGATCGCTGCCACCTTCATGAGCAGCAAGGGCCTGCGCGAGTTCTACGAAGCGCAGATCGCCGATGCCAAGGCCAAGGGCGTGCTGTTCTCGCTGCACCTGAAAGCCACCATGATGAAGGTCTCCGACCCCATCCTGTTCGGCTACGCAGTCAGCGCTTTCTACAAGGACGTATTCACCAAGCACGCCGATACTTTCGCCAAGCTCGGCGTGAATGTGCGCAACGGTATCGGCGACGCCTATGCCAAGATCCAGGCCCTGCCTGAAGCCGAAAAGGCCGCCATCGAAGCCGACCTGCGCGCCGCTGAAGCCGCCGTGCCGGTCGCCATGGTCGATTCCGACAAGGGCATCACCAACCTGCACGTGCCGAGCGACGTGATCGTCGATGCCTCCATGCCGGCCGCTATCCGCACATCAGGCTGCATGTGGAATGCTGCCGGTAAACTGCAGGACACCAAGTTCACAATTCCAGACCGCTGCTATGCCGGCATATATCAAGCCGTCATAGATGACTGCAAGGCTTTCGGTGCCTACAATGTCACCACCATGGGCAGCGTCGCCAACGTCGGCCTGATGGCGCAAGCGGCCGAAGAGTATGGCTCGCACGACAAGACTTTTGAAATCGCAGCGGACGGCGTGGTGAAAGTCATCGACGCCGACGGCAACGCTCTGACCGAACACAAGGTCGCCACTGGCGACATCTGGCGCATGTGCCAGACCAAGGACATCGCTGTCCGCGACTGGGTCAAGCTTGCCGTCACTCGCGCCCGTGCCAGCAACACTCCCGCCATCTTCTGGCTGGACGAAGCGCGCGCCTACGACCGCAACCTCATCACGAAGGTGAATACCTACCTCAAGGACCACGACACTTCCGGCCTCGAAGTGCGTGTGCTCTCACCCGTCGAAGCCTGCAAGTACTCGCTGCAACGCATTCGCCAGGGCAAGGACACCATCTCCGTCACCGGCAACGTGCTGCGCGACTACAACACCGACCTGTTCCCGATCCTCGAACTCGGTACCAGTGCCAAGATGCTGTCCATCGTGCCGCTGCTGGCAGGTGGCGGCATGTATGAAACCGGCGCAGGCGGTTCAGCACCGAAGCACGTGCAACAGTTCCTCGAAGAGAACTACCTGCGCTGGGATTCGCTCGGCGAATTCCTCGCACTGCAAGTCTCCATCGAAGACATTGCTGCCAAAACGAGCAACACGCACGCTGCGGTGCTGGCCGAAACGCTGGATGCTGCCAACGCCGAGTTCCTGGACAAAGACAAATCACCCGCACGCAAAGTCGGTCAGATCGACAACCGCGGCAGCCACTTCTACCTCGCGTTGTACTGGGCCCAAGCACTTGCCGTGCAAACCAAGGATGCCGGTTTGCAAGCCACGTTCAAACCCATTGCTGAAACGCTGACCAGCAACGAAGCGAAGATCGTGGGTGAATTGATCGGCGCCCAAGGTAAGCCCGTTGATGTGGGTGGCTATTACCACCCCTCGCCAGAAAAGTGCTCGGCATCGATGCGCCCAAGCCCTACGCTGAATGCGGCGCTGGCTGCGATCAAATAGCAAGAAGGCAGCGCGGTGAAAACCGCTCCCAACAAAAAGCCCCGCAATCGCGGGGCTTTTTGTTGATTCTTTGCCTGACCAGATCAGAGCGGCTTCTTTTGCTTGAAGTGGCACTCGGCTTGGTAAACAGCGCGCATCACTGAACGTGGCATTCCCATGAACAGGCGCTTTGCAGCCTTGCTCAGGCTGCGGCGTTCGATTCCAGAACGGCGTTTGCGGGTAATGGCCATGATAAATCTCCTTAAATTGCTTTGATAAAGCCTGATGAAATCAAATCCGGCCACACTCTCTTGCAACTCGATCCTGCGACAGCGGCCAGCCGGGTAGCCCGCGAATGTAGCGTTTTCCGCCCTGAAAAGCAAAGGCAACGAACTATTCGGGGCCTAATCGAGCTCCTCGTAGAGCGGCAAAGTCAGGAACGCTGGATACTCCTCTGCCAGCGACATCGTTTCGAAGATTTCGGCCGCACGATCATACGTGCCCGTCGCTTCCCCATTACCTCCCACGCTCGCCTTGACCTTCAACAACTCCTCGACAATCAGCTCGCGCACCAGCTCTTCAGTCACCTTGCGACCGTCATCCAGCACACCCTTCGGCGATCGCACCCACTGCCATACCTGCGAACGACTGATCTCGGCCGTCGCCGCGTCCTCCATCAGATTGTGAATCGGCACACAGCCATTGCCCGCCAACCACGAACCCAGATAGTGAATGCCAACGTTGATGTTGTTGCGCAGCCCGGCTTCAGTAATCGGCTGTTCAGGCTGGAAATTCAACAAGTCAGCCGCCGTGAAATTCACATCATCACGTTGCTTGTCCAGCTGATTCGGCTTGTCACCCAGCACCTTCACGAACTCTTCCATGGCAATTGGCACCAGGCCCGGATGAGCCACCCAGCCACCATCAAAACCATCCTGCGCATCGCGCGTCTTGTCGGCGCGAATGCCGGCCATGGCTTTTTCGTTCGCCACCGGATCACTCTTGATCGGGATCAAAGCGCTCATACCGCCAATCGCCGGCGCGCCGCGCTTATGACACACCTTGACCAGCGACAACGCATACGCCCGCATGAATGGCGATGTCATCGTGATGCTGCTGCGATTAGCCAGGCAGAAATCCTTGTTAGCCTTGAACTTCTTGATGCACGAGAAAATGTAATCCCAACGCCCCGCATTCAGACCCGCACTGTGCTCGCGCAGCTCATAAAGAATTTCCTCCATCTCAAAAGCGGCAACAATGGTTTCAATCAGCACCGTCGCCTTGATGGTTCCACGTGGAATGCCCAATTCATCCTGCGCCATGATGAAAATGTCATTCCAGAGGCGTGCTTCGAGATGGCTCTCCAGCTTGGGCAGATAAAAGAACGGCCCTGAACCGCGCGCAATCAATTCCTTCGCATTGTGAAAAAAGAACAAAGCGAAATCGAAGATACCGCCCGACACCAGTTGGCCATCCACCAACACGTGCTTTTCATCCAGATGCCAGCCACGCGGCCGCACCAGCAGCGTCGCGACCTTGTCATTGAGCTTGTAGTGCTTGCCATTCTGCTCAAGACTGATCGTGCCGCGCACCGCATCCATCAGGTTGATTTGGCCCCGAATCTGGTTTTCCCAGTTCGGCGTATTCGAATCCTCGAAGTCGGCCATATAGGAATCCGCGCCAGAGTTCAGCGCGTTGATGATCATCTTGCGCTCGACCGGGCCGGTGATTTCCACGCGTCGGCAACATAACACTTTCGGCAGCGGACCAATGCCCCATTCACTCCCCCGTATATCAGCCATCTCAGTTAAGAAACATGGCAATTCCATGGCATCCAGCGCGTCCTGCCGCACAAGGCGAGCCGCCAGCAAAGCCTGTCTCCGTGGCTCAAATGCACGATGCAATTTAACTAGCAGCGCCAAGACCGGCAACACAAGATCAGGCAGAGTCCCGCTTGGTGTCCTCGCCTCGACGCCTTCAATCAGCCCAGCCATAGTTGCTCCAGAAAATCAGTAATGCGTTGCAATACAGGCAGCATAGCCGAGGCTCCCATATTAGTTATCGCTGATCAGCGGTCAGTTTTCGCACGCAACGGCGGCCAAGGATGCCAATTCCGTCACGGAAGTGTCAGCCGATCAAAACGCCTATCGACAGCTCTGCCCCGTTCATCCAAGTGCAGCGCGCTTTTGCACGGCCAAGGCTAAACTTCAGCCAGGATAGATGCGTTATAGCCATGTCTGCATCGCCACATTGCATTAATGGACCAAGAAAAATGAGCCGGACGCACGCACCAGAGGGCAGCGCAGTTTTGCAATGCCGCCATCGCCTCACAGGATGTGGCTTCACGATGATTGAACTGGCAATCGTGTTGGCAATCGTGGGGATTCTAGCGGCCATTGGACTACCGAGTCTGCAAGAAACTTTACGTTTGAATCGCATCAGAGGCAACGCCTCTGCATTGCAGAGCGATGTTTCCTACGCTCGGAATGAAGCAGCGCGCCGACGCGCTAACGTTAGCTTATGCCCACTCGCCGCCCTTCCCACCGGCACGGAACCCAAATTTATCTGCGGAACAGATGGGCAAACGTGGAACGATGGATGGATTATTTACTTCGGAGCGCAAGACGGGTCAAATCAATTGCTGGCTGATCAAGTATTGCGCGTTCGCAACAACTTGGGTTCCACGATGATTTTTGTTGATAGCTCAGAGACCATCGCTTCGAGCAAAATGCTCACTTTAGATCAGCTTGGTGGAGCCCGCCAAACGGGAACTTTCAACGTTTGCACCTATGGGGCATCGGGCCTGGGCAAACCGGGAATTTCCGTATCGGTGATTCTCTCAGGGCAGGTCACCACAGGTACCAGCAGCTGTAGTTAGACTTAGTTCAAAAGAATCCATGCCCTCAAAAAACACTCCTCTTTGCATCAAACGCGTCGCCGGCTTTACGCTCATCGAAGTGCTCGTGGCCATTGTCGTGTTTTCGGTCGGCTTGCTCGGTGTGGCAGGCTTACTGACCTCAGTCATTGGACGCAATCAATCCTCGGTATACCACTCTGTTGCTGTCTCTCTGGCTAACGACATCGCCGAGCGCATGCGGGCAAATAGTGGGGCGTTTAGCTTCACTTCCGCAGCCAATAAATATACATCTGCCCTAAATTCGGCGGCGCCTTCGGCAGCGGGTAAAAACTGCCAGGCATCCACCGCTATATGCTCCCCAGAAGAAATGGCCGCCTTTGACGCCGAAAAATGGGAAGCGCTCGTTGCCAAGATACTTCCGCAAGGCAAAGGAATCGTGTGCTTCGATGCTAGTAATAATGCGAATGACGGCGTATTGGCCACAGATGGCTCAATTTCCAATACTGGGTGTGATGGAGCAGCGGGCTCGATTGCTATCAAGCTTCTTTGGAATGAATCGCGTTCGGGGGGGAGTGCGGACGGAACGTCGAGCACGACGCAGCGTTACGTTATGGTATTTCAGCCATGAGTAAAATATTACGCCAACGTCCCGTTACCCCCTGCTCGTATAGGGGGCTAACGTTGATCGAAATGATGGTCGCTATGGTCATTTCGCTTGTTGTCTCAACCGTTGCCGCATCAGTCTTCATTTCTTCACGACAAACCGCCCGATATGCGGATGCTCTTTCACGCTATCAGGAGACCTTGCGCTTTGCACAAGCCGCAATTGCCGAGGACCTGCGTACCGCAGGGCAATTGGGGTGCAGAAGAGATCTCACTACGACCACGGGACTCAAAGAGAACGATGGGGTCACGTATAGCGGTGCAATCAACGGCAAGGACAATTGGGACATCACATCCACGACGCTTGGCAGTATTGACAAAACGGACGCCAAAGCGGGCTCTGACGCCGTTCGCCTGCAATTTGCTTCTCGCGATGCGAATAACCTTAGCGCAGCTATGGCGGGGACCGCGGACAATATCGTCGTCGCAAATACTGCTAACTACGCCGCGACAGGCCCCTTGATTATCGCCGATTGCACGAAAGCTGACACATTCAAGCCCAGCACAGATGTCGTGGCGGGTAACACTATTACGCACACGCCATTGAGCGGCGTGTACGTGAAATCAGCCGCTTCAGTTTACCGATTCTTGGATCGGGCTTATTACATTTCCAGTAGCAACGAACTTGTACAAGTTACAGGAAATACAAAGTCCACCATTGCAGTCGGCATCGAGGAATTGCGGTTCGATTACGGCGAGGACATCAATACAGATAAATATCCCGATCGCTACGTTAACGCATCTGACGTTACCCATTGGACAGACATCGTAGCCGTCCGCGTTTGTATGCTTGTTTCCAGCAAAGATCAAGGGCTCACTACTGGCGATGGCTACACTGACTGCAACGGCACCGCCAAGACGGCCACTGATCATCGCTTACGGTTCCCGGTGAACTTTACCGTTCGCATTCGTAACAGGGGCTAACCATGAAGACAAGGCGACATTCACTTCCCTCCTGCCGCAACTTGCATTCGCGGGAGCAGGGCCTGACTCTAGTCGTCGTACTAGTGTTTCTGGTCATGCTGACACTGATTGGCGCGACGAGCATGCAAGCAGCTGGTGTCGAAGAACGAATGGCGAGCAACGGCCGCGACAAATCCATAGCCTTTGAAGCTGCCGAAACAGCTCTCCGAATTGGTGAAGAGGCAGCCAAGACGGCAAATACAGCTACGGACTTCAAGAGCACATGTGAGAACGGCCTGTGCACCACTGGAAATGCACCAGATCCAAATACGTATGCAAAATGGGCTAATAGTCGTCTGGATGCAACGAACCTGCACTTCGGTATTGACCGAACCGACTTGACGAAGCGTTTGCCCAGTAACCTCGCTTACGACCCGGGCTACTTCGCCGAATATTTGGGCACGATGGACGTGGGATCAGGACTCACTGGCAAGAAAGTCATTCGCGTTACCGCACATGCTCCAGGCCGCGACCCCAACACACAAGTCACGCTGCAAAGCGTGATCTACCAATGATCACCGGGAGTAAGCACATGCTCACCCACAAGACCGTCTTTCGTCTTTTCTCCTTCCTTGCCATGCTTTTACCGTCAGCGGCGATGGCCGTGGCAAGCCTTAGTCTCGCAGATAGTCCGCTCTTCGTCGGCACGCGCGCGACTCCCATGGTGATGCTCAATACCTCCCGCGACCATCAATTATTCTACAAGGCGTACAACGATTACACCGACGTCGATGGCAACGGAAAGCTCGATAGCTATGAAACTACGTACCTGAACACTTTCGATTATTACGGCTACTTCGACTCCTACAAATGCTACACCTACAATACGACCTTATCTCGCTTTGAACCGAGCGGTCTGGCGAGTGGGTTGCCTACAGATGCGGCACCAACATTGCGCCACTATTGCACCAGCGCATGGAGCGGCAATTTTCTGAACTGGGTCTCGATGAGCCGTTTGGACGTAATGCGCAAAGTGCTATACGGCGGCTACCGCTCCACCGACACAGCCGCCACTACTTCGCCAGCGGCGCCATCGCTGACAGTACTGGAGCGTGCAAGCATTCCAACCGATGCACATTCATGGGCTAAACATTACAAAGGCTCAGATATCGACAAGCTCACACCTTTCACGGGCATGCTCGCTTCGGCAGCGAGCATCACGGGATCGGTATCGTCGGCGGTGTATCCGACCACCGATTTTTCTGGAACGGTCACTACAAAAAAACCGTCTAGCCCTCGAATCAATGCCGTTACGCAAGCAACGGTAATGGGGGGGGAATTTGCTAGCGGGAATAATGTCACTGTTTCTTACACAGGCGGAAGCACTACCGGAACAGTCAGCAGCTATAACTCTTCATCTGGCCTGTTGACAATCACTACTACAGGAAAAAGCGGAACGGATCCGGTAATCGGCGCCAGCACCACCGTCACCAATACGAGCATCTCGGCTTCTTCAACAGCCACTCTCGCTGCTACAGGAACCTACTACGCTGGGGACCAATTAGTCATTACCAACGGCTCAAGAACTACAACCGCGGTAGTAAGCACAACGACCTCATCAGGCTCCGTAAGTCTGTCCAGCATTTCAGGGTCCGCCTTGCTGTCGAGCACTGTGTTAACCGTCAAGAATGAGACTCGTGTTGGCATAAGCTTTTGTAACACGACCATTAGTGATGGCACTCCCGGGTCAGACAAATCCGAAAGCACTACAGCTCCACCGTTAATTCGCGTAGCCAAGGGCAATTATGCTTTGTGGGCCGCCAACGAACGCTGGCAGTGCTATTGGCGCAATGAAAAAGACGCAACGAATAGCAACCTTTATAAGGATTCCGGCATAGCTGCAAGCCCGGTAAATCCCTTGAAGGCGGAAACAGCCCTATCAACGGGGGGGGTGTATGACCACGTCGCGCGAGTTGAAGTGTGCAAGAGTAGTTTGCTTGGACAAGAGAGTTGCAAACAATACGGTAACAACTATAAGCCAGCCGGGCTATTGCAAACCTACGGCGAAGGACGGGTACCACGAATCCTGTTCGGATTGATGACTCCGTCATATACGTTGAATGTATCAGGTGGCGTACTCCGGAAGGCGATTAACAAATCCCTCAGCGGCAACGTTGCTCTGGACGGCGTGTCCGCGGATGCAGCCAACGACGAGATAAATCCGGATACGGGCGTTTTCAACACCAATATCGCTCAACCTGGAGGGGTTGGCATCATATATACCCTCAATAAACTCCGTATTGACAATTATCAATACAGCGATGGCACATATGCGACATGTACTTTCCAGCAGATTGGCATTGTGCCCACGGGTACCACCCCACCGGCCAATCAGGTCTCCGAAGGCAACTGCAGTTCGTGGGGCAACCCCATGTCCGAGCTATATATGGAAACCATGCGCTACCTGAGCGGCAGCACCGCTACCACGGCATTTACGAAGACTAGCGGCGGCGGCATGGCGCGCGACATAGCCGTGGGGCTCAAGCAAGTATCACCATGGGTAGATCCCATTACAAGCGGCAATTATTGTGCGCCGCTCAACGTCCTTGTATTCAATGCCAGTGTCTCTACCAATGACAATGATCAGGTTGGCGGCTTCAATGCAGTAAAGGGTAGCCCCAATGCCGTGAGCCGTACGAATGCGGTCGGCGTCGCCGAGGGGCTAGTCGGCAAGTCAGTGTTTATTGGGAATAACGGCACTACCAGCAACGGCATATGTACCGCAAAAACAGTCGCAAACCTGGGAACTCTGGGCGGAATATGTCCAGAAGCGCCGTCACAGGCGGGTACTTACCTGATGGCGGGGATGGCTTACTACGCTCACGTAAACAGGATTCGTGATGTCTCGGGCGTATCGATCGATGACACTACCGATACCACTTCCTTGCGTGTTAATACGTATGGCGTTGCCTTGGCCACGAATGTACCCCGTATTCCCATCACAGTCAGTGGCAAGACCGTATACCTGCAGCCAGCGTACCGCCTGGATCTTGGCGCGACGGGAGTTGGCACAGGGACTATCGTGGATTTCAAACTCGTGTCTCAAGACGCCACGAAAGGCACCTTCTACGTCAATTGGGAAGACAGCAATTTCGGCGGCGACTATGACCAGGACGTTATTGGCACGCTTTCATACGAGATTCTCTCTTCAACGCAAATTCGTATCACGACAAAGGTAATCGCCGAATCGACAAGCCAGCCCCAAGGGTTTGGTTATGTCATATCAGGCACCGTGCGTGACGGTCCACATTTTCATTCGGGTATTGAAAATTTCAACTTTACCGACCCGACAGGCGCCTTGGGTTGTACGAATTGCCTCCCAACTGACGCTGCCACAAGTGTGACCTACGATGTTATTGGCAGCGCTAGTGTGGTGGAACTCAAAGACCCGCTGTACTACGCGGCGAAATACGGCGGCTTCAAAGAGTTTACGAGTGATGGCAAACCCACCACCATTTCGATTACCTCTCTTCCGAATCAGGTCATCGAATGGGATTCGCAGAAAACCGACGGTACGGCTGGATCTGATGGTTTGCCGGACAATTATTTCTATGTGAATAATCCGGCACAGCTGGAGAAATCACTGGCCGCTGCGTTTAAGGCAATTTCGCAGTCTTCCGGCGGTGCGGCAGTGGCGACAAGCTCGACCTCGCTTGACACCGGCACAACGGTTTTTCAAGGCGTGTTTGATCCAGGCTACTGGACAGGTGACCTGCGGGCCTTCGATCTGAAACTTGTTTCGGGAGCCTTTGTATTCACTAAACAATGGTCTGCAGCTGACAAACTGACTTCTAGTTCAGGAAGAATCATTTTTAGTGCTAATCCGACCACGAATGTCGGCATTCCGTTTGCGTGGGGCTCTCTAAATACTGCGCAACAGAGCAGTCTGGAGCTTGTAGTGCATGGCACACCTACAGACCAGGGCGTACTGGACTACGTTCGCGGAAGCGGTAGCAAAGAAGGGGCCGGCGTCAATAGTTTCCGTGTGCGCGATACGACGAAGCTTGGTGACATCGTCAACTCGGCGCCCGTCATGGTGAACACTCCGGGAAACTACGGCGCAATAAGTTCTGTACCAATCGCCTATACGGGTGACAGCACATATGGAGGCTTTGCACCTACACGTTCTAGCCTTATATATGTAGGTGCAAACGATGGGATGCTTCACGCATTCGATGCGAGCACCGGGGCTGGTGGTGGCACTGAACGTTTCGCGTACGTACCGTCGATGGTGATCCCCAACCTGAAGTATCTCGTGAATCCCGCGTACACACACAAGTACTACGTGGACGGCTCACCCGTAGCGGCAGACGTCAAGCTTACGGTGTCGGGTAGCCTGACGTGGCGAACGGCGTTGACGGGCGCGTTGCGCGCTGGCGGGCGAGGCTTGTACGCACTTGACGTGACGACACCCGACTACTCTACCGAGACGGCAATCAAGGACTCTTTGTTATGGGAGTTTACTGCTGCTCATGACCCTGGCATGGGTTATATTTTTGAACGCCCGATCATTACTCAGCTAAGAGGTGGGAAATGGGCGGTCATTACGGGCAATGGCTATAACAGCACAACAGGTAGTGCCCAACTTTTCATTATTTACCTGGACCAGAAAGGAGCCGTTGCTCCGAAGTTCCTGAAGATTGATACGGTAGTCGGCGATTCGGGAGACACGAATGGTCTAGGCGGTGTTGCGGGCATAGATACAGACAACGATGGTTATGTCGACTACGTCTATGGCGGCGACATCAAGGGCAATCTGTGGAAGTTCGACCTGACCGGGCACGTATATAACGATGCCACTAGCGTGTCATTCAGCAAGTTAGCTGTGGCCTGTATCGACACAGTCGTAAGCTGTACCGCCGCCCGTGTTCAGCCGATCACCAGCACACCAGCGCTGTCGACTCATCCGACCAACAGCAAACACGTCCTGGTGTATTTCGGCACAGGCAAATACTTCGAAACATCCGATGCCACCAGTACGCAACAGCAATCCATGTATGGCGTGTGGGATAAAACGACTGACGGTACCGGGGCGAAGACCGCAACAACGCTGCAGACACGCGACAAATTGCTTTCACAAACCATTACCACTGACATAACCAGTGGGTCGTTCCGCCAAATCACGGATTTGCCCATGGACTGGACGGCCTATTCTGGTTGGGTCGAAAACCTTCCCGATTCGGGAGAGCGGATCACCGGCACGCCTGTCGTGTTCAACAATGGCGTCATCTACAACACTTTTGTACCTGCTGCTCTGCTCTGCGGTACTACTGCAGGCTATGGCTGGCTGATGGCCGTGAATTATGCAAACGGGGGGCTTTACGGGGCTTTCGATATCAATAAGGATGGCACCATTGAAGATACCGAGCTTGCTGCAGGTACGAGGACAACAACGATCGGCGGTTCGACAATCCTGACAGGATCGGGGGGGCTGATTGTTGCAGTGGGTAATAGCGTGTCTGGTGATGTAAGTGCCACTGGACTCAAATGCGTCGGAGCGCATTGTGGCTGTCCCGGTGGTGGCTGTGGCGGTGGCAGTGGCGGCTCTGCCAATCGCCTGAGCTGGCGTGAAATCATTAAACCGGAGTAGCCAAAGCCATGCTTAAATCATCTGCGAAGGGCTTTACGCTGATTGAACTCATGATCGTGGTCGCGATCATTGGCATCCTTGCATCGATCGCTATTCCTGCGTACAACGATTCGATCCGGAAAGGTCGCCGTGCAGAAGCTCGCAGTGGTTTGCTGCAGGCGACGCAGTTCATGGAGCGTTATTACACCGAACAAATGCGGTATACCGGTGCTACGTTCCCGACAAGTATCACGAGCAGCTACTACGATTTTGCCTTTCAAGGAACCCCCGACGCAACAAGCTTCACTGTGGCCGCGGATCCCAAGAATGCACAAGAAGGTGATGAATGCGGCACCCTGACGATTAATGAAAAAGGAACAAAAGGTGTGGGTTCCGACGCAACCCTCAGTGCCGCAAACTGTTGGTAAGAAAGCGCCCTTCTGCAGCAAAAAAAGAGGCGCCGGGTGGCGCCTTCTTTTTTGTCTTTTTTTTTCACTTGGTGTGCATTTCCTGTTCTTGTTGTTTGAGCCGGGGATGCCGGGCATTCGATCTTTTCCGGATACCGCAAGAGCATCTTCTTTCATCAAAGTTCTTCAAGCACGGCTGAGGCCGGATGGAATCACGCTAACAACTCAACAAGAAAAAAGCCAAGCCCCCTCGCTCGCAATTCCGTTTCCTACCACAGAGCCCACAACAAGCTCTGAGCCTGCAACGGACATTTCTGGCGGGCCGCTAACGACAGGGGCGGGGATATTGGCGCTTCCCCCCGCCCACTATCCCGCTTCTCTGCTTACCGAGCGCCCCAGTTTCAAGGAAGAACCGGATGAAGACGCTGCAGGTGCACCAGACAAGGAGCACGCAGGCAAACTAACTGCAAGCTTTTACCTTGACGCAGCAGGACGTATCGAAAGCATTGCTATCGACACAAGTACCCTCACTTCTTCGCAAGAGGCCTGGCTAATGCAAAAGCTGCAAAAAATGCTTGTCCGCCCCGGGCGATTACTCGGCAAAGCGGTACCAACACGATGGGTGCTTGAATTCACCCTGGGCCCCACCACACCACCTGCGGCGGACGGGTCAAGCTCACCAATACGGTAACCTGGTGCGGCTGTGATATCATGCCGGCCTCGCTGCTGTAGCTCAGTTGGTAGAGCAACTGATTCGTAATCAGTAGGTCACCAGTTCGATTCCGGTCAGCAGCACCAAAAAACAAAGGGTCGGCATTTGCCGACCCTTTGCCGTTTCAGGTCCTGCCCCCTTACTGCCTTGCTTCGGCCAAGTTGCCGACTTTGGCCCACTCGTCGTCGGTGGCGCGAATCGGGTTGATGTCCAGCCCTCCCCTGCGTGTATAACGCGCCCACACCGCCAAGCGCGTCGGGTTACATTGGCGCTGTACGTCGCAAAAGATGCGCTCGACACATTGTTCGTGAAATTCGTTGTGTTCCCGAAACGAGACGATGTAGCGCAGGAGCGCTTCGCGGTCGATCGCCAGGCCACTATAACGTATTGCGAGCATGCCCCAGTCGGGTTGTCCGGTTACCAGGCAGTTTGATTTGAGCAGATGGGAGTAGAGAGTCTCGTCAGCCGTGAGAGGGCCAGCCAAGGCTTGCAACAGTGTTGGCACGGGGACGTAGGTATCAATGACAATGTCGGCGTCATCGATACAGATGCCTTTGGGAACACCCATTTCACGCGACGCGGTTTGATCTATCGGTACGATTCGCACTGAGACCGCAGACCCGGCTGCCGCGCTCAGGTCCGCCGCGATGCGCTCTTCGACGTCTCTAACGCTCATCTGTTTCGACTGATTGAACGAGTTCAGGTAGAGCTTCAGCGACTTCGATTCGATGATGTACGGAGAATCCACAGGAACGCTGAATTCAGCGAGGGCAACGAGCGGCTTGCCGCGCAGGTTGAGCCACGAGAGTTCGTATGCATTCCAGATGTCCATACCGACGAATGGCAGAACGTCGGTAATGCCAAGCTCCGCCCGCTTTTCTGCACGTGGAATCGGGTAGAGAAGCGCTGGGTTGTATTGTGTCTCGTAGCTGCTTTTCTTACCAAGCGGCGAACCTTGCGCGGAATCGTGAATGCTCATGTCGCAGCCCTGCGTAGATGGGCAAGTATCGGATGGAGCAGCAATGCGCCAAGGCGTTTGCTGCGCGCGGCGCTCCAGCCGGTGCGCTCATCCAGCGCGTTGGCGTTGTCCTTGAACGGCATTTCGAGCGTGAGCGCGACGCATTTGAATTGATGGGCGACCCACTTGGAAGCGAGCGTCAGCAGTTCGTCGTCGAAGCGATTGTCCGCGTAGCCTTGCGCGGTCTGGAAATCGGGGCTGGCCGCGAGCAAATCATCGAGGAATGCCTGTTGAAGCGCAAGGTTGCGCTCGCCATAGCCGGGCACCATGTGGCTGCCATCGATGAACACGTACGGCAGTGTTTCGTCGCCGTGTAGATCGATAAATAAATCGACGCCGTTGTCGAGCATGCCCTGGCGCACGCAGAGAATTTCGGGGCTGCGCTCCGCGGAGGGCGCGCGCCATTCTCTGTTCAGGTTGGCGCCTGCTGCATTGCTGCGAAGATTGCCGAGCGTGCTGCCGTCGGGATTTACGTTTGGCACGATGTACAGACAGGCGAGCTGGCGCACTTCACGCGCAATGGGGCCGAATTCGGGATCGCTGTCGTTGCCATCGTTGTTATTGAGCAAGGCTTCGAGCAGGCCTTCTGCGCACCATTCCGCCATCGACTCACCCGGGTGTTGACGCGCAATGATCCAGATATTTTTCCGCGCCGCATCTGGTTGACCCACACGCAACGCATCGACACTGCGTTGTTCGATCGAGTTGCCCAGTTGCAGGAGCTTCACGTCAGGCTTCTGTGCGTAGCGTGCCAATAGATCGAAATGCCGCTCCAGCGAATACGGCTGGAAGTAGGCGAGCCAGATGTTGTCCTGCTGCATGAGGAACTCGATGCGTAGTTGCTTCCCGTCGTAATAGGTGGTCGTAATGCGGAACCAGTCCTCGCGATCATGACTCGCCGCGCATTGATATCCGTGCCAGCCCTCGGCATAACTGCACTCGCCCGCGTTCTCGATCACGATGCGGACGCTCGCGCCCTTGGGCGCAGTCAGCCGAAAATGAAACCATTGCAGGAATTCGGAATTGCTGTCGTGACGAATGCGCAAGCGGATGTCATCAGCCGTCTCGGCGCTCAGCACTTCGATATTGCCGCTATCGAACTGGCTATTGATGTGAATGCTCATTGGCACTTTCCTCACGCTGCCTTGCGGCGAAAAACCCAGGTATCTTCGCTGGAGACCTTGGGCGCAAATGCGTAGCCTTCGACATCGAAATCCTTGAGTGCCTCGACGTCGTTCAGACGATTGACAATGGCATAACGACTCATCAAGCCACGTGCGCGTTTGGCGTAGAAGCTGACGATCTTGTAGCCATCGCTCTTCCATTCGTGGAACACGGGGGTCACGATGCGTGCCTTCAATTTGCGCGGACGCACGGACTTGAAGTATTCCTCTGACGCGAGATTGATTAGTACGTTCTCGGTCGCTCCAGCGAAGTTCTGATTGATTGCCTGCGTAATGCTTTCACCCCAGAAATTGTATAGATCCTTGCCCGCCGGATTGACCAGCCGCGTGCCCATTTCCAGACGATACGCCTGCATGAGATCAAGTGGACGTAGCAGGCCGTACAGACCGGACAGAATTCTCAGATGGGTCTGAGCCCAGGCAATGTCATCGCAAGTCAGACTGCGCGCATCCAGGCCACCGTAGACGTCGCCGTTGAAGGCGAGCATGGCTTGGCGCGCATTGTCTTCGCCGAAAGGCGGTGACCACTCCGCATAGCGCGCGACGTTCAGTGCGACAAGTTCGTCGGAAATGCTCATCAGCTTGCCAACCGTTTTCGGCGCAAGTTTGCGCAGTATCTTAATGAGCTTTTGAGACTTGTCCAGAAAATCGGGCTGTGTGTGTGGCACTTCGGGTAACGGCGATTCGAAGTCGAGCGATTTGGCGGGAGAGATAACGATCTGGATCATGCGGTGATATGAATCATGATGTGAAGAGTGCAGAGCGCACATTCTACTTGTCGCGGAACGTTTCTCGATCCCGGATGCTGCGCCGCCCTTCCCGCTTTTTTGCCTGCTCTGGCCAATACCGAGGAAAATACACGGCTCCGGATCTGATTTGAACCTGACTACATGACCGACCTCCTCTCTCGTTCGCTCGCTGCCGTGTGGCATCCCTGCACGCAGATGAAACAGCACGAATCCACGCCACTGATTGCAATCGCGCGCGGTGAAGGGCCATGGCTCTACGACACTGATGACAAGCGCTATCTGGACGCGGTCAGTTCATGGTGGGTGAATCTGTTCGGACATTGCAACCCGCACATCAATCAGCGCCTGCGTGAACAGCTGGAGAAACTTGAGCATGTGATGCTGGCCGGCTTCACGCACGAGCCCGTAGTGGCGCTTTCAGAGAAGCTTTCTGCACTCACTGGCGGCGTGCTAGGCCATGCTTTCTACGCTTCGGATGGCGCGTCGGCGACCGAGATCGCCTTGAAGATGAGCCTGCATTACTGGCGCAATCTGGGCCGCCCGGACAAGAACCGCTTTGTGTGCCTCGAAGGGAGTTACCACGGTGAAACCGTGGGTGCGCTCGCAGTTACCGACATACCGCTATTTCGCGATGCCTACGCCCCGCTCGTGCGCACGGCGGATACGGTGCCCTCACCTGATTGGCGGCGTGCCAGTGAGGGAGAAAGCCCGGCAGATGTAGCACGGCGCGCAGCACACGCGCTGGAGGCCTGGCTTGAGGCAAACCATAAGCACACAGCCGCGCTGATTATCGAACCCTTGGTGCAATGCGCAACGGGCATGGCCATGTACGATGCCGAATACCTGCGCCAGGCACGCGCGCTCTGCGACCGCTACGAGGTGCATCTGATTGCAGATGAAATCGCCGTAGGTTGCGGACGAACCGGCAGCTTCTTCGCCTGCGAACAGGCCGGTATCTGGCCAGACTTCATGTGCCTCTCCAAGGGTATTTCAGGAGGCTATCTTCCCTTGTCGCTGGTGCTGAGTCGCGACGCGATCTATCAGGCATTTTATGCGGACGAGGTCAGTCGCGGCTTCCTGCATTCGCATTCCTATACTGGTAATCCCTTGGCCTGCACGGCTGCATTGGCGACGCTCGAATTATTCGAACGGGATAACGTCATTGCGGCTAACCGTGAGCGGGCAGCGTGGCTCGCGGAGGCCATACGCCCGATTGCATTGCACGAAAAGGTTCGTCACGTGCGCCAGAGCGGCATGATTGTCGCCTTCGACGTCGAGGCTGACCGCGGGTTTTCACGGCGCTTTGCGCAAGCTGCGCTGAACAGGAGCGTGCTGCTTCGACCGATCGGTAACACGGTCTACTGGATGCCTCCCTATGTCCTTGACCATACAGAAATTGCAATGCTGGGCGAGCAGACGCTTACGGCGCTGATCGAAAGTCTTTGAACCCGCCAACAGCCAGAAAAAATCTTTGTCTACCGTGTCATCTCGCTGCGTCGACGGCGCGTTGTTGATCATGTCCGGGCGATATCCCGGCCAACACAACCCACCTTTAAAGGAAACGAAACATGACCAAGCTGCTGACCGCCCTGATCGCTGGTGCCTTCATTTCTTCCGCTGCTTTCGCAGCTAGCGCACCGGCGGCTGCGCCTGCCGCTCCTGCCGCTGCCGCTGCTTCCTCCGCTGCTCCGATGGCCAAGAAGCCTGCCAAGAAGGCAAAGAAAGCAAAGAAGGCTGCTGCCGCTCCTTCCACAATGGCCAAGTAATACTTCAGCCCTTGTAAGCAAAACGGCGCGCAGCCAAGGCTGCGCGCCGTTTTGCTTTGTAACGGGAAGAAATAAAAGGCTGCCGGTTTTACCGTGGCGGCAGATTCAGCGTGCGCTGGCGAGCAGGCTTTGCCTGAGCGTATTGCCGTTGATGACCCTGGTCAGCTTGTCGGCATAGGACGGGTCCGTAGCGTATCCGCCGGATTGCAGCGCCTTGGCAAAGCCGGATGCCTCGCCCTGCCCCGCTACGGCGGCATAGCGCGGTGATTGTTGCATGAGGCGGGCATAATCCTGGAACGCTTCGGCATATGAGCCATATGCGCGGAAACGCTCCGTCCGGCTCTGTGCCGCGCCGTTTTCATATTCGGTCGTTTGCGCATCGACAGTTGCGCCGCTCCAGCTCTTGCCCGCCTTGATGTTGAACAGGTTGTATGTCGGCCTGCCATCAGCGGTACGCAACTCGGACTTGCCCCAACCCGTTTCAAGTGCAGCCTGTCCAACCAGAAAATGCGGAGGCACACCAAGCGTCTGCGCGGCTTCGGTCGCTTGCGGCCACAGCACGTCAACGAAGCGCTGCGGATCGCCGCTGCTGCTGGTTGCGGCATTGCTGACTGGCGGAACGTTGGCAGGGAGTGTATTCGCAGGAGGCGTTGGCAGCGCCGCTTTAGGCACCACGGCTCCAGGCAAAGGTGGCAATGTCATCTGGCCAGGTGCCGCGGGAGAGAGCCCCGCCTGCTGCATCAGCTGACGCTCCAGCGAGGCCGCCAGGCCCACACCGCCGCGCTGCGCAAGCACTGCCGCCAATTGCTGATCGCCCATGCTTTCGTAGAAACGCGTGGAGTCACTATCGAGCATGCCGTCCTTCGGCACTGTGTCACGCATCGATTTGAGCACGAGTTGCAGGAACAGCCCCTCGAATTGCTTCGCAGTGGCCTTGATTGCTTCCGGCGAATTCTCGTGAGCCGAACGCTTGAGCGCGCTCAGCGCGCTCGCATCCAGCGTATTGATCTGATCAAGCATGTTTTTTTGAACGGTGACCGGACATCAAATCACCTCCAGATCGGCGCGCAAGGCACCGGCTGCTTTCATCGCCTGCAGGATATTGATGAGATCGAGCGGATTGGCTCCGACCGAGTTAAGTGCCTTGACGACCTCGGCCAGATTGGCCCCCGCCCGGAAACGCACCAGGCCCCCGCCGCCTTGCTTGATGTCGACAGTGCCGTTTTCCACGATGGCCGTCTGGCCGCCTGACAACGCATTCGGCTGGCTGACCTGGGCATTGGCACTTACAGAAACGGAGAGGTTGCCATGCGCCACCGCGCACTCCTGCAGGGTCACCGCCTGATTCATGACCACCGAGCCCGTACGCGAATTGACGATGACACGCGCCGCACCCGACAGAGGTGTCACTTCGAGATTCTCGATACGGCCCAGAAAGGCGACACGTTCATAGGCCGTCGCCGGCGCACGCACCTGGATGCGGCGGCCATCCAGCGGCCATGCGGTGCCGGCAACATTCGCCTGGTTGATTGCATCTGCAACGCGCTGCGCCGTGCCGAAATCGGATGCGCTCAGCTCGTACATGATCGTGTCTTCCTGACCCACCTGCATCGGCACCGCGCGCTCGACAATGGCGCCCCCCGGCACGCGCCCCGCAGACAGATGATTGACCGTGACACTCGTGCCACCAGCCTGGCCACCCGCGCCACCGACGATGATGCTGCCCTGCGCCACGGCATAGACTTGCCCGTCCGCGCCTTTGAGCGGCGTCATGAGCAAGGTGCCGCCCTTGATGCTTTTGGCATTGGCCATCGACGAGACGTTGATATCGAACTGCTGACCGGGTTGCGCGAATGGCGGCAACTGCATGGTGACCATGACAGCGGCAACGTTCTTGAGCTGCAGGGACGTGCCCGGAGGAATGCTGACGCCCATATTGCCGAGCATGTTGATCAGGCTTTGCGTCGTGAATGGCGCCTGCGTCGTCTGGTCGCCCGTGCCATCAAGACCGACAACGATGCCGTAGCCGACAAGCTGATTGTTGCGCACGCCGGCGACGGTGGCGAGATCCTTGATGCGCTCGGCATGTGCTACCGACAGCGCGCAAACACTGAGCGACAGCAGGCAGAAAATCCACACACACATCCGGGTTGCGCTTCTCATTTTCTCACCTGCGTCATTACTTGATTCATTACTTGCTTTGCAAACACCGACGCCCTTGCAAGCGCTTCACGCAACGCTCAGAACGGCAGGATGTTCATGAAGATGCGCTGCATCCAGCCCATGGTCTGAGCCTCGTCGATGTAGCCACTTCCCTTGTACTCCACTCGCGCATCGGCGACCTGAACGGATTGCACGGTATTGGAGCTTGTCACGTAGTTGGGATTCACTACGCCCGAAAAACGGATGAATTCCTGCCCTTGATTGATCGCTACCTGTTTCTCGCCCGACACCAGGAGATTGCCATTGGCATAAACCTCGATAACCGTCACGGTAATCGTGCCGGTGAAAGCGTTGTTTGCCGCCGATGCACCCTTGCCGGTAAAGGCTGTATCGCTCGAAGCGCCCACCGACAGCGGCGCCAGGAACTTGCCGGGCACGCCCACCAGCGACGAAATACCGGCGGAGGTATCGCTGCCGCGCGTGGCATTGCTGTTGGCGCTCTTGCTGGCCTGCGTCTTCTCGACAATATTGACCGTCAGTGTGTCGCCGACCAGACGCGCACGGCGATCTTCGAAGATCGGGCGCGTTGCTGCACCGTAGATCGAGCCGTTGGCCGACTGGACCATGGGTGCCGGCTCGGGGCGAGCCGACATGGGTTGATGCACGGAGGTCGGCGTCGTCAGCAGACTGCATGCCGGCAGCATGGGCAGAAGGCAAACAAGCAGGCGGCGCGGCATGAAGGAAAAGATCGACATTTTGTTTTTTCAGTCCGGCGTTTCGATTACAGCTGCGACAGGCGGCTCAACATCGCATCGGCAGTCGACACCACCTTGGAATTGAATTCGTAAGCGCGCTGCGTCTGGATCAGGCTGACAAGTTCCTCGGCGACGTTCACATTGGACGTCTCGACGTAACCCTGGTTGACCGATCCTGCCCCGTTGGTGCCTGGAGTTACCGGCGTCGCTGTACCGCTGGATGAAGTCTCGAGGAAAAGGTTTTCGCCAACGCTCTGCAAGCCGCTCGGATTGACGAAAGTGGCGACCTGCATGCTGCCGACCTGGACTGCACCGGTGCTGCCTGGCTGCGTGACACTCACTGTGCCGTCCTTGCCAATGGTGATGGACAGCGCGTCGGCCGGAATCGTGATGGCAGGCTGCACCGCGTAGCCCGCAGAGGTGACGATCTGACCTTGCGAGTCCTGCTGGAAGGAGCCGTCGCGCGTGTAACCTGTGGTGCCATCGGGCAGCAGCACCTGGAAGAAACCGGAGCCCTGGATTGCCAGATCAAAGTTGTTGCTCGTTTGTTGCAGATTGCCTTGAGCCTGGTTGCGCACGGTCGACACCGGGCGCACGCCGGTGCCCAGTTGCAGGCCGGAAGGAATGGTCGTGGTCTGCGAGCTTTGCGCGCCCGGCTGACGGATGTTCTGATAGATCAGATCCTCGAACACCGCGCGTGAGCGCTTGTAACCATTGGTCGCCGTATTGGCAAGATTATTGGATATGACATCCAGCTGCATTTGCTGAGCATCGAGACCGGTTCGGGCAACCCACAGTGCGCCAATCATTTTCCTGATCCTTCCTTAACGTTTCAACCAGCTTTCAACTAGCGGGCAATGATCGCGGTCGCAGCCTTGTCATCCTGTTGCGCCATATCGAGCATCTTGGTCTGCATTTCGAACTGACGCGCCAGCGACACCATGCTGACCATCTGTTCCACTACATTCACATTGCTGCCTTCGACGAATCCGCCGACGACTTTTACCGTGTCATCCTGCGCTGCAGGGGTACCCGTTGCAGTACGGAACAGGCCATCCTCACCGCGGATGAAATCTGCTTCTGCGGGATTGACCAGCTTGAGGCGGCCAACTGCGTTGGCGGCGTTTCTCGCCCCTGTTGTAGGTGTCGCCGTGATCGTGCCGTCCTGACCGATCTCGATACCGTTGTCAGGCGGAATGGTGATGGGGCCCGAATCGCCGACCACTGCCAGCCCGGTGTTGGTGCGCAATACGCCATTGGTATCGACGGAGAAACTGCCGTTGCGGGTATAGGCTTCGCTACCATCGGGTGCCTGCACGGCGAACATGCCGGCCCCCTGTATGGCCGCGTCATATGCACCATCGGTCTTCATCATCGGGCCGGAACGGAAATCCGTTGCGACGCTGTCATCGACCACAAAGGCACGGGTGTGCGAAACGGGCGACTGGATATCCACAGCGCGAAAGCGGTGCAACTCGGCCCTGAAACCGGACGTCGAGGCATTGGCAAGATTGTTGGCGACAGAAGTCTGCTGACTCATTATCGCTTTCGCTCCGCTCATCGCTGTGTAGATCAGTTTATCCATGGCCTCTTTACCGTTCAGCGTTACTCAGGATCAGCGCAGGTTCACCAGCGTCTGCATCACCTGATCCTGCGTCTTGATCGACTGCGCATTCGCCTGGTAATTGCGTTGCTGCGTAATCATGTTCACCAGCTCGGCCGTAAGGTCGACATTCGATTCTTCGATCGAACCGGCCTGCAGCAGACCGCGCTTGCCGATGCCGGGAGCCCCGAGTTGCGCGGCGCCCGATTCGGCCGACTCTGACCAGAAGTTGCTGCCGATCGACAACAAGCCGTTGGGGCTGGCAAACGTTGCCAGCGCAAGCGTGGCGATGTCGGTGGTCTGGCCGTTGGAGTACCGGCCCTGAATGACACCGTCCTTGCTGATGGTGATGCCTGACAGCGTACCCGGCGCATAACCGTCCTGCGTCTGGGAAGTAACGTTGAAAGTGCTGCCATATTGCGTGCTGCCCGCCATGCTCATCGGGAAAGCCAATGGTGTCGCGGCGCCGGTCGTGACTGCGAAGCTGCCGGGAATGGTGTAGGTGCCGACTGCCGAGGTGCCGACCAGCGCGCCTGAGCTGTTGAATTCCATCTTGTCAGGCGTGGCACTCGGTGTGCCGTTGTCGATCGATTTGTAAACATCCCAGCGTGCGGTCGCGCCGGCCAGCGACGGTGCCGTCGCGCTTCGCACGAAGTACATCGTGATCGCGTGAGGATTGCCCAGGCTGTCGTAAGCCGTCGTCGCGGTCGAGGAGTTGTAGGTCCTGGTGTCGGTATGGGAAAACGGCGTGATCGCTGGCGCCGTGTCGCGCGAATCGAGATTCGTGCCGATGCTCATCGTCGTCGTCGGCGCAGGTGCGCCCGTCAATGAGCTGTTGCTGGCAGAGAGCTGGATCGGCGATGCCGTTGTCGACCCGCCACCGGGCAGGAAGCCCATGAGCTTATAGCCGGCGGCATTGACGATGTAGCCATTCGCATCGACATCGAACTGTCCATTGCGGCTGTATGCCGTTACGGAGGCATCGGGCGACTGCACGACGAAGAAGCCATCGCCGTTGATCGCGACATCGAGAGGGTTGTCGGTCGGCGTGATATTGCCTTGCGTGAATTGCTGCGAGACCTGGCTGAGCGAGGTGCCGATACCGACCTGCACGCCGGCCGCTGCGCCATTGAGCGCTGCTGCATAGACGTCGCCGAACTGTGCGCCGGAAAGCTTGTAACCAATCGTGCTGCCGTTGGCCACGTTGTTGCTGATGATGTCCAGCGCCTTGGCGGCAGCGTTGAGACCGGATAGACCTTGTTGGAATGCCATGTTGTTGCTCCCGACTAGATGATGCGACGGATATCGGCTAAGGACAGCTTGCTGAAGCGCCCGGCGTCGAGGCTGACACCGGAATCGGTATTCGAAACGCTTACGACGGTCGCCATCTCGAGGGCGTTGGAAGTAATTGCATCGTTACCCTTGGTTGCCGTGATTTTTATCGAATATTTGCCGTTGGCTGCTATGGCGCCGTTGGTGGTGGTGCCATCCCAGACGAACTCGTGCGAGCCGGCGTCCTGCTTGGTCAGCTCTTCATTGGCGATCTCGACACCGCTGCTGTCCCGAATGGAAATATTGACCTTGTCGGCCGCTGCATCCAGATTGAATCCGCCGACTGCGAAGCTGCCGGATGCATTGCTGCTCAACGTCATCTGATCGCCATCGACGAGCACTCCACGCCCCACCAGCGCGGCAGCCTGCAATGTCTCGCTGGTGCGGTAGCTGCCCGCCAGGCCTTGCAGCGTGGAATTGAGGCGCTCGATGCCGTCGACCGTGCTGATCTGCGCGAGCTGTGACGTCGTCTGCGCGTTATCCACCGGGTTGAGCGGGTCCTGATTCTTCAGCTGCGTAGTCAGCAGCTTGAGAAAGCGCGCCTGCGTATCGTCCGTCTTGCTGGTCTTGGTGTCCTTGGTGCTGCTGGTCAGGGACTGGTAGACCGATTGTGTCGTATCCGTTGCTGAGACTGTCATGACATCATCCTCTTCTTGATCCTGCTATTGACCCCGCAGGGATCATCCGCCCTGGCCGATGGTCAGGGTTTTCTGCAAAAGCGTCTTGGCCGTATTCATCATTTCGACATTGGTCTGGTACGCACGTGATGCCGATATCATGTTCGTCATTTCTTCAACCACATCCACATTCGGCATCGACACATAACCTTCAGCGCTCGCCGCCGGGTTCTTCGGGTCGTACACCATGCGCAGCGGTGCTGCACTCTCGACTACCTGTGTGACCTGCACGCCTTGCGCATAAGAGCTGTTGCCCAGCTGCTGCGCCTGAAAGACCACCTGCTTGGCGCGATAGGGCTGACCATCCGGACCGGCAATGCTATCGGCATTGGCCAGATTGCTGGCCGTGGTGTTGAGACGTTTGGACTGCGCATGCATCGCAGAGCTGGCAATTCCGAAGACATCAAGCAGGCTCATGATCGTTCTCCGCGCGCTTAGCCTTGACCCGTCACGGCGGCCTGCATGCTCTTGAGCAAGCCGTTGATGAAGGTCAGACTCGCTTCGTACTGCAGGGTGTTCTCGGCCATCGCCGAGCGCTCCACGTCCATATCAACTGTATTGCCGTCAACGCTCGATTGCGTCTCGGGCCGGTACTGAAGCGCCGGCGGCATCGCCATGCCGCTCATGGCCATATGGCGCGACGCAGTGGTTGCCAGCGCTAAAGGCTGGCCGGCGCGTCCCTGCATGGCGCCCTTGAGCGCCGAGCCGAAATCCATGTCACGCGCCTTGTAGTTAGGCGTATCGGCATTGGCGATGTTGGATGCCAGCACGGCCTGGCGTTGCGAACGCACATTCAGTGCTGTCTGATGAAAGCTCAATGCGTTGTCGAGTCGGCTCATGCTTTGTTCTCCATTGCGGGTACGTTGCAGCTTGCGCAGTTGCATTCCTTGCTGCACATTTTCCTGACGAGGAGCTGCGTTGACCGCCGACATCGACAGCGCCTGCCGAGCGTTCAATCGCACTGGGCGATTGAAGCGTGTCTGGCGACTCTGTTTCTGTCTTGCTGTCATGTTCGTCTCCTGCGTACCGGCAAATCGCCTCGTACCTGACGGACACTTTGCAGCTTTCGTGCCAGCATCGTAATTGCCCAACGCGGCTGTCATCGGGCCGAAAAAGCGGCAAAACGACCTGCTATCCGGCAGCGCCGACAGCCGCACCGGCAAACATTGCCGGTCATGAAAAACGGGTATGAAAGGCGCTGCGGAAGTGGCCGTGTTTAGCCTCTCTGTTCTGCGCCTGCGTGCATGCATCGCGTGTTCAAATCACGTGGGAAACTGGCTGCTCACGTACCACCGCTTTCACGCATCTCGCCGCGTCCACCACACACCCACCTCCCCTCATGAAGAAGACCGTCGCCGCTCTCTGCCTGTTTTATCTGCTCGGTACGCTGGCCGGGCCGGTTGCTCGCGCTGCAAGCTCGCAGGAAGTGGTCGCGGCCGTCACCACCTATCTGACACAACGTACCAGTGACCTGCCAGGCTCGGTCAGCGTGAGTGTCAAACCGCCGGACGAAAGGCAGCTCACGCTGGAACGCTGCACGCAAGTCCAGGCTTTCCTGCCGCAAGGCCAGCAAGCCTGGGGCCGTGTGACCGTAGGTGTGCGCTGCACGAATGGCCCGAACGGCACGCTGTATGTCAGCGCACGCGTACAAGTGGAAGGTAGTTACGTGAAGCTGGCGCGGCCCGTCGCAGGCGGCCAGACAATCGCAGAGGGAGACGTGCAGCTCGAACAAGGGGAGTTGACGGCCTATCCCGCGGATCTGGTACTGGGTTTGAAAGACGCCATGGGTCAGACGACCAGGCAGGCCCTGTCACCGGGGCAACCGTTGCGCAACGCCTACCTGCAACATGAAATCGGCATACGCGCAGGGCAGTCGGTGCGCGTGATTGCCAATGGCAGCGGCTTCTCCGTCGTCAATCGTGGCCGCGCCCTCAATAGCGCGCAGCGCGGCGAAATGATTCGCGTAAGACTCGACAACGGCCAGGTGCTCAGCGGCGTTGCCGCTGCGGCCGACACAGTCGATATGAGCGACTCTCGCTGACGCAACCGGCCCTGGCTGCATCCAGATTGCAGCGTCGCGCGTATTGATTCCTGTACGTGGCGAACGGCTGTACCTTGCGTTCAGCGATATGCCGGAATTCGCAGCGAAATGTGCCCTGATGGTTGCCGCAAAGCCTCAAACATGCGGATGTTTGCCAGAGAAATGATGATCAAGACCTTCGTGCCGAACACATGAATATCAGCGGATTCGATTCGCGCAGCGATTTGCCGATGTTGATGCCTGCTGAGGCGTCCTCTGATCAGGCCGCCATTGCGGACGAAGATTCCGGCGAGTCCGGCGCCGGCCGCACGCCGCCTGCAGCCCAACCCGTGCGTGAGAGCCAGTTGCAAGGCTGGATCGAGCGCATCACACGTCAGGATGAAGCTGCGCTGAATTCGCTTTACGAAGCTACGGTCGGACGGGTGTACGGGCTGTCCTTACGCATCACGCGCAACGCCGAGCTCGCCGAAGAGGTGGCGGAAGACACCTTCTGGCAGGTATGGCGTCAGGCGCCGCGTTTCGACCCGACGCGCGGCACGGCCCTCGCCTGGATTCTGACCATGGCGCGCAGCCGTGCGCTGGATGCCTTGCGTGCCCGTGATCCGGCTATCGCGACTGAAGACATGACTGCCCTGCTCGACGCCAGAGGTGCGAGCGACGAAGGCCCCGAAGATCTGCTCAGTGCCGTGCAGAGCGAGCACCGCCTGCACAGCGCACTGGAACAACTCGACCCACAGCCACGCCAGCTGATTGCCCTGGCGTTTTTCCGCGGCTTCACGCATGAGGAAATCACCCTGCATACAGGCATTCCACTGGGCACCGTGAAGTCCCATATCAGGCGCGGCCTCAACACGCTTCGCACCCTGCTTTCCGAGCCGATTGGCGCCCTCGATGCATCGGTGGGCGCAGGGATTGCTGCGGATCCGGAGACACTATGAATAACCATCTCACGTCGGCTTCGGCAAGCGACGAAAATACAACTGAAGCTGAATTGGCGCTGGCGCTCCTTGCCGACGGTCTGCGTCCGGCACAGGTGCCGCCCTCGCGCGAACCTGGCTTGCACACGCGCCTGCAAAGCCGTATTGCAAGCAGCGCAGCCAGCCATCGCGGCTTGCGCACCCTGCGCAAGGCCGATCAGAAATGGCAAGTACTCAGCAAGGGCGTGCGCGCCTGCGTACTCCATGACAACGGAATCGTCAGCTCGGCGCTGATCGAATTCGAACCGGGCACCAGCCTGCCCGGCCATCGTCATCTTGCACACGAAGAATGCGTGGTGCTGCGCGGCAGCCTCACCACTGGCGACCTTGTCGTCGGCGCGCAGGACTACCACCTCGCCCCGCGCGGCAGCAAGCATCCGAGCATCGGGTCGAAAGACGGTGCGCTGATCTTCATTCGCGGCAGCTCGCTGGGCAGCGGCGTGCGCATGGTGCGCGAGCTTGTGTCCGCCTGGTTGCCGGGCCGTGGCGTGCAACCCACCACGGTACGTGCCGATCATGACAACTGGCATTCCGTCGGCGTGGGCACGCGCATCAAACCGCTGTGGATCAACGGTGACGTCGCTTCAATGCTGGTCAGCATCGAGCCCGGCGGCCACATGCCGGGCTACGTGCATGCCCATGAAGAAGAGTGCCTGACGGTTGCCGGCGAAGTTTTTCTTGGCGACATCCTGCTGCGTACCGGCGAATATCAACTGGCACCGGGCGCTTCGGCACGTGGCGACATCACGTCAGATGTCGGCGGCCTGCTGTTCGTCCATACCTCTGCCGATCTGGCGCGATTGACCTGATTCGATGCAGGATCGCTTCGTTCTGATCAGTCAATGGCAGCTCGCCTGCAACGCAAGACAGATATGGGCGCTTCTGGACGATATCGGCGAATGGCCACGGTGGTGGCCCGAGGTCATGCGAGCCGCCACCCTGCACGCAGGCAATGACGATGGCACCGGCAAGCTGGTCGAATTGGTATGGCGTACGCCGCTGCTCTATCGTCTGAACCTGCAGATCGCGCGCACACGTGCTGCGCCGCCTTTCGAGCTGGAAGGCTCGGTCACAGGTGATCTTGACGGTCGCGGCCTGTGGATACTGACACCGCACGGCGATGACGCAGTCATCGTCACCTACCGCTGGGACGTACGTCTGTCACGCCCGTGGATGCGTCGTTTCGCTGCGCTGCTGCGACCGGTATTCGCATGGAATCATTTCCAGGTCATGCGCAGTGGCGCGCACGGCATGGCGAAGCGGCTTGGGTGCAGGCTCTCGGAATATCGCGATATGAGCCCGCGCACACCAGACATGCCCGGCGACAGAAGGCGGCACGCTTAGCCCGGGGACATCTCGCCGGCAAGCGGTTGCGACAGTCGTGTGATCACTTCATCCTGCGAAAGACCCTGCGCCAGCAGGAGCTGCAATTTGGTCAGCGCGGCCGGAAGCGTCATGTCTCGCCCCGAAATTACGCCAGCTTGCGCGAGGCCTGCGCCGGTACGATAAGTCGTCAGGTCAACGCCGCCGTGTGCGGCTTGCGTCACCGCCACGACGACAACACCGCGGGCGCGTGCTTCATGCAGGGCAGCGATGAAATCCGCGTCTTCCGGTGCGTTGCCGCTGCCATAGCAGGCCAGCACCCAGGCACGCGGCGCGGCGTGCAACGTCAATGCAGCGCGCAGCAAAGCCGGCGGAAAGCCAGGATGCAGCTGGATCGCCCATACGGGATAGTCAGACAGGCGCTCGCGCACTTGCTGCAGCCCGGCCCGCACAGCCTGGCTATCGAATGGCTTCACCGGCTGGGGCAACAATGCGCTCGCGTTCAACACAACAATATGGTCTGCCACTTCGCCGAGCTGAGGCCAGTTGGGTGAGGCAAATGCATCCGGCTCCGTGACGCTGCGCTTGATACAACGATTGCCACGCAACAGGCGACCGGCAAAACACACGCTCACCTCGGTCAGGCCGGGAGCGGCTGCGGCTGCGGCAACAATGGCGTCCGCAATATTGCGCGGCGCATCCGACTGCACAGCCGACAAGGGATATTGCGAGCCGGTGAATACAACCGGTTTGTCGGCCCCCTGGAGCAGGAAGGACAAGGCCGCAGCGGTGTAAGCCAGCGTGTCCGTGCCGTGCAACACGACAAAGCCATCGAAACTCGCCCAGGCATCGAGCAGGCTCGCAGTAATATCCAGCCAGTCGCCCGGCTGCATAGTGGCGCTATCGAGCGGCTGCGGCAGCGCTTGCAGCTCACACACGACATCCTGCGGCATGAGCGCAAGCGCCGTCAGGCAGTGTTTGAAGCGTTCGGCGGACATCGGGGCGAGCGGCGTGCCCTCACAACCGATGGTTCCCCCCGTATACAACAACAGAATTCTTTTCATACGCTCCTCGTACAGCGTGCGAAGCTCGGACTTTCGCTCATCACCAGGCCACGCCATTTGTCACGTCAGCCCTACCACTGCCAGCAATAAAAGCTTTGTGCGCCTAAAGAATACAGGGTGATAAGCCGCTGATTGTCTTGTACCGATCAATTCGAAATAAGCAGGTATGACTGCAAGCCGTGCCAAGCCCCATAAAAAGGGCTAAAGTTTGCTTCAAATCCGACCGTTACATCCGGTGAGACGGCAGATCAGGGTTTACCGTAGTGGGTACGAATGACGCCGAAGCCTTGAGTAAAAGGGGAACGCAGTGAAAATCGATAATTCAGTCAAATCTTCCGGCCAGATTGGCGGTGACAGCAAGACACGCTCGTCGCGAGAGACTTCGTCCAGCCCGGTCCAAACGAGCGGTGGCGGCACGCAGGTGGCGCTATCGGGCAAGCTGGATCAACTGATCGCGCAAGCGCCAGTTGTGGATGGCGCCAAGGTGGACGAAATCAAGCAGGCGATTTCGGACGGTCGTTTCCAGGTTCATCCGGAAAAGGTTGCCGATGCCCTGATCGAGAGTGTCCGTCAGATGTTGTCCGCACGGCCTCAATCGGCCTGATCGCAACGTGAGCATCAGTGTGCAAGGCAGTGGTACCGATCCGGGCGCGTTACGCCAGCGCCTGATTTCGCTGCTGGGCGCCGAACGCGATCTGGTACGCGAGTTCATCGCCGTGCTCGGTGAGGAACGCGAAACATTGTCGCATACCGACATGGAACCCCTGTTCGCACTTTCCGAACGCAAGGGGCAGATTGTCCGGCAACTCGATCAGCTGTCGACGGCCCGTATCGCTGTGCTGGCGCAAGCCGGCCTGCCGCACGACCGCGACGGCATCCAGAAATTGCTGGGCGATGCTGGCGCGCCAGCATGGGGCGAATATCTCGCCGCAGCGGAACAGGCGCGCAATATCAATCTCGAAAACGGTCGCTTCATTACCGAGCGGCTGAAAAACAATCATCAGGCTCTGGCGGTATTGATGGCGCATGCCGATCAACCGACAACCTACGGCCGCGATGGCATTTCCCGCACGCGACCGGGCTCACGCATTCTGGGCAGCGTGTAACAGCACTTCACGCGCAAGCGTGGGGAACGCTGACGAAAACAAAGGGCCGCAAGGAAAGACAGCTTCTGCTGTCCTCCTTGCGGCCCTTGCCTTTGCAGCCCGCCTTCCGACTTTGCCTGGCGCCTACTGCTGCTCCTTCATCCCCAGGCGTTCCATCCGGTACCGTAGTGAGCGGAAAGTAACGCCCAGCAATTGCGCTGCGCGCGTGCGATTGCCGCCGGTTTTCGACAAGGCTTCGACGATTGCCAGCTTTTCGACACGATCAAGGTGATCCTGCAGATTGCCACCTTCGCTCGCGCCACTTGCCGAGAGCTCGGACGATGACAACGACATCGGCTCCAGGCGCAGGTCCGCCTCGTCAATGTCATCTCCCGATGATAGCGCCAGTGCGCGTTCCAGAATATTTTCCAGCTCACGCACATTGCCCGGAAACGCATAACGCTCGAGCGCCTTGATCGCAGCGGCGGTAAGTCGCGGCAGGCTCATGCCGGAGTCATGAGCGAGCCGCTGCAGAATGCTCTGCGCCAGCTCGGGGATATCTTCACGCCGCTCGCGCAAGGCCGGCATGTGCATCTCGATTACATTGAGCCGGTAGAAAAGATCCTGACGGAACCGCCCTGCATCGACTTGTTCCTTGAGGCTCTGATGCGTGGCGGAAATGATGCGCACGTCGATCGCCTGCTCTTGTGTGTCGCCCACCCGGCGCACACGACGCTCCTGGATCACGCGTAACAATTTGACCTGCATCGCCAGCGGCAGATCGGCGACTTCATCGAGGAACAAGGTGCCACCGTTGGCGGCGTGAAAGAAGCCATCGCGATCCGTTTCAGCGCCGGTGAAAGCCCCCTTGCGATAGCCGAAGAATTCGGACTCCATGAGATTCTCGGGAATCGCGCCACAGTTGACAGCGATGAAGGGCTGTTCAGCCCGCGGGCCGAGCATGTGGATCATGCGCGCCGCACGCTCCTTGCCACTGCCCGACTCGCCTGACACATAGACCGGCGCCAGGCTGCGTGCCAGCCGTTCCACCAGATTGCGCACCTGGTCCATCGCCTGCGAGCTGCCGGTAAATTGCGGCGTCTTGTCCGACGGCGCGCTGGACTGCCGCGTCCTCACATCGAGGGCAGACTTGACCAGCGCACGCAGCTGTTCAAGCGATACAGGCTTGGAGAGATAGTCGAATGCACCTGCCTTCAGCGCAGCGACCGCGTTGTCCATGCTGCCATGCGCGGTGATGACCGCCACAGGCAAGTCATTTGAATGCGCCGCGACATGCCGCACGACTTCCAGGCCCTCGCCATCAGGCAAGCGCATGTCGGTGAGAACCAGGCGGTAGTTGCGCTCCGACAGGAGCTTGATTGCAGCGCCGACACTGCCGACGCTGTCCGCGCCCAACCCCATGCGCATCAAGGATATTTCAAGCAACTCGCGAATATCGTCTTCGTCATCGACGATCAGCACATCGGCGTCCCGCGGACCCGACCGGCGCTCACCGGATTGCACACTCATGCCTGCCCTCTCGCTATCAAATGGAATTCGGCGCCTGCTTCCGTGTCGGCCAGGACAAGGCGTGCGCCATTGGCGTCGGCCAGCTCCTGTGCCACGTACAGACCCAGACCTGTTCCCTTGGGATCGGTTGTGTGAAACGGCTCGAAGATGCGACCTCGCTCTTGCGTCGCGATGCCCGGGCCATCGTCGCTGACAGACACGAGCAATTGCTCCTCGCCCTGCGCCACGATCTTGAGGCGCACCGAATCCGGCAGCCGCTGACAATAGCGCAAAGCATTGCTCAGCAGGTTGCCGAGTATCTGTGCCAGATGCACCCGATCAAAGCAGATCTTCGGCTGCCCTTCGATTTCGACATGCACGCATTCTCGGGCCGCCTGTGTATGCATGGCGAATTCTTCGATGAAATTGTGCACAAAGGCAGTCGCATCCAGCGACTCCACAGTCGCCTTGTCACGACGCCCCACTTCCAGCACGTCATGCACGATACGCTCGATACGCGCGGCATTGTCGAGCACGATGCGCGACAGGCGTTGCTGCATCTGCGTGCGTTTCTCATCCTGCAACAACTCGGCGGCCTGCGTGACCGAGGCCAGCGGGTTGCGTATTTCATGCGCAATATTGGCGGTGAGGCGCCCCAGCGCGGCCAGCTTGAGCTGTTGCGCCTGCGCCTCGATGCGGTCCAGGTCTTCGAGATACAGCACCTGGTCGCCGCCCTCCCCGGTCAGCACGCGGCGCAGCCGGATGGTCTTGCCGCTGCGCTCGATACGCAATACGGGGGAAAGTGCCTGCAGGGATTGCTCCAGGCCCGCCCCAAGCTCGGGAACACGCATTTCAACGCGCTCCCCTTCCACCAGCTCGACGCCCAGCAGCTCCACTGCACGAGGATTGAGCTGGCGCACCGAGCCACTCTCATCGATCACCACCACGCCGTCCTGCATGTCTTCGATGATGCGCGAATTGATGCGCATCTGGCGTTGCAATGCCGCGCCGCGATGACGTGCCAGCGCTTCGTTGACGAGTGCCCGCCGCGCCAGCAAACGTGCCAGCAACGCCACTGCAAAATATCCCAGACAGGTAATGCCGGTGCGCGTCAGGTCATCGGCACGCACACCCAGCAGCACAATGCGCGCAGCCTGTTCGGCAAGCACTGAAATGGTTGCCATGGCGGCAAAGCCGAGCACCATGCGCCCTTCGCCAACCAGCGCAGCCCCTGCCAGGGTGGTCATCAGCAAATAGGGCACCGAGCCACGCTGCGAACCGCTGATGAACATGATGGCGGTGAGCACCACCACATCGAGTGCCACCTGCCACATCAGCAAGGTGTTGAGCTGGCTGCGCGTGCGTGGCGTGATCAGCATGAAGCCTACGGCGGCCAGCCAGTATGCGAAGACAACGATTGCATAAGCTGCAGGAGACGCTTCGCCGATCTGGAAGACCGCGCCGAATATCCCCAGCAGACTGGCAATGACAAGGCGATAAAAATTGAAGTAGCGTATCGATGTGCTACGCGATGTTTCGCCAGGCAGAGGGACCGCCCAGTCCTCGCTCATTGAGCGCCCGGACCCAGACGCAAGTGCTCGGCGGAGCAGAAGAAATTGCCTTGCGACTCGACGCCTTCGCTGGCTGGCACCAGCAAACCGCAATGCGCGCAAGGAAGCACCTGCTCCGCTTCGCGCTGCGGTTCGGCTGCAGCTGTTGGCTTGTCTGCCGCGTCGTTACCCGCCAGCAAGCGACGCAAGTAGTAGACGCCAATCAGTATGAAAAGGAAAAGCAGCAGGTTGCGCATGAATGTGTTTGAACTATCCGGAAAGCAGCACGAGCGAAAACCGCAAGTTTAGGCGCTGACAGGACTATTGTGGGGCATTCGCACTGCTGGACGCCCCTGCGCTACTGGAAGCGGGATTGCTACCCGACAGGGCGGCGGGCGGTGCGCCACGTGACAACTTCGGCATGGCCAGGCTATCCGTATGCTCGAACGGCACCCTGCCGTAATCGCGAATCACGGCCTCGCCCTTGACCACATAGCTGATACGGCCATCGCTCTGCACCAGGGCAGGCAAGCGCTGCAGGATGTCGAGTGTGCGCGCCGTGGCGTCGATATCGACGATGGTGTCTGCCAAGCGCGACAGCACGATGGGCTCGCTGCGCGCCCCCCTTGCCAGGACAAAATCACCAGCAAGCATGTCGAAGGTCAAAGCATCCAGAATTATGTCTCTGTCATTTTCGTTATGCACACGCACTTTCAGCGCAAGTCGACTCTCCAGCAGATTGCCGCCAGCCAGGCGTACATCCACCAACGATATCTGTGGCTTGTGCCATTTCATGCTGGCACAACCAGCGACGAGCAATACGCACAGCCCTGCGAGCAGGGCACGGCTCAAGATTCCTGATTTCACTCGATTCCTTTCGGGGCAATTTTTACTGTCAACTGCTACGCATCAACGGCTACGCATCAACGCTGGCGCAAAGCACGCGCACAGCTCATAATTTCGTCTTTCCGCCAACCTGGCAAATGCGTCGAGACACGCATTCTGCAGGTTCCGCAGTCCCCGTGACGGAAACCCTCTGCATCCTTTTCCCATCCCATGAAGTACGCTCAAATCATCAAGGAAATCGGGCGCGGCACCAAAGGCGCGCGTCCCATCCCGAAAGCCCTGGCCGAGACCCTGTTCGCTGCAATCCTCGACGGCATCGTGCCGGATATGGAGCTGGGCGCGATTCTCCTGTCACTGCGCGTCAAGGGTGAAGACCTTGAAGAGCTGCAGGGGTTCAAGGCCGCGCTGGATAGTCGCTGCCGCCAGATCCTGGTCCCCGCAGGGCCGCGCTGCGTTGTGCTGCCAACTTACAACGGCGCGCGCAAACAAGCCAACCTGATGCCGGTGGTCGCACACCTGCTGGCACGCCAGGGCATTCCCGTGCTGATGCAGGGACGCCATGATTTCGATGCACGCGTCAGCCCGTTCGAACTGCTTGCAGCGCTCGATGTGCCGCTGTGCGCCACTCTGTCAGAAGCTGCGCAACGCCTGCAGACCAACCGGCTCGCCAGTCTGCCGCTCGAAGCGCTCTGCCCTGGTCTTGATCGTCTGCTCGCCCTGCGCCCGCGCCTGGGCGTGCGCAACAGCGGTCATACCGTCGCCAAATTGCTGGACCCCGCGCCGGGCCGTAGCGTGCGCGTCGTTGCCGTCACGCACCCCGAGTATCTGGTCCTCATGGAACAGTTTCTCGTGCAGGAAAACGCCACAGCGTTGCTGATGCGCGGCACAGAGGGCGAAGCCTACGCCAGCCCGCGCCGCCGTCCACGTCTGCTGGGTTTTCAACGTGGCGTCGCCGTCGAAATGTTCGACCAGGTTTCACTGGAAGCAGAAGCAGTCGGTAGCGAAGAATGTTCGGTGGAAAACAATGCGGAGATCGTGCGTGCCATGCTCAGTGGCCACATGCCGATACCGCAGCCGATACTGGATCAGGTTGCAGCGCTGGCAACTCTGGCAACAAGCTGATTCAAGTAGGGCGCAGTGAAAACTGCGCCACCCACGCTGCAAACGAGGATCGATCGGCAGCGCTGGCGCAGTTTCACTGCGCCCTACGCTTGAACACGACCTATTCGATCCTGATCTTCGCAAATGCCGGATTCGCTTTCGGCGGCTTGAGCTTCATTGACTTGAGCGCAGCCAGACACAGTTCAGCGATCATCACGTTGCGATGCGTCTTGGAATTGGCGGGCACCACGTACCACGGCGCCTCTGCCGTGCTGGTCGCCGAGAGCGCTGCGGCGTAGGCGGCCTGATATGCGCCCCAGGATTTGCGCTCCTCGAGGTCGCCGACGTTGAATTTCCAGTGCTTCGCCGGATCGGCAAGCCGCGCCTGCAACCGCTCTTTCTGCTCATCCTTCGATATATGCAGAAAGCATTTCAGGATAACCGTACCGCGATCCACCAGCAGTTGCTCGAAATGGCGGATATGCGCCAGCCGTCGCTGCGCTTCATCATCATCGATCCAGCCCTTGACGCGCGTGATCAACACATCTTCGTAATGGCTACGATTGAAGATCGTGATCTTGCCTGCGCCGGGCGTCTGCGGATGAATACGCCACAGGAAGTCGTGCTCCTGCTCTTGCGGTGTCGGGGCCTTGAAACTGACGACGTTGATGCCCTGCGGGTCGACATGCGAAAACACGCTGCGGACCGCGCCGTCCTTGCCGCTGGTATCCGTGCCCTGCAGCACGACCAGCAGGCTGCGCGAGCGATTGGCATAGAGCAACTCCTGCAGCGCCGATATCTTGTCCGACAACGCCGCGATGTGAGCCAGGTCGTTTGCCTTGCTGCCCTGGCTGAACGGCTTTGACGCCGGATCGATATCGTCCGGGTCGAAAGACTTGCCATGCGCAACGCAGTATCTGGAAAGTGAGGTCATGCGCCTTGGTTGTTCCTTAGCCGTTGAGTGAATCGTGCAGAGCCACGTACTCCTGCGTCAGCTTGTGACGCGGATCGAGATAGATCATCGGCTTGCTCTGCTGGTGCGACTCGCGAATACGCACCGAACTGGACAAGTAATTGTCGAGGATCGGCAGCCCTTCATCCTTGAGTTCCTGGACTATTCGCTGCGGCAAACTTGCACGCGGCTGGAACTGGTTCACGACGATGCCTTCGACATGCAGGTTGTCATTGTGGTCGCTGCGGATTTCCTCGACGTTTTCCAGCAGGGAATACAGCGCCCGGCGCGAGAAATCGTCGCAATCGAAGGGGATGAGACAACTGTCCGCTGCAATCAGGGCCGAGCGCGTGTAGAAATTCAGCGCGGGCGGTGTGTCGATGTAGATGTAGTCGAAATCGGCTGACAGCTCTTCGAGCGCTTCGCGCAATTTGAATATCTTGTAGCGCGATTCCAGCTTGCCCATCAACTCTTCGAGGCGTTTGGATGAGGTCATCACCGACAGATTCGGAAAGGGGCTGGCCTGGACATAGCCTTTTGCGGGCAGGTGCTCGAAGCGCAGCGTCAGCGTTTGTTCGAACAGTTCGGCACTTGTCTGCTCGACCTCCTCGACCGCG
Source organism: Rhodocyclales bacterium (assembly GCA_028292485.1). Taxonomy (GTDB): domain Bacteria; phylum Pseudomonadota; class Gammaproteobacteria; order Burkholderiales; family Rhodocyclaceae; genus Viridibacterium. Next base: position 25,316 of record JAQGMG010000003.1, on the reverse strand, counting down.
TTGCCCAACAGGTAATGCGAAGAGTTACCTTGCGCATCCAGATCGATCAATAGCGTGCGCAACCCTTTCGCGGCGGAAATCGCGGCCAGATTGCATGCAATGGTCGACTTTCCGACACCACCCTTCTGGTTGAAAACGACACGCTTCATGGCAAGTTTCCCTGTGAATATGATTGGCTCAACGATTAGTTCAACGGCTGGATTTAGTGGTCGGCAAGCGCGGTGACAACACCCTTCGATTGCCGCGCGTGGATACAAATGAATGCGATTGCTGCATTGTGCCAAAAATAGACGAAGGGCAGGTTGCATGCCTGCAAACACGCATGTCGGTTGCGTAGAGCAAATACGGCACTGACGTTACAATGCGGCCTCATTTCGCTGTCTTACCGACGAGACCTCTGATGCCAACTACGAATTCGTTCCTGCCCTGTTTCAAGCGCGCACTATGGGTGACACTCTTGGCGATACTCGCATGCAGCAGCTTTTGCGCCTCAGGCGCCGAGTTCGTCAGTTTCGGTGGCTTTTCGCGGCACTTTGAACGTGATCTCGACCTCAACGAATTCAACCCGGGCATCGGCTACGAAAAGGACTACAGCGACAATCTGTCCTGGTCGGCCGGCGTCTTCAAGAACAGCCTTCGGCGCGCTGCCTTCTATGGCACCGTCAACTACGCGGTCTGGCAACCCGCAGAAGGCTTGCGCATCGGCGCAACGGCAGGTCTCTCCACCGGCTATCACCACGCTGCCATCGTGCCGATGGCCATGCCCTTTGTGGAGTGGCGCGTCAGCAGATTCGGCGTACAGGCTTACGTAATCCCCACGGTGAAACCCTATGTCGACGGCGCTGTCGTCGTGCAATTCAAGTGGCGCATTGACTAGCCTTCACCGAATCGACGTCATCAGTTTCGCGGGCTCATGCGTTGCTCGCTTGTGGTACAAACGTGGTACAAACCACACACCCCCTGCAACGCTGGCTGCTACGTCATTGCAATGGCATGCGTTAAGGTTCAGCGTTCAGCGTTCAGCACCGATAGTTTCCACGCCTCCAGAAACATGACATACACAAGCCTGACTCATCGCTTTACCGGATTCATTCTTGCCTGCTGTCTGCTGCTGGGTAGTGCAGCCATCCAGGCGCAGCAATTGACGCCGGCACAAATGGCCTATCTCAAAGCCGAAACGCGCAAGGCCGATGAGGCTTTTGTGAAGGATGTTGCCGGCATCGTCGGCGTACGCAGTGCCGTCATCGCCAAAGAGATGCCCGAGCACGGTCGCATTGCCGACCCGGTAGCACGCCTGGTCGCCGGGCTGGAGCGCAGCCTCGGCAAGCCGCTGAGCGATGATCAGAAGACCGCCATCCGGGCCGCGGATACCGAGCGTCTGAAGGCGATCGAGCGCGCCAACAAGAGCGCCCCGACGCGCTGACACCCCCCGTAACCCGCCTCACGACCCGCTTGAACGAAGACGAGTTCATCGACCGCCTGCATGCGCGCGTCGAACGTACCTGGCTGACCCATGCATTGATTGGCGCTTGCATCGCCATGTTCGCCATCGAGCTATGGCGGGCACACTCATGGTGGACAGTGCCCGGCAACGTGTTGCTGACGATGGGTGCGAACTTCGGGCCGAAGGTCCAGTCAGGCGAAACCTGGCGACTGCTGAGTTCCGTCTTCCTGCACGGCAGCCCACTGCACCTCGCCCTCAACATGCTGGCTCTGTGGCAGATTGGCTACTTCATCGAGCGCATCTTCGGCCGTAGCGGCATGTTGCTGCTGTTCGTCGCCTGTGGGCTGACGGGTTCGCTGGCAAGCGTGTGGTGGCGCGCAGAGGGCCTCAGCGTCGGCGCTTCCGGTGCCATCTTCGGCCTGTACGGTGTCCTGCTCGCATGGCTGATACGCCAGCGTCATGAAGTGCCCTTGGGAATTTTCAAGAAATTGCGCAGTGGCACGCTCGGCTTCATCGCCTATTCACTGTTTGCCGGTGTGGCACTGCCGGGTATCGACAATGCAGCGCACATTGGCGGTCTGCTCGGCGGCATCCTGCTTGGCCTGGGGATGGCGCCTTCGCTCTCTGAACCGCCGGCCCGGCAATGGCGGCGACGCTCGACGTGGTTCGCCGTAGCGGCTACCTTGATATGCGCAGGTGGGCTATGGCGTACCGCGCCGCAGGTTGCCGTGGTCTGGCAACAACACATCGAATTCTCGGAAGTCGTGCGCGGCTTTGCGTTGCATGACGCGCAGCTCGAACAGCAGGTGCAGACGCTGATGAGGCAAGTGCATGCGCGCCAGCTGCGGCCCGCCGATGCAGCGCGCACGCTGGATGAAGAACTGCTGCCCGCCTGGCAGACCGAGATCGACCGGCTCTCTGCAGTCAGCGTTGCGCCTGCCGACCAGCTCCGCCATCAAGCCCTGCTGCGCTATGCCGGCCTGCATGGTAGCGCTCTTCAGATGCTGGCGCGTGGCCTCATGACCGGGCAGCCCCAGTGGCTACAGCTTGCCAGGGAACGCCAGCAGGAAGCGCAGGCCGCCTTACTCCACACGCGCGAAGAGACTGCGCGATAATCGCGTTGGACTGCCCGGATGACGGTCATGCATGTCGACCAGATTTGCGTGCTTCCTAACGTGACCACCGGATAGCACAGGAAATTGAATGCGCTGGATTGCACTCTTTGACGACTCACCTGTCATGCCGGAAGTACGTCAAAAATATGAGCCAGCTCACCTTGAGTACCTGAGGGCAAACCATGGGAGGATTCTCATCGCAGGCGGGCTGCGAGAAGGTCCTGAAGCCTCCTTTTCTGCTGGCCTCTGGGTTCTAGCGCCAATGCCAAGAGAGCAAGCTGTCGAGCTTGTAGAACGGGACCCGTATTTCATTCATGGCAACCGCAGCTACAAGCTGTACCAATGGGGCAAAGCGCTTCAAGATATCGCCGTCACTTTATGAGAGTCGCGACGCAGGGTCTCCAATGCGGGATCTGACGCGACTCTGAACACTCTTTCAGGGGCACGATCATGGCCAAAGGCGGCACCCTTCAGCTGAGCTTTCAGGACTTCACCGATCCGACTACCGGCACGCGCGTCACACGCCTGACGCCGCCAGACGTCATCAGCCATCGCAACTATTTCTATCAGAAGTGTTTCTCGAAGGACGGCTCGCAGCTGATGTTCGGCTCGGAGTTCGACGGCGCCATGAATCATTGGTTGGTCGATCTGGGAACGGGCCTGGCGCGCCAATTAACCGAGGGGGTCGGTTGCAATACCCATGGAGCATTTCTTTCACCCGACGATCGATATTTGTATTACGTCCGCAACAGCGACGAACTTCGCCGCGTCGATCTGCAAACGCTCGAAGAAGAAGTGGTCTACGCCGTGCCCGAGCTGTGGAAAGGCGCGGGTACCTGGGTGCCCAATACTGCGTGCACCCGATTCGCCGCAATGGAAATATGGGACGCCGACCGCGTCACCGACTGCACAGGCTGGGAGTGGTTCACCAAACAGTACTACCAGACCCCACGCAGCCGCCTCATCTCCATCGATGGCACAACAGGCACCGCGAAAACAGTGTTGGAGCAAAAGGTCTACATGGGCCACCCCATGTACCGACCTTTTCATGACGAAACCATGGGCTTCTGTCATGAAGGTCCGCACGATCTGGTCGACGCGCGCATGTGGCTGATCGACGAAAACGGCGAGCATCTGCGCAAGGTCAAGGCGCACGCGCCGGGCGAAAGCTGCATGCACGAGTTCTGGGTGCCGGATGGCTCGCGGATGATCTACGTCAGCTACACCAAGGGCGAGCAGAGTCGCTATGTCTGGGCGGCCGATCCGGTCACGTTGAAAAATGAAATGCTCATGCCGATGCCGCCGTGCTCGCACATCATGAGCAATTACGACGGTAGCTTGCTGGTCGGCGATGGTGCGGGTCAATTACACGACGTGTCCGACCAGGAGGGCCACGCTTTCGAGGCCGACCCCTACCTGCACGTCTTCGACCTGAAGCGCCGCACCACGCAGCGCATCTGCGCGCATAACAGCTCGTGGCGCGAGTACAAGGGCAATCACCAGACGAGCCACCCGCACCCATCCTTCGTGCCCGGAGACAAGCGCGTGCTGTTCACCAGCGATTTTGAAGGCCTGCCTGCCGTGTATCTGGCGGACGTCCCGGCCCTCTGAAGCCAACTGAAGAATTGATTTCGAGCAGGGACGATGCGGCATGCAGCCGCGCGCTGCTGCATTGGCAATGCGTAGACCCTGGCGGCGGGAGACCGGCGCGCCCGCCCCTGCTATAATTTGACCTTTTAGTCAGGCTTTATGCAGGTTTTTCGCGGCATTCCCACATTCAATGAGCATCCCTGTGTGCTTACCATCGGCAATTTCGATGGCGTGCATATCGGGCACCAGGCCTTACTGGCCCGGCTGCGCCATCGCGCCGCGACGCTGGGACTGCCTGCCGCTGTAATGACTTTCGAACCCCTGCCGCGCGAGTTTTTCGCCCCGGACGAAGCGCCGCCGCGCCTGACCAGCCTGCGCCGCAAACTCGAACTGCTGGAGTTGCACGGCGTGAATCAGGTCTACGTCCAGCCGTTCAATGCGCGCTTTGCCTCGTTGCCCGCAGAGGACTTCATCGAGCGCGTGCTGGTGCGCGGATTGCGTGCACGGCACTTGTTGATCGGTGACGATTTTCGCTTCGGCAAAGGCCGCTGCGGCAGTTTCGAAACGCTGCGCGCTGCGGGCGAACTGCGTGGTTTTCGCGTCGAGGCACTGGAGACGGTGGACTTCAACGGCGAGCGCGTATCCAGTTCGGCGGTGCGCGATGCGATGCTGGCGGGCGACATGGTGCATGCCAACATGCTGCTGGGTGCGCCCTTCGAAGTGATAGGTCGCGTCATGCATGGCGACAAGATCGGTCGCACGATCGGCTTCCCGACAGCGAACATCCAGCTAGGTCAGAAGACGATGCCCTTGTCCGGCATTTTCGCCGTCACGGTCGAGGGCGGGCCGCTCAAACACGTTCCCGGCGCCGCGAGTATTGGCGTGCGCCCGACCATCGGCGACAAGCTCGCACTGCGGCTGGAAGTCTTCGTCCTGGATTTCGATGGAGACCTGTACCACCAGCGGCTGAGCGTGCGCTTCTGGCGCAAGATCCGTAATGAAGAGAAATACGATTCGCTGGATGCACTGACGACAGCCATTGCAAAAGACTGCGAGCAAGTACGGCAATACTTTGCCAGCGGCGAATCGTATTACTGATTTGTACCAATGCATTGCATGACTGATCGCATCACTGATTCACTCTGACCTTACTGCAAGATCTTCGAGAGAAAAATGGCCGAGTACCGACAGACCCTGAATATGCCCGACACCGCATTTCCCATGCGCGGTGATCTTCCCAAGCGCGAACCCGGCTGGGTGGCGCAATGGCAGCAGCAGAAGCTGTACGAAAAGATTCGTGCCGTGTCCGCCGGCCGGCCCAGGTTCATCCTGCACGACGGCCCGCCGTATGCCAACGGCAATATCCACATCGGCCATGCGCTCAACAAGATTCTCAAGGACGTCATCGTCCGCTCGAAGACGCTGGCCGGTTTCGACGCGCCCTATGTGCCGGGCTGGGACTGTCACGGCCTGCCGATCGAGCACAAGATCGAAGTCACGCATGGCAAGAACCTGCCCGGCGACAAGGTCCGCGCGCTGAGCCGCGCCTATGCGGCCGAACAGGTCGCTGGACAGAAGAAGGATTTCATCCGCCTCGGCGTGCTCGGCGATTGGGAACATCCTTATCGCACCATGGACTTCGGCAACGAGGCTGGCGAAATCCGCGCACTCGGCACGATGGTGAAAAACGGCTGGGTGTTCAAGGGACTCAAGCCGGTGAACTGGTGCTTCGATTGCGGTTCGGCACTTGCCGAGGCTGAGGTCGAATACGAGGACAAGAAGTCGGACGCCATCGACGTAGCTTTCGCCTGCACGCAAGAAGCACAACTCGCTGTCGCATTCCATCTGGATAGTCTGCCGAAGCCCGCCTACGCGGTAATCTGGACGACGACTCCCTGGACCATCCCTGCCAACCAGGCACTGAATATCCATCCTGAGTTCGACTACGCCCTTGTCGATGTAGGCGACAAGCTGCTGGTGCTTGCCGCCGAACTCGTCGAGAGCTGTCTGAAACGTTATGGTCTCGAAGGCTCGGTGATCGGCACGGCGAAGGGCGCACGTCTGGCCAGCATCGAATTCAAGCACCCTTTCTACGATCGCATCTCGCCGGTTTACATGGCCGAGTATGTTGGCGTCGACGCCGGTACGGGCATCGTGCATTGCGCGCCGGCCTATGGCGTGGATGACTTCAATACCTGGCGTGCCAACGGCCGCGGTTTCGATGAAATCATCGGGCCGGTGCAAGGCAACGGCGTGTATGTGCCGAGCTTGGAGTTTTTCGGCGGTCAGTTCATCTGGAAGGCCAATCCGCACATCGTCGAGAAGCTGCGCGAAGTCGGCGCCCTGCTCAAGCACGAAACCATCACGCACAGCTACATGCACTGCTGGCGTCACAAGACGCCAATCATCTACCGTGCCACCGCACAGTGGTTCGTCGGCATGGACATCAAACCCGATGGCATAAGCTCGCTGCGCGAACGCGCACTGCAGGCCATCGAAGATACGCAGTTCTTCCCTGCCTGGGGAAAGCCGCGCCTGCACGCAATGATCGCCAATCGGCCGGACTGGTGCATCTCGCGTCAGCGCAATTGGGGCGTGCCGATCCCTTTCTTCCTCGACAAGGAAACGGGCGATCTGCATCCGCGTACGCTGGAGCTGGTCGAGGAAGTCGCGCAGCGTGTCGAGCAAGGCGGCATCGAAGCCTGGTTCAACATGGATGCGGCCGAGCTGCTCGGCGCTGAAGCGGCGCAGTACGACAAGATCAGCGACACGCTGGACGTATGGTTCGACTCGGGCACGACGCATCTGCATGTCATGCGCGGCTCGCACGCGGACCAGCACGCCTATCCGGCCGACCTGTATCTCGAAGGCTCGGATCAGCATCGCGGCTGGTTCCACTCTTCGCTCTTGACTGGCTGCTGCATCGACGGCCGCGCGCCTTACAAGGCGCTGCTCACACACGGCTTCGTGGTCGACGGCCAGGGCCGCAAGATGAGCAAGTCGCTCGGCAACACGGTGGTGCCGCAGGAAGTATCGGACAAACTCGGGTCGGAAATCCTGCGCCTGTGGGCCGCGTCGACCGACTACTCCGGCGAAGTATCGATCAGCAAGGAAATCCTCGATCGCGTCGTCGAGACCTATCGCCGTATCCGCAACACACTGCGCTTCCTGCTCGCCAATACGGCGGACTTCGACTTCGCTACGGATGCGCTGCCGGTCGAACAGTGGTTCGAGATCGATCGCTACGCCTTGTCACTGACACGTCAGCTCGCCGATCAAGCCGAAGCCAACTATGCCGAGTTCGATTTCCAGCGCGTGATCCAGGCGCTGCAGATCTTCTGCTCGGAAGACCTTGGCGGCTTCTATCTCGACATCCTGAAAGACCGCCTCTACACGAGCGCGCCGAAGTCAGTCGCGCGCCGCTCGGCGCAGACTGCGTTGTGGCACATCACGCACACTGTTGTGAAGCTGATGGCGCCGGTGCTGTCGTTCACGGCGGAGGAAGTGTGGGCGGTGCTCAACGCCAACAACACCAGCCCGGCTGATGACAGCATCATGCTTCACGTTTTCCACAAATTGCCCGATGCGAATATCGATGCTGCCGCCCTCGAGCGCTGGGCGACGATTCGCGCCGTGCGTGCCGAAGCGATGAAGGTGATCGAAGCGGTACGTACCGAAGGCAAGGTCGGCTCCTCGCTACAGGCGGAACTGAGCGTGGCTGCCAGCGGCGCCAAGTACAAGGCATTGACATCGCTCGGCGACGATCTGCGCTTTGTGTTCATCACTTCGCGTGTTGATGTCGTGCCGGCAAGTGATGAAGCGGACGAGAAAATTGTCGCCACACCGAGCACGTACCAGAAATGCGCGCGCTGCTGGCACTACCGCGCCGACGTCGGCTTCAATCCTGCACACCCGGAACTTTGCGGGCGTTGCGATGCCAATCTGCACGGTACGGGTGAGCATCGGGAATTCGCATGATGATCAATACGCAAAAGTCTGCGCAAAAGCGTTTCTTCTTCTGGCTGATGATTGCCGTACTGGTCATCGTATTCGACCAGGCCAGCAAGCAGATTGTGCTGTCTCATCTGGCCTATGGCGAGAGCGTGCGCGTCACCGATTTTTTCGATCTCGTGCTGCTCTACAACCCGGGCGCGGCCTTCAGCTTCCTGGCCTCGCATTCGGGCTGGCAACGCTGGTTCTTCATCGTACTGGCCTTGGTCGTGAGTGCCTGGCTACTGGCTCTGGTGCACAAGCATCGGGCGGAAACACTCCAGCCATTGGCCTTCTCACTGGTGGTAGGCGGCGCATTGGGCAATGTGATTGATCGCTTCCAGATAGGCGCCGTGGTCGATTTCCTGTATTTCCACCTCGGCGTTCACGGTTGGCCTGCTTTCAATCTGGCCGATTCGGCGATCTGTCTGGGTGTAGGTCTGATGATCCTGTCGCAATTGCGCGAGGGCCGCGCTGCAAAGAAAGCAATGGCACCATGAACACCACTTCCACTGCGGGCGCCATCCACTCGCATAGCCTCGTAACGCTGAATTTCCGCGTCACGCATCCGGCAACCAGCCAGACGCTGATCTCGACCTTCGAAGCCACGCCTGCCACCATGCAGCTCGGCGCGGGCGAATTGATGGCGACGCTCGAAGCGCGCCTGATCGGTCTGGCACCGGGAGCGCGCAAGACTTTCCATTTCGGCCCCGGTGAAGCATTCGGCCCGTATAGCGAGGAACTGGTGGAGCGTGTGCAACGCAGACACATTCCACCTAGCCTGTATCTTGAGCAGGACACGGTCTATGCTTTCCCTGCACCGGACGGCAGCAGCTACCCCGGCCTGGTGCGCGAGCTGACAGAGACCGAAGCATTAATCGACTTCAATCATCCAATGGCCGGCAAGGCCGTCGATGTGGAAGTCGAAATCATTGGCGTGATTTGAAAAAACCCTTTACCGCGGAGGCGCAGAGAACGCAGAAGGTCGCGGAGGAAAACCGACTGGCCCTCAATAAACCGATGTCATTTCCATATCGATCGATTGCAGTTCTCTGCGGCCTCCGCGTTCTCTGTGCCTCTGCGGTGAATGCTTGAAAGTTTTTAAGGTTAGATAGCCATGTCTGAAAGTACCGAAGTCTTACTCGCCAACCCACGCGGCTTTTGTGCCGGTGTGGAGCGCGCCATTTCGATTGTCGAGCGCGCCCTTGAGATTCACGGTGCGCCGATCTACGTGCGCCACGAAGTCGTGCATAACAAGTTCGTCGTCGAAGACCTGCGCAACAAGGGCGCTGTCTTCATCGAAGAACTCGATGACGTACCCGCCGGCAGCACGCTGATCTTCTCGGCGCATGGTGTGCCGCAAAGCGTACGTCGCGATGCGGAAGCGCGCGGCTTGCGCGTCTTCGATGCAACCTGCCCGCTGGTCACCAAGGTGCACGTGGAAGTTGCCAAGATGCGCGCACAGGGCCGCGAAATCGTCATGATCGGCCACAAGGGTCACCCGGAAGCGGAAGGCACGATGGGCCAGAGCGAAGGCGGCATGTATCTGGTCGAAACAGTCGAGGACGTGGCAGTTCTGGAAGTAAGCAATCCGGCAATGCTGGCTTACGTGACGCAGACGACGCTGTCGGTCGACGACGCGCAAGTCGTGGTGGATGCCCTCAAGGTACGCTTCCCGTCCATCATCGGGCCGAAGAAGGACGACATCTGCTACGCCACACAAAATCGCCAGGACGCGGTGAAGTTCATGGCTCCGCAGGTCGATGCCGTCATCGTCGTCGGCTCGAAAAACAGCTCCAACTCCAACCGCCTGCGCGAGGTCGCTGCAGCGCGCAACGTGCCGGCATGGCTGGTCGACAATGCCGCTGGCATCGATCCGGCATGGCTCGAAGGCAAGCGCCGCATTGGCGTGACAGCGGGCGCATCGGCGCCGGAAGTGCTGGTCAATGAAGTAATTGAACGCCTGCGCAGTCTGGGCGCGAAGAACGTACGTACGCTGGAAGGTGTAACGGAAAACGTGATCTTCCCGTTACCGAAGGACTTGCAGCCGGCACGTGGTTGATACGCGCCTGACACCAGAAAAGAGGCCCGCACATGCGGGCCTCTTGTTTTGGGAGTTACATACTTGACTTACCAGGCCCCAATTCCGTCATCCCCGCGAAAGCGGGGATCCACTCAGTGGCACAGGTCTCACGTAGAAGTGGATTCCCGCTTTCGCGGGAATGACGTTTGTCTCTGGCAGAAGCGAACTTCCAACCCTGTTTTGCCGTTCAGCAAGGCAAGCGATGTAGTTCCCTTTTTCCAGATTACGCCTGCTGAATCGCGTACATCGCGCCGAACCGCGTTGCCGGGTCATGCGCCAGTTGCTGAAATGCGCCCTCTTCGACCAGTTCACCGTGCTCGAAGACGACGATCTTGTCGGCCGCTTTCAAGGTGCTGATACGGTGCGCGACGATCAGCATCGTGCGGCCATCCCCATACTCGGTCATGAGGCCATCCATGACCTTCTGTTCGGTTGCAGTGTCGAGCGCAGAGGTGGCCTCGTCGAGCAACATGATGGGAGCATTACGGCAGATGGCGCGTGCGATGCCGATGCGCTGACGCTCACCGCCAGACAAGGTGTAACCACGCTCGCCAACCACCGTTTCCAGCCCTTCCGGCAAACGCGCGATGAGGTCGGCGAGGCAGGCGGTCTCGCAGGCGCGCTGCAAGAGCAGAGGCGCCACGTCGCGCGTCATGGTGATGTTTTCCTTGAGCGAGAGATTGAACATCTCGGTTTCCTGAAGCACGACAGCGACATGCGCCGTCAGGTCTTCATGACGGATCTTGTCGACGGGCGTATTGCCGATCAGCATTTCGCCCTTTTCGATGTGATACAGGCCCAGCAACAGTTTGATCAGGGTGGATTTACCTGAACCGGAATGGCCGGCGATACCGACGATTTCGCCACGCTTCACTTCCAGCGATAACGGACCAACCGCAGGCTTGTTGCCATAACGGAAGATCGCATTGCGCACGCTGATGCCGCGCCAGTCTTCAGGAAACGCCAGGTCGCCCTTGGCGAGGCTATTGTCGGTCCAGAACAACGGCATCATGCGACCAAGGTTGGACTTGCGCTCGATCATCGACTGAATGCGGTCGGTGAAATCCACCGCTGCGTCGCGCAGCTTGTCGAAATACACGGCGTAGGTGAGGAAGAACCCGGGCAGCAGATTGCCATGCATGACCATGTGGCCGATGACAAGCAGATAGGCACCCCAGCTGAGGCCATTGTGCAGCTGGAAACACATCCACTTCGTATTGCTCAGGCGCAGTCTTTCGTAGGAAAGCAGGCGCGCCTGCTCTTCTCGCTGCGCGATATTGCTGGTCATGCCGTCGCTGGCCCCCATGGCCTTGACGGCGAGAATATTGGCCGCGCTTTCGACGAAGGAGCCGCTGGCATTTTCCATCGACTTGTTGATACGGTCGGACAGGCGCGAGATGCGGTAGTCGAAATACGCCTCTGTACCGAGCAATACGCCGAGGTAGTAAACGAAGAACAGCGCGAAGGCCGGGTGAAGCAACACGCAGGCAATCAGCGAGCCGATGAAAGCAATGGCCGCCGGAAAGAGGTTGTTGATGATGTCGCCGGTCCATTCGCGGATTGCTTCGGCGCCGGTCAGGATGCGCTGCGCCTTGTTGCCGGTGCTTTCCTGCTGATGCCAAGCCAGAGACGAATCCAGCAATCGCTCGAAGCCCCACACCTTGGCGCGGTAGCGCGCATTCAGGCTGATGCGGCCCAGCACGCGTTTGCTGGACAAACGGATCAGCGATATGACAACGTAGCTGCCTGCCAGCGTGCCAACCATCCAGAACAGCGGTACGGCGGAGTGTGTGGCGCCCGGGTCGGTCTTGACATAGCCGATCAGGAAGTTGGCAATCAGGCCAATGATGTAGGGCGGCACCATGGTGTAGGACAACACCACGATGAGCACGACAGTAAAGAACAGGTATTTCCAGCGCTCGCGCTCGAGGAAATACCAGAGCGCGCGGGGAACGTCGAAAAAGGTGAAACGTGCCGGGTCTGTGGATGGCTGCATGAGAATTCCGTGATGGCGGTGTCGAGCGCTGGCACTGCTGAATACGCGGTGCAGAAATGAATACCTCATTTTACGCCCCAAGCGGCCCCCGGAAACCACGAACAGGGCGGGTAAACGGCGCCGAGTCATGGGTTCACGCCCGAGCCGGCGCTCTGCCGTGCGAGGTTCTGCGGACGCTGCATTGACACCTGCACTGCAGCACTTGCACACTCGCGCCCGACAATAGCCAAAGCCGCAGGCACTTTGTTTTTCTTGCACAGCGGCGCACACGGAGACGACAGATAGATGGCAAAGCCAAAAAAAGTGGTCGGCAATAGCAATGGCGCCGCCGCCGCGCAGCAGGACACACCCGCACCTGAACCGCAGGATTTCTTCGAGCGCCACGTGGCGCCCCTCATCGAACGCGTGCCGCCCTGGCTGCGCACTGCCCTGTGCCTGGTACTGGTATTGATCGCCGCGACGTGCAGCTACGTGATCGGCAAAGCCGAGCCGCCCTACCCGTTCTGGGACGAGAACTATCACATGACCTCGGCGCAGCGCTACATCGAGGGCCTCGGCCACTTCGAGCCGCACCCACCACTGGCGTTGCTGCTCATCGCGGCCGGCGAGAAGCTGTCGGGGACGAACGCGCAGCTGAACAAGCACGCACTCGTGGTGGACAAGTACATCGAGGGCAACAAGGTCCCGGCAAAGTTCTCGTTTGCCGGCATGCGCCTGGCGCCGAGCCTGTTTGGCGCTTTTGGCGCATTGCTGTTTTTCGGCCTGCTGTGCACGCTGACCGGCAACCGGCTGGTGGCGCTGCTCTTCAGCACCTTGTATGTCTTCGAGAACGCCTACGTGGTGCACTTCCGCGCCGTGCACCTGGACAGCATCCAGATGTTTTTCTGCCTGGCGACGATCTGGCAATTCGTGCGCTTGTGGAAACGCCCGGATACGTTGTCCTGGGCCAACTACGCCTGGCTCGGCGCGCTGTGCGGTCTGTCCATCATGGCCAAGATCAATGCAGCATTGTTGCTGATCATCTTCCCGATCCTCTATTTCAAGGACGCACGCACAGTACCCGGCAGGTCGCTGGCGGAGCAGGCACAGGATTTCGTGACCAAATCGGGCTCCACCATCGTCGCCATTCTGATGGTGGTATTCACCATCTTCACCCTACACGGTGCCGTCGGCCGCAAGCTGCCCGACCCGGAAAGCTCGGCAGGCAAGCAGGACATCGAAAACATGTCGCCTATTTACAAGGCGTACCTCGCGGAGCAAGGCTCACTCACACCACCGGTCGTCATGGCGATCACCAGCGACTACTTCAAGTTCATGGACAAGGATCACCTGGGCGTACCGAAGCTGGACGTCTGCAAGCCCGGCGAAAACGGCTCTCACCCGCTGCACTGGCTGGTCATGGACAAGACCATCAACTACCGCTGGGACTCGGCTGATGGCAAGACCGCCTATGTGCAGCTGGTCGGTAACGAATTCAGCTGGTATCTCGGCCTCGGTGCGCTCGTATTGTCCATCGCACTGATCATCAATCACCGCGCTTTCAGGAACCCGATCGGTAACCGCCAGACCTATCATCTGATCGAGATATTCACCGGCCTCTATGCCACGTTCTTCGTACTGCACCTGTACTTCGGCACGCAGCGCGTCATGTATCTCTATCACTACTTTCTCGGCCTGCTGATCACCTACGTACTGGTCGTGCTGCAATGGCAGTACCTGACCGAGCTGCACGCGATCAAGACACGCACCCGGCTGGCAATCGCCACTGGCATCGCTATCGCCACCTGTGCCTCGTTTGCCTTTTTTGCGCCCCTGAGCAACCACACCCCGCTGACCCACGACCAGTGCGAGGCACGCAACATCTTCACCCGTATCGTTGACTGCCAATAAGCTTGAAGCGCCCTGCACCGCAGGCGGCGCGCCCTTGCAACACAATGCGGCAGGGCATACCTGCCCTGCCGCACCTCGCGAACACTAAAGTGGCACGGTGCGGCGGCCGTTAAAGCATAAGTTGCCCCCAAATGCTCCGGACAGCGTGATTCGGCGTGGCTTTGGTCACGAACGCCGGCAACGGAAAACCCTTGTCCGATGATCGTGCCCCCACCCTCGATTGCAAGCTGTTAAATTCGGGTGGGTCTTGTAAAGCGAGTCGCCATGCCGTTTGTACGCAGAAATGCCGAAGGTCATATCGTCGCCCTCCTGGACAAGGACGAGGCTGTTTCCTTTCCGGGCGGCGGTGTCGAGCAGTTGTCGGGCACGCACCCCGACGTCGTGGCGTTTCTCGGCACCGATCCGGCAGAGAGTTTCAATGGCCTGGACGCCGGCTTCATCCGCGTCATGGAGGATCTGATCGACGTGCTGATCGAAAAGGGCGTGCTGCGTCTCACCGATCTGCCCGTCGATGCACAGCGCAAATTGCTGGCGCGCAAGGATATGCGCCGCAAGCTGCAGGGCGCACTCGACCTTCTCGGAGATCGTGATGTCATCTGAACGCAAACCGAATAATCCCGAACGCCGGGCGCAGCCCCGGAAGACAAGGTGAAAGGCCGATGACCGAATCGCAAACCGGCTTGCCAGGCAACGCCCAGCCTCAAGCCCCTGAGTCGTCCCCCAACCCGCAGAGGGAGCCCGTTGCCCGGCTTGCTGCCGATGCACCGCCAGCCAGGCCCGCTCCCGCCAGTACGTGGCGCATAAATCCGCAAACGACCCATGTCGACCCCCTGGTCAGTTGCCTGGTGCTGCTGACGCGTCACTTCGGTCATCCCTGGACAGCCGAGGCGCTGGCCGCCGGCCTGCCTTGCGTGGATCACCTGCTGCCGCCTTCACAACTGGCGCGTGCTGCCAGCCGTGCCGGCTTGTCGGCCACGCTGGCACGCCGCCCGCTCACACATCTGCGCCCCCACCATCTGCCCGCACTGCTGCTGTTGCACGACAGGCGCGCCTGCCTGTTGCTCGAATGCCGCCTCGACGGCACCTGCCTCATTCGCGAACCCGAGTCGCCGGAATCTGTGCATGAGGTGCCGCTGGCGCAACTCGAGGCCAGCTATAGCGGCACGGTGGCAATCGTCAAACCGCGCTTCCGTTTCGATGCGCGCACGCCCGAAGTCGGCAAGGTGCGCGGGCGCCACTGGTTCTGGGGCGCGCTGTTCTCCAACTGGCGCCTGTATCGCGATGCGCTGCTGGCGGCGCTGCTGGTCAATATCTTCGCCACCATCATTCCGCTGTATTCGATGAACGTGTATGACCGCGTCGTGCCGAATCACGCGCTCGAAACACTGTGGGTGCTGTCGATCGGCGCGCTGCTGATGCTGTTCTTCGATCTCACGCTGCGCACCTTGCGCGCCTACATCATCGATACGGCCAGCAAGCGCATCGATGTGAGCCTGTCGGCGCTGATCATGGAACGCGTGCTGGGCGTCAGGCTCGCCGCGCGCCCGGTATCGGTGGGCTCGTTCGCCGCGAACCTCAAGGCCTTTGAAGGCGTGCGCGATTTCGTCGCTTCGGCAACGGTAACCGCACTCATCGACCTGCCCTTCGTGTTGATCTTTCTGTTCGTGCTGGTCTGGATCTCGCCGTGGATGGCCGTACCGGCCGTGGTCGGCATGGTGCTGGTGGTGAGCGTCGCCTGGATTACCCAGACCAAGATGCATGAGCTGACCGAAACCACCTACCGTGCCGGCGCGCAGCGCAACGCGACGCTGATCGAAAGCCTGGTCGGCCTCGAAACCATCAAGACGCTGGGTGCCGAAGGCGAATTTCAGCGCCGCTGGGAACGCGCCACGCAGTTCATTGCGCAGGTCAGCAACCGCACCCGCCTGCTGTCATCCGGCACGGTGAATTTTTCGCAGACGATTTCACAGCTGGTCAATATCACGACCATCATGACAGGCGTATATCTGCTGTCCGATGGCCAGATCACCATGGGTGCCATCATCGCGTCGAGCATGCTGTCGGGCCGCGCACTGGCGCCGCTCGGCCAGGTCGCCGGGCTCATGATGCAGTTCCAGGGAGCGCGCACCGGTCTGACCTCGCTCGAGTCGCAGATGAAGTTGCCGGTCGAGCGCCCGGACGATGCGCCGTTCGTGCATCGCCCGCAGTTCCAGGGCGAGATCGAGTTCAAGGATGTGGCTTTTGCCTATCCGGGGCGCGACCAGAAAGTGTTGCGCAAGGTTTCGTTCAAGATACAGGCTGGCGAAAAGGTCGGCATCATCGGTCGCATCGGCTCGGGCAAAACGACGCTGGAAAAACTCATTCTGGGTCTCTACCAACCCACCGAGGGCGCGGTATTGATCGACGGCGTCGATGCGCGCCAGATCGACCCGGCCGAACTGCGCCGCGCCATCGGCTTCGTGCCGCAGGACGTGACCCTGTTCTACGGTTCGCTCAAATACAACATCGCCATGGGCGCACCTTTCGCCGATGACAGTGCCATTCTCGCGGCGGCCGAACTCGCCGGCGTATCGGAATTTGCCAACGCACATCCGCAAGGTTTCGACATGCTCATCGGCGAGCGCGGCGAATCACTATCGGGCGGCCAGCGCCAGACCGTGGCGATTGCGCGCGCCATGATTACCGACCCGCCGATGCTGCTGCTCGACGAACCGAGCGCCAGCATGGATCACCAGAGCGAGGAACAACTGAAACAACGCCTGCGCGCTTTTGCCGCACGCAAGACGGTGGTGCTCGTCACCCATCGCACCTCGCTGCTCGATATGGTCGATCGCCTGATCGTCGTCGATAGCGGCACCATCGTCGCAGACGGGCCAAAAGCGCAGGTCGTCGAAGCGCTGCAGCATGGCCGTATCGGGAGAGCGGCATGAGCATCCTGCGCAACATCTACCAGCGCTTTTCAGCCGCCTATGACAGATTCATGTCACGGACCGAGCAGATGGCCAGCTATCCGGAAGACGATTTCGAAGCGGATGCAGACTGGGCCATCAACGAGCAGACGCCACGCGGCGCGCGCATTGCGATATGGACAGCATGCCTGTTCCTGCTGGTGATGATCGTGTGGGCAGCCCTGGCCCAGCTCGATGAAGTCACACGCGGTGAAGGCAAGGTCATTCCCTCGCGCCAGATACAGATTCTGCAGAGTCTGGACGGCGGTATCGTCGAGGAAATCCGCGTCAAGGAAGGCCAACTGGTCAAAGCCGGCGATATCCTGCTGAAGATCGACCCGACACGCTCGGTTTCTTCGCTCAATGAGAATCGCGCCGACTATCTGTCGCTGCAGGCCAAGGCTTCGCGGCTGCGTGCACTGGCCGAAGGCACGCCGTTCGTGGCGCCTCCCGATGTGCAATCGCAAGCGCCCGAAAACGTGAACCAGGAACGCTTCCTGTACGAGTCCAAACGCTCGGAGCTCGATGCCAATATCGGCATCGCACGCCAGCAATTGACGCAGCGTGGCCAGGAACTGGCCGAGATGAGAGTGCGTCACGACAGTGCCTCCCAGGGGCTCGATCTGACACAAGCAGAGCTCGACAAGACGCGACCGCTGTTCAAGTCAGGAGCCGTCTCTGAAGTCGAACTATTGCGCCTGGAACGCGAAGTAGCGCGCTACAAGGGCGAACGCGATTCGGCCAGCGCGCAGATTCCGCGCATCCAGTCGGCCATGGCCGAAGCGCAGCGCAAGATCCAGGAAGTCGAACTCAATTTCCGCAACCAGGCGCGTACCGAGCTTTCCGAGACCGTGGCAAAACTCTCTCGCCTGACCGAAGGCAGCGTCGGCCTCGCCGACCGTGTCAAACAGTCGGACATCCGCTCGCCCGTCAATGGCACGGTCAAGCAGTTGCTGGTCAATACGGTCGGTGGCGTCGTGCAGCCCGGCAAGGAAGTCATCGCCATTGTGCCAAGCGACGACGCCCTGTTGCTTGAGGCCAGGGTCGCACCACGCGACATCGCCTTCCTGCGGCCGGGTCAGACGGCACTTGTGAAATTCACGGCCTACGACTTTTCCATCTATGGTGGCCTCGAAGCCACGCTGGAACACATTGGTGCCGACACCATTGCTGACGAAAAAGGCAACGCCTTTTACATCGTCCGTGTTCGCACCGTCAGCACCGAACTGGGCAAACAGAAGTTGCCGATCATCCCCGGCATGGTTGCTGAAGTAGACATCCTGACCGGCAAGAAATCCATTCTGTCCTATCTGCTGAAACCGGTGCTGCGCGCCCGCTCCAACGCCATGACAGAAAGATGATGCGGCGCCTGGACACACCCGCCTTGTACATTTTCACGGCCGATGAAACGGTGTTTCATCGCATACGCGAAATGGGTGCGCTTGCCGATGGGCGCTGGAATGCACAGCGCCTCGTCCGCCCGATCGAACTGGACAACCTGCCCGTGGGCAGCCTGGTCATGGTCGACATTGCCCATCCGCAGCGCCCCGAATGGAGCGATTCGCGCTGGCGCACCTGGGCCGGTCACTTGTCCATCATCGCCCTCAGCAGCCAGCCGCAGGATGACGAAGGCATCGCCGCAATGGATGTCGGTGCAGCAGGCTATTGTCATGCCTATGCAAATGAAGCAACGCTGCGTCAGGTCGTCGAAGTGGTCTCGAGCGGCGAGCTATGGGTGGGTCGCAGCTTGCTGACGCGTCTGCTCAAGGGTGTGAATCACAATGTAAACGAAAATGCCGGCCAGGGTACTGCAGCGCGCATCGCCACGAGCCCGACACAGGCATGGCGCGCGCTGCTCACGGAACGCGAGCTCGAAGTCGCCACCATGGCCGCACAGGGCGCATCCAATCTCGGCATCGCCGAAGTACTGGGCATTACCGAACGTACTGTGAAGGCGCACCTTACTTCGATCTTCGACAAGCTGGACGTTGCTGACCGCTTGCAGCTGGCGTTGAAGGTCCACGGCGTGAAGTAAGAGCCTTGTCATTGCATTGCGCCTAAGCGATGCCAGGCAGTCCGATCTCTCCCATCACGCACTACCTCTTTAGACGTCATTCCCGCGAAAGCGGGAATCCACTTCTACGTGATAAGCACTCTTGTACAGTGAGGTGGATTCCCGCTTTCGCGGGAATGACGGCTTGCCAGCAGGCCTCCCACCCGTGATGAAAGTCACGTTCCCGCACACACCCCCGCCAAACTGTAAACCCTACCTGTACCTGGGTACGATGCGCCGCCATGCGCTTCTCTTTAGTCTTCCGTGCCATAGACCGTTAAAAGTGCGGGGACTCCTTTTTTTGCCAGCCCGGCGAACCGGAGAATCCCACCCAATACTCGCTGGAGCTAGCCACCATGGCCGAAATGAACAACCCGCAACTGCAAGGCACCATTCAACGCATCGAAGGTAACGCCTGGCTCAAGCTGCCCGATGGCACTTTGGTTGCGCTCAAGCCGGGCGATCACATCAACGCCGGCGATATCATCATTACCGGCCATGACACTCACGTGGAACTTGCGCGACCCAACGGCGCGCCGGTAGACATCGGTCCGGACCGCACCGTCGTTGCCGACCAGGATGTGCTTGGCCAAAGCGCTCCGGACAAGTCCGAAGCGGCGATCCTGCCGCTCGACACGGATGCCGATCGCGTTATCGCCGCCCTCAATGCCGGCCAGGATCCTTTCGCCGCAGTCGAGCCTGCAGAGGCCGGCCTGATCGCCGGGGGTACCGACAGCGGTCACGGCTTCGTGCGCTTGCTGCGCATTGTTGAGGGCGTAGCAGCCACGAACTTCGACGGCGCAACCGGCGCAGCCCAGACCGACACGCTTCGCCCTGCTCTGGGTGGCGGCGACGATTTGCTATCGGACGCGGCCGTTTCCTCCACCACGACGCCCCCGCCTCCCGAGAGCCTGGTGCTGAGCGCCGCAGGTGCGGTGAGCGAAGGTGGCAGCATTGTTTACACCGTGACAGCCGGCACCCCGGTAAGCGGCTCACCTCTCGTTATCACGCTCAGCTCGGGCCTTACGGTCACCATTCCAGTTGGCGCCAGCAGTGGCAGCAGCGCACCGGTTGCCGTGCGCGCGGACGACGTTTACAAGCACGCAGACGACACGATTACCGTGGGTATTTCCTCAGCCTCGGGTGGAAGCCTGTCTGCCTACACGCTCGGCAGCCCCATCTCCACAGTGGTGCGCGATGATGCCGACACGACCACCGTTGCATTGACGGCGACGCCCAGTACCGCGGAAAGCGGTGTCATTACCTATACGGCAAGTCTTACCGCACCGGTCACCGGCAGCCCGGTAAGCGTGACGCTTTCCAACGGCCAGACAATTACGATTCCGGTGGGCAGCTCCAGCGGCTCGGTAAGCAGCACCGCTCCGGATGACGTGTATGCCGGTGGAAGCTCCGTTTCCGCCACGATCAGCACAGTCTCCGGCGGCAATTTCGAAAACCTCGTCGCCAGCAGCACACCAGCGATCACAACAATCACCGATGACTCCGATGTTACGACATTGGCATTGTCCGCTTCTCCGTCAGTCGCAGAAGGCGGCAACATTGTCTATACCGCCACGCTGTCGAATGCAGCAGCCACGCCGCTGACAGTCACGCTGTCCAACGGAGCGACGATCAATATCGCTGCCGGTACGACCTCCGGCACTGTCTCGGTGGCAGCGCCGTCTGATGACGTCTACGTCGATGCAGGCTCAGTCTCGGCTTTCATCAGCGGCACCACGGGTGGCAACTTCGAAAACCTGGTCGCCAATCCGACGCCAGCCACAACAAGTGTCACCGATACCGTAGATGCCAGCAGCATTACGCTCACGGCCTCTGCCCCGAGCGTGACTGAAGGCGGCTCCGTAACCTACACCGCCACCGTCAATAACGCAGTAACTGGCTCGCCGCTGGTAGTCACGCTTTCCAACGGCCAGACCATCACCATCCCGGTCGGTGCCTCTACCGCCAACAGCGCGCCGTTCGCCGTACGCGCAGACGACGTCTATGCGCAAGGCACGCAGGCGCTTGCCGTGGGCATTTCCGGCACAGCCGGTGGCAACTACGAGGCCCTGACGACAACGAGCACTGTCAGCATCAACGTTGTGGATGACGCTGACGCGACAACGGTTACGCTCACTGCCTCTGCAGCGTCGGTAACTGAAGGCGGCACGGTCACCTACACCGCCACTGTCAATAACGCAGTGACCGGTTCGCCGCTGGTGGTCACGCTATCCAATGGTCAGACCATCACGATTCCGGTTGGTGCCTCCACTGCCAACAGCGTGCCTTTCGCCGTACGTGCAGACGACGTCTATGCGCAAGGCACACAGGCGCTTGCCGTCGGCATTTCAGGCACGGCGGGTGGCAACTACGAAACGCTCACGACGACCAGCACCGTCAGCACGAATGTGGTCGATGATGCGGATGCGACAACGGTTACGCTCACTGCCTCTGCAGCGTCGGTTACTGAAGGCGGCACGGTCACGTACACCGCCACGGTGAACAACGCTGTCACCGGCTCGCCACTTGTAGTCACGCTCTCCAATGGCCAGACGATCACGATTCCGGTCGGCGCCTCCACCGCCAACAGCGCACCATTCGCGGTGCGCGCCGATGAGGCTTACGTACAGGGCACACAGACACTTGCTGTGGGCATTTCCGGTACGGCAGGCGGCAACTATGAAACCCTGACAACGACCAGCACCGTCAGCACCAACGTGGTCGATGATAGTGATGCGACGACCGTGACGCTCACCGCCTCGGCACCGAGCGTGACCGAAGGTGGTTCGATCACCTACACCGCCAGCGTGAATAACGCTGTCACAGGCTCACCACTGGTTGTGACTTTGTCGAACGGCCAGACCATCACCATCCCGGTCGGTGCCTCCACCGCCAACAGCGCACCGTTCACCGTGCGGGCTGACGATGTCTACGTGCAAGGCACTCAGGCAATTGCCGTTGGCATATCCGGCACAACGGGTGGCAACTACGAAGCGCTCACGACGACCAGCACCGTCAGCACCAACGTGGTCGATGATGCAGATGCCACGACGGTCACGCTGACCGCTTCAGCCGCCTCCGTCACCGAAGGCGGATCGATCACTTACACCGCCACGGTCGGCAATCCGGTTACGGGTTCGCCGCTCGTCGTGACGCTCTCCAACGGAGCCTCCATCACGATTCCGGTCGGCTCTACTTCGGCCAACAGCGCGCCCGTGCCAGTACGTGCCGATGACGCCTATGTACAAGGCACGGACGTCGTCAGCGTCGGCATAAGCGCCACGTCCGGCGGCGGCTACGAAGCGCTCACCACCACGAGTACCGTGAGCACCAATGTCGTCGACGATGCAGATGCCACGACAGTGACGCTCAGCACTTCTGCAGCGACGGTCACCGAGGGTGGTTCGATTGTCTATACCGCCACGGTCGGCAATGCGGTCACTGGTAGCCCTCTCGTGGTCTCGTTGTCCAACGGACAAACCATCACGATCCCGGTCGGCGCGACGAGTGCCAACAGCGCAGCCTTTGCCGTACGAGCCGACGATGTCGAGGTGCAAGGCTCGCAGCCGCTGACCGTGGGCATTTCCGGTACAGCAGGTGGCAATTACGAAGCGATTACCACCACCAGCACCGTCAATACCAATGTGGTTGATGACAGCGACATCACCACCATGACACTGTCCGGCGCGGCCAGTGTGGTCGAAGGCGGTACCGCCGGCTATACCGTCAGCCTGACGAGTACGACAAGCACGGCGATCACCGTCACCCTGAGTTACAGCGGCACTGCTGCGAATGGCGTCGACTTCACGGGAGTGACGACTGTCACCATTCCGGCCGGAGCAAGCAGCGCCAATTTCAACATTGCCACGATCAACGACGCACTGGCAGAAGGCGCTGAAAACTTTACCGTAGCACTGGCCTCATTCTCGGGCGGCAACTTCGAAAACCTGGTGCTCGCGTCGCCGGGTGCAGGCGGTTCGGTCAACACCGGCATTGTCGACGACGACATCTCGACATTGAGCCTGTCGGCTACACCCACACTGAGCGAAGCCGGTGGAACCATCGTCTACACCGCCACGCTGACGCAGGCACCGGTGGCACCGATGACGGTGACGCTCTCCAATGGCGCCACGATCAGCATTGCCGCCGGCGCATTTTCGGGCAGTACCAGTGTGCCCCTGGCTGCCAGCGATGATGTCTATATCGATCCGACCAGCGTCTCTGCCACCATCAGTAGCTCCAGTGGTGGCGGCATTGCCGTTTCGATCGACCCGACAGCGGCAACAACCAGCATCACAGACACGATAGATGCCACCAGCATTACGCTCAGCGCCTCTGCGGCGAGTGTGGCTGAAGGCGGCAGCATTACCTACACCGCCACGGTCAGCAGTGCAGTGACCGGTTCGCCGCTGGTCGTCACGCTCACGAACGGCCAGACCATCACTATCCCGGTCGGTGCCTCCACAGCCAATGGCGTGCCGTTCGCCGTGCGTGCTGATGATGCCTATGTACAAGGCACGCAGACACTTGCTGTCGGCATATCCGGCGCAGCTGGTGGCAATTACGAAGCGCTCACCACGACCAGCACCGTAAGTACGAACGTTGTCGATGACAGCGATGCGACGACGGTGACGCTTACGGCCTCCGCACCAAGCGTTACAGAGGGCGGCTCAATCACTTACACCGCCACTGTGAGCAATGTTGTTACCGGCTCACCGCTGGTCGTGACTTTGTCGAACGGTCAGACCATCACGATTCCGGTCGGGGCATCCACCGGCAACAGCACGCCATTTGCAGTGCGTGGTGATGATGTCTACGTGCAAGGCACGCAGACTTTGAACGTCGGTATCAGTGCCACTTCGGGCGGCAACTACGAAACACTGACCACAACCAGCACCGTCAGCACCAATGTCGTCGATGATGCAGATGCCACGAGCGTAACGCTGACAGCCTCTGCAGCATCGGTAACGGAAGGCGGCACGGTCACCTACACCGCTACGGTCAATAACGCAGTAACTGGCGCTCCTCTGGTGGTGACACTGAGCAACGGCCAGACCATCACGATTCCGGTTGGCGCGTCCACCGCCAATAGCACGCCGTTCGCCGTGCGCGCTGACGAGGCTTACGTGCAAGGCACGCAAACACTTGCTGTCGGCATTTCCGGTACGACCGGCGGCAACTACGAAGCGCTGACAACGACGAGCACCGTCAACACCAACGTTGTAGATGATGCAGACGCTACCGTCGTAACGCTGACTGCTTCTGCAGCGAGCGTCACCGAAGGTGGCAGCATCACTTACACGGCCACAGTGACCAATGCCGTGACCGGCTCGCCCCTGGTGGTGACGCTCTCCAATGGTCAGACCATAACAATTCCCGTCGGCACCACGACAGCGAACAGCGCGCCTTTCACGGTGCGTGCTGATGATGTCTATGTGCAAGGCACACAGGCACTTGCGGTTGGCATATCCGGTACGACCGGAGGCAACTACGAAGCGCTCACCACCACAAGCACGGTCAGCACCAACGTGGTCGATGATAGTGATGCGACGACCGTGACGCTTACCGCCTCGGCTCCGAGCGTGACGGAGGGGGGCTCGATTACCTACACCGCTACGGTGAATAATGCGGTTACCGGTTCGCCATTGGTGGTCACACTCTCCAATGGTCAGACCATCACGATTCCGGTTGGTGCCTCCACCGCCAACAGCACACCGTTCGCCGTGCGGGCCGATGATGTCTATGCGCAAGGCACGCAAGCAATTGCCGTTGGCATATCCGGCACAGCGGGGGGCAGCTACGAAACGCTGACAACCACGAGCAGCGTCAGCACGAATGTCGTCGATGATGCAGACGCGACAACCGTTACCTTGACTGCCTCGGCAGCATCGGTGACTGAAGGCGGCAGCGTCGTATATACGGCCACAGTCAACAATGCGGTCACCGGCGCACCACTGGTCGTGACCTTGTCGAATGGCCAGACCATCACGATTCCAGTCGGCGCCTCTACTGCCAACAGCGCACCGTTCGCCGTGCGGGCCGATGATGTCTATGTGCAAGGCACACAGGCACTTGCCGTTGGCATATCAGGTACAACAGGTGGCAGCTATGAGGCACTGACGACAAGCAGCACGGTCAGCACCAACGTTGTGGATGACAGCGATGCGACGACGGTGACCTTGACCGCCTCTGCGCCAAGCGTGACTG
>JAQGMG010000046.1 GCA_028292485.1 Rhodocyclales bacterium | reverse complement strand
GCTGCAAACCCGCGCCCTGCCTGGCTCTGCAAGCACTGAAGCTCTCTGGCAAAGCGCTCAACCCACCCGCCCCGCTTCCCACCTCAGACCCCCGCCACCAACGCAGCGAAGAGGCAGAATTATGGGCAAAGTCCAGAGGTGCGTCAACATCTTTGTAACAAAGAACCTACACGAACCTTTGCTCAAGCCGCCAATATGACGCGTGCAAATTTTCGTTTCCCTACCTGAAGCACTACAACCGTGCCCGCATGAAGCTTGAGGCTCTTATCCTCTATGCGTTCGCCATCGGCACGTACGCCGCCCTGTTCGATCATGCGCATCGCTTCGGAAGTGCTGGCAGTGAGATTTGCGGCCTTGAGCAGGGACGCGATGGCAATTCCTTCGGCCGGCACTGTTATCGTCAGCTCGGGTATTTCATCGGGCAGAGCGCCTCGCTGAAAACGCGTTTCGAAGTCAGCCAATGCTCCTCGTGCTGCAGGCTCGCCATGGAAGCGCGCCACGATCTCCATCGCCAACTCGACCTTGATGTCGCGCGGATTGCGTCCTTCACTCATTTGTTGCTTGAGCACCGCGATCTCCCCGAGCGAACGAAACGACAATAGCTCGTAGTAGCGCCACATCAGCTCGTCAGAGATAGACATGAGCTTGCCAAATATTTCCTGGGACGGCTCGTTGATGCCGATGTAGTTGCCTAGCGACTTGGACATCTTATTGACGCCGTCCAGCCCCTCCAGCAAGGGCATCATGAGAATGGTCTGGGGCGTTTGGCCCGCACCTTTCTGCAATTCGCGTCCGACCAGCAGATTGAACTTCTGATCGGTGCCACCCAGCTCGACATCCGCACGCATGGCGACGGAGTCGTAGCCTTGGCACAGCGGGTAAAGAAACTCGTGAACAGAAATCGGTTGGTTGTTGCTGTAGCGCTTGGCGAAATCGTCACGCTCAAGCATTCGCGCCACCGTGTGCTGCGAGGCCAGGCGAATCATGCCCGCCGCCCCCAGCTCGTTCATCCAGGTGGAATTAAAGCAGAGCTCGGTCTTTGCCGGATCCAGAATCTTGAAAACCTGTTCCTGGTACGTCTTGGCGTTCTCCGCAATCTGCTCGACGGACAGCGGCGGACGGGTGCTGTTCTTGCCCGTCGGATCGCCGATCTGGGCGGTGAAGTCGCCCACCAGGAACATGATCTGATGTCCCAGGTCCTGAAATTGGCGGAGCTTGTTGATGAGCACCGAATGACCCAAGTGCAGATCGGGGGCGGTCGGATCGAAGCCGGCCTTGATGCGCAACGCTTTGCCAGTCTTGAGTTTTTCAATCAGCTCGGACTCTACGAGCAACTCTTCTGCGCCGCGCTTGATCACCGCCAGCGCTTCCTCCCATGCCATCATGAAAAACCCCTGTGGATTGCTGCCAGCCAAATCTTGCGTTCGCGTCTTTGGCGAAAGTCGGCCATTTTAGCCTAGCTGGGCAACTCGGCCAGGTTATTGACGCTACTGACCGCCGCCGATACAGCCCCGCATCCCGCGCACAAATAAAAAGGGCGCCTTGCGGCGCCCTTTCGTCTTGGCAAGTGCCTGGCTCAGACAGAGAAGGAAGAGCCACAACCGCAAGTGGTCGTCGCATTGGGATTGCGAATAACGAATTGCGAGCCTTCCAGGCCATCGCTGTAATCGATTTCGGCACCGACGAGGTATTGATAGCTCATCGCGTCGATCAGCAAAGTCACGCCATTCTTGTTTAGCAGCGTGTCGTCTTCATTGGTTTCTTCATCGAAGGTGAAACCGTATTGAAAGCCCGAGCAGCCACCACCGGAGACGAATACACGCAGCTTGAGATCAGGGTTGCCCTCTTCTTCAATCAATTCCTTGACCTTGTTGGCAGCATTGTCAGTAAAGACAAAGGGGTCAGGCATTTGGGTGACTGCTTCGGCAACGGCATTCATGGTCGGTACTCCTTGAAACAATTCGACATTCATTATCGAACCCGCATGGGCGGGCGTCAATCAGTGGGTAGACAGTACAACTTTCGTCTGGTTCATGCACCGCAATAAGAAACGCCCCGCAGTACGGGGCGTTCTGTCTGACGTGCCGCTATCGAAATCAAGCACGGCGGACGAGCTTTTCCTTGATACGTGCCGACTTGCCGGAACGATCGCGCAGGTAATACAGCTTGGCGCGGCGAACATCACCACGACGCTTCACTTCGATACTGGCAACCAGCGGCGAATAGGTCTGGAACGTACGTTCGACACCCTCGCCCGAAGAGATCTTGCGGACGATGAAGTTGGAATTCAAGCCACGATTGCGCTTGGAAATAACCACGCCTTCGTAAGCCTGCAGACGCTCGCGCGTACCTTCCTTGACCTTCACCTGCACAACCACGGTGTCGCCGGGCGAGAATTCGGGGATAACTTTGCCCAGACGGGCGATTTCTTCTTGCTCAAGTTGTTGAATCAGGTTCATCGCGTAACTCCATTCAATAAAAGTTATGGCTCGTTGGTTCGAGCCTCGCACGCAGAGCAGGTCGCCACCTGATGCATGTCTTTGTCATAAGCAATACTCCGAAATCAGGAGCCTGCTTTGTGCTCCTGCTTGAATTCCTCAAGCAGCAACATCTCTTCACGGCTCAACGCTCGACCTTGCAACAGGTCCGGGCGTCTTTGCCAGGTTCGGCCCAGCGACTGCTTGAGCCGCCAACGCCGTATTTCCGCGTGGTTACCAGACAGTAACACTGCCGGCACTTTCATCTCATCTTCATCCTTGTCGAATATCTCTGGTCGCGTGTAATGCGGGCAATCCAGCAAGCCGGCCACGAAAGAGTCTTCAACCGCGGAATCCGCATCGTTAAGTGCGCCAGGCAATTGCCGGATGATCGCATCCATCAACAGCATGGCCGGCAACTCACCGCCAGACACCACAAAATCTCCGATCGATATTTCTTCATCAACACAACGGTCGATCAGCCGTTGGTCAATTCCTTCATAACGCCCGCATAGCAGGGTTACCGATTCCTGCTTCGCCAGACGCACGACGGTTTCGTGCGTTAGCGGCGCACCTTGCGGCGACAGGTAAATCACTCGCCCTGCGCTGCCCTTCTCAGCAATCTGCGCGGTCTTTGCCGCACTGATTGCCTGCTCCAACGGGCCGGGCAACATCAACATGCCAGGGCCGCCGCCATAGGGCCGGTCATCTACCGTACGATGCACATCCGTCGTGAAGTCACGGGGATTCCAGCATTGCAACGACCAAAGCAATCGCTCATGGGCTCGTCGCGAAATTCCGTGTTCGCGCAAGGCTGCGAACATTTCCGGAAATATCGTGACGATATCGAAGCGACGTATCAGGGCCTCGTTGACTTCGCCACTCACCAGTCTGCTTCCCACTCGACGCGAATCTCGCGTGAAGCCAGATCAACCGATTTGATGAAAGCGCCCACGAAGGGAATCAGGCGCTCCACCTTTTGATCGCCCACCCCTGCTTCAGCAATCTGAAGCACGTGATGGGCGCCCGTTTCGATCAGGCCCTGTACCTCACCCAAAGCAACGTCTGCGGAGTTAACAACAGACAAGCCGATCAGGTCAGTCCAGTAATACTCGTCAAGACCGGGTTTCGGCATGTACTCGCGTGGTGCTGCGATGAACAAGCCGTCCAGTGCTTCGGCCCCGTTTCGATCTGTAACTTCATCGAAGCTGGCGACCAGATTCTTGCCCTGGTCTTTCAAACTTTCGAGCTTGTACGCTTTCCAGTCAGCCTCGTCGGTGGAGTCGGGATTACGCCCCAGCCACCAGTAAAGCATTTTGCTCCAGGAGTGAGGATCATCCCCGAAAGGGTGGATCTTTACACCGCCGCGTACGCCATGAGGCGCGACAATGCGACCCAGGACGATCACGACTCAAACCTCAAGGCTGTCAAATCAAGCAGCAGCTTTGGCGTTTTGCTTGACCAGACGCTCAACGGTCGACGACAGTTGCGCGCCGTTTTGCTGCCAGTAAGTCAGACGCTCGAGGTTGATGGCGAGCAGCTTTTCAGCGCCGGAGGCAACCGGATTGTAGAAACCAACGCGCTCGATGAAGCGGCCGTCACGACGATTGCGTGAGTCGGTGGCAACGATGTTGAAGAACGGGCGCTTCTTGGCGCCGCCGCGTGCAAGGCGGATTACAACCATGTCGATATCCTTAAGTGGGGTCCCGACTCCTTGGTAACGGAATCGGAAAAACCCAGCATATTATGCGAAAATACTTGTTTGCTCAAGTACTCAGGCAAGATTCCTTGTGGCGCTGCGATCATGGCCTCGCAAGCCCACATCCAACGCGCAGCTTCTTCCTGACAAGTCGACGACCGGGCTCGGCATGCGAGCCCGGCTGCCCTACAATATGCGTCTCATCTTGGTCTTCACGCGACCACAATCAAGAAGTCGTTCCCAAAAAATGTCCGTCGGTGCCCCATCTCACAGTGAAGTTACCGGCCCCATCATTGATTGGCTGATTTCGCCCGCCTCGGCTGATCTGCACCTGGAAGCAACCGCTCTGGCTGGATATCTGGATGGCTTGCATGCGCCACGCGGCATCAGCCACGCCCAGTTCCACCGTTGCATCGAGCTGTTTTACAGCCGCGCATTGCAGCTATGTGCTGACTTCCGTCGCACGCTGCGCAGCATGGAGTTGCCCCTTGCGGCGGAATGGGTCGCCAGCGCAACGCAAATGACGGAAAGCCTGTTGCGCATCGCGCAGGGTTTCGAACGTGTGCTGGCCAATGCCAGCTCGGGCGCGATCCGCACTCAGCGGCGCCTGAATGAGACGGCGTCGGCGCGCGCGTTGCGGTTGTTGTGCGAGCAATACGTCATTGTCTGCCAGTCAGGTCGCGAGCCTGATGACTCGCTGTGGCGAACGGCAAACCGCCTTTACCATCTATCGCGCTCGGAAGCCGGCGCGGCGCAGGCTGCGGGCAGCCCGGCAGAGACGGCTTTGTTCACGTATAAACGCCTGCTTGGCATCGCCGCACTGGACCCGCGTACTCTGTCGCCGGGGGAACTCGACTGGGCTGCCGAATATGTCAGCCGCATCTGCGGACAGATGCATGTGCAGGAAGATCGCCCGCCCTCGGTCGATGGTGCGTGGTACTGGATCAACCCCGCGGCCACGGCTGAGCCAATAGCCTGCAATCGCCAGAATCCGCCTGAATTCCCCAATCTGATTTTCTTTACAACGACGGCACTCGCGCGTCGTGCTGCGGAATTGCTGGCGCGTCACGAAGGTGGGCGCGGTGGCCCGGATCTCGAGCCCAGCGAGCTGTTCCCGGGTGTGGTGCCGACATCCCTCTTGGGTCGCATGCGCCAGCGCTGGCACTCGCCGCCAAAGCGCGAATACCCACGCCGGCGTCAGCAATATTCCATTGAAGCCTGCGTCGGGCTCACCACGATCTGGCGCATGCTGCGCGGCGATAGCAGCTCTGCAGCGGAGTTGATATCCGAATGGGATGTCGTTAATGAAAGCCCCGGCGGCTACGCCATCATGCAGATCCAGGGGGCCGGTATCGGGCTCAGCGCCGGCATGGCGGTAGCCTTGCGGCGCGATCCGAAGGAAGCCTGGAGCATCTGTGTAGTGCGCTGGTTGCGTAGCCCCGTGTCCGAACAAATCGAGATGGGCTTGCAGATCGTCTCGAAAGGCGCCGTGCCGGTACAGGTCGGTTTTCGCCTGAACACAGACCGTGCGGTCTCCATGGTGGATGCGCTGGTGTTGCCCGTGCTGCCGGCGTTACGTCAGCACCAAGCCGTGCTGGCGCCATCCGGTACGTACACATCGCGGCGCTTCTCGCTGGTTTCCGATATCGACCGGCTCTACATCGCACAGGGTCGCCTGCTGAGCCTCGACATGCAGACCGCCAATGTCGAATTGTTCCAGTTCGAAATAGATCCCTACCCTTTGTAATCCAGTCCTATTGCCCTCGTTGAGGGCTTGCCGCTTCTTCCACCAGCGAAGCCACCGGTGTATCCAGCGCACTGCGCAGTCTTGCCAGCGCTGCGCGAATCACGCGTTGCTCGTCGATGCCGACATCAGGCTCCGGCCCCCCACCGAGCGCCAGCCAGGCCATCACGTCGCCAAGGCTTAACGTGTGCGCCGACTTGCTCAATACCCAGTCGCCCGCTTCGGTGCGAACGGCCCATCCCGCCTGGGCCATGTCATCGAGCATCTGCTCCGCGCCGACACGGCTCTGACCACTCTTTTCGGCGAGGACGGCGAGCGTCTGCGCTACGCCCAGTTTCTGTGCCTCGGCGAGCGCCACGACCAGCCGCAATGCCGCATGGATACGGCCCGAAGGCGTTTCGGGCAGCAATTTGTGGCGGGACTGGAAGTCCGGCAACACGGCGGCGATCACTGCGCCGGTGAGCACCGCAATCCACGTGAAGTACAGCCATACGAGGAAAATAGGCACGACAGAAAAGGTGCCGTAGATCAACGTGAAATTGGGCAGCTTGGCGAGATAGAGCCCGAACAAACGCTGAACCAGCACCACCCCCAGCGCAGCGGCCACACCACCAATGATGCTATGCCGCAGCTCCATCGGCCGATTTGGCACCTTGTGAAACAGATAGGTGAACAAGCTGGCCAGCAGCACAGCCGGCATCATCGTATGAGCGAATGTGCCTACCCATGGCGGTTCATGCACAAGGCCCAACGAGGTATTCACGACCACGCCCATCAAGGCAATGCCTGCGGCCAGCAGAAACGGACCGAGAGTCAGCACCACCCAATAGGTTGGCATGCGTACCCACCACGGCCGCGGCCGGCGAATCGCCCAGATACTGTTGAGCGTGCGGTCGACCGTCTGCAACAGCATTACCGCTGTCACCAACAACATGCCGGTGCCCACGAGCGTGAGACTGGAAGCCTTCTGGCTGAACTGCACGACATAAGTGGCGATGACCTTACCGGCGCGATCCGGCAACAGGTTCTCCAGCAGGAAACTGCGCAGGCCGTTGCCCAACGTAGCGAACTGCGAGAACTTCGACATCAACGTCAGCGTGACCGTCAACAGCGGCACCAATGACAGCAGCGTAGTGAAGGTCAGACTGCCCGCCGTCTGCGCAATGCGCGCATCGGCAGACTTCGCACGCATGCGTTGCCACAGGTCAGCGAGTTCGCTGAGTCCGCGCAAATAGCCTCGCATATGCGACGGCAGATTAGAACTCATCATCGGGCCCCGAATGGTAGCGCGCCTATAATGGCGCCTTCTGCAGCTGATTAAATCACAAATGAAACCCCGCACCGCAACAGCAGCGATTTCTCCCGAGCTTGCACAGCAATGCGCCAAGTGCGCACGTCATGCAAAAACCGTTGGCATATTCTGCCTGCTGGCCCTGATTGCGCTTGGTCTGGCCTGGGAACTCAGTCTCGCGCCGCTGCGACCCGGCGGATCATGGCTGGCCCTCAAGGTATTGCCCTTGCTCGCCGCCGTACGCGGCTTTCTTCGCGGGCGGCGCTACACCTTTCAGTGGATGAGCCTTGCCGTATGGATCTACTTTACCGAAGGGATCGTACGGGCGACTTCGGACAAAGGGCTTTCAACCACCTTGGGCTGGATTGAGACCGGGCTCAGCCTGGCGCTGTTTGTCGCATGCGCGGTGTATGCGCGCATGACGGAAACGGCGCGCCAGGTCACTACGAATCCGGGTACTGCCGACTAGGCGCCCTCGCCCTGCGGATCGACCCGCTGGGTATTGGCGTGCAATTTGTTGAGCGCGTTGATGTAAGCCTTGGCCGAGGCGACGATGATGTCGGTGTCCGCGCCTTGACCATTCACCACGCGATCGTCGCGTGCCAGACGCACGGTGACTTCGCCCTGTGCGTCAGTGCCTGAAGTAATCGCGTTGACGGAATAGAGCAGCAACTGGCTCTTGCTACCGGCGATATCTTCAATTGCCTTGAAAATCGCATCCACCGGGCCGGAGCCGTCGGCATGGGCTTTGGCCTCTACACCGTCGACCGACAAGGTAATGCCGGCATGCGGCGTTTCTCCCGTCTCCGAGCGCACGCTCGACGCCACCAGCTTGTAGTACTCGCGTTCAGGCGTCACACCCTCATCGGACATCAGCGCATGCAGGTCTTCGTCGAAGATCTCCTGCTTCTTGTCGGCCAGCTCCTTGAAGTGGGCGAATGCAATATTGAGTTGCTCCTCGGACTCGATAACGATGCCGATGTCATTGAGGCGAGAACGGAAGGCATTGCGGCCGGAGAGCTTGCCAAGCGTCAGGCGATTGGCGCTCCAGCCGACATCTTCGGCGCGCATGATTTCGTAGGTTTCGCGGTGTTTGAGCACACCGTCCTGGTGAATGCCGGATTCGTGCGCGAAAGCGTTGGCGCCGACGATGGCCTTGTTCGGTTGCACTGCATAGCCAGTTACTTGCGACACAAGCTTCGAAGCCGGCACGATCTGTGTTGCATCGATATTGGTCGTGACGGGGAAAATGTCGGCGCGCGTGCGCACTGCCATCACGACCTCTTCCATCGAGGCATTGCCGGCGCGCTCGCCGAGTCCATTCACTGTGCATTCGACCTGGCGCGCACCAGCCACCACCGCTGCCAATGAATTGGCCACGGCCAATCCAAGATCGTTGTGACAGTGCACCGACCACACAACCTTGTCGCTGTTCGGCACACGTTCGATCAGGGTGGAAATGAGGCGCGCGAATTGTTCCGGCACGTTGTAACCCACTGTGTCCGGCACGTTGATCGTCTTGGCACCTGCCCTGATCACTTCGTCAAAGATGCGACACAGAAAATTCACATCGGAACGGCCTGCGTCCTCAGCTGAGAATTCAATGTCTTCGGTATATTCCGAAGCCCAGCCAATGGCCTTTACGGCTTGCGCAACGACCTGGTCCGGCGTCATGCGCAGCTTCTTCTCCATATGGATGGCGCTCGTTGCAATGAAGGTGTGAATGCGACCCCGCACGGCAGGTTTGATCGATTCGCCAGCACGCCGTACATCGTTCTCGTTAGCACGCGCCAATGAGCAGACTGTCGACTCGTGCACCGCCTCGGCCACGGCACGCACGGCCTCGAAGTCGCCATTGGACGCGGCGGCAAAACCTGCCTCGATCACGTCGACGCGCATCTTTTCGAGCTGACGTGCAATGCGCACTTTCTCTTCGCGTGTCATCGATGCGCCGGGGCTTTGCTCGCCGTCACGCAACGTGGTGTCGAATATGACGAGGCGGTCTTTCCAGCCTTCCTGATTTTTTTCTTGCATGCTACCGACTCCGATATAGATCAGGGTTTGGGCGACTGGCGTAAGCCGCGTTTGCGCAGACGGCGCACCAGCGTCATGACGTAACCCGACAATGCATAAATGACGAATACGAGGAACAGCGATGCCGGCCGGTAGCTCCACATCAGCAAGGCAGCAATCACCAGGCCCAGCGCCATGGCAAAGGAAATACGGCGGCGCCCCACGCCTTTTCCACTATAGAAGAAGACGCTGCTGACCATGCTCACGCCGGCGAAGATGGTGACCGCACACGCCAGGTAACTGACGCGCACACCCAGCAAGCTGTCCGTACCGCCAATACCGTTGTCGATCATCACCCACACCAGGCCCGCCACCAGTGCCGCTGCAGCCGGGCTGGGCAGCCCCTGGAAAAAGCGTTTGTCGATGACGTCGATATTCGTGTTGAAGCGTGCAAGGCGCAACGCGGCGCAGGTGCAATAGATGAATGCGGCAATCCAGCCGAGCTTGCCAAGGTCGCGCATGGCCCACTCGTAGATCACCAGTGATGGCGCAGCGCCGAAAGAAACCATGTCAGACAGCGAATCGTATTCGGCACCGAATGCGCTTTGCGTATTGGTCATGCGCGCAACCCGTCCATCCAGCGCGTCGAGAATCATGGCAGCGAATACCGCCACACAGGACTGCTCGAAAAAACCATTCATGGCCTGCACAATGGCGTAAAAGCCGGCAAACAGCGCGGCTGTCGTGAAAAGATTGGGCAGGATGTAAATGCCGCGACGACGTCTTTCCGGGCGGGTACTTATCTCGTTCGGCACGATTCTGTCCTCATGAAGTCCGGCAGCATGAAAAGAAAGCGAATGTACGAAAAACCGTACAAGAGAACGTACAAAAAAAAGGCGGGTGCAAGCAATGCCCCCGCCTTTTTTACGTTGCGGCGGTATCAGTTCTTCGATTGATCAACCAGCTTATTCTTGGCGATCCAAGGCATCATCGAACGCAGCTGCGCGCCGACGACTTCGATCTGGTGTTCGGCTGTCAGACGACGGCGAGCGTGCATGCTCGGGTAATTCGTCTTGCCTTCGTTGATGAACATCTTGGCGTATTCGCCGGTCTGGATACGTTCGAGTGCGCGCTTCATCGCAGCCTTCGATTCGGCGTTGATGACTTCCTTGCCGGTCACGTATTCGCCGTACTCGGCGTTGTTCGAGATCGAATAGTTCATGTTGGCTATGCCACCTTCATACATCAGGTCGACGATCAGCTTCAGCTCGTGCAGGCATTCGAAGTACGCCATTTCAGGCGCGTAACCGGCTTCGGTCAGCGTCTCGAAACCGGCCTTGACCAGCTCGACACAGCCACCGCACAACACGGCTTGTTCGCCGAACAGATCAGTCTCGGTTTCTTCGCGGAAGTTGGTTTCGATCACGCCGCCCTTGGTGCCGCCATTGGCAGCTGCGTAGGACAGTGCAACATCCTTGGCACGGCCCGACTTGTCCTGGTAGATCGCGATCAGGGAAGGCACGCCGCCGCCCTTGAGGTACTCGGAACGAACCGTGTGGCCAGGGCCCTTCGGTGCAATCATGACAACGTCAAGATCGGCACGCGGGATGATCTGGTTGTAATGGATGTTGAAGCCGTGTGCGAAAGCCAGCGTGGCGCCTTGCTTGATGTTCTTTTCGATCTCGCCGTAGTAAACGGCTGGCTGCGATTCATCAGGCAACAGGATCATCACGACATCGGCGACCTTGACCGCATCGGCCACTTCAGCAACCTTGAGACCGGCCGCTTCGGCTTTAGCCCAGGAAGCGCCGCTCTTGCGCAGACCGATGGTGACATTCACACCGGAGTCGCGCAGGTTCTGAGCGTGAGCGTGGCCTTGCGAGCCGTAACCAACGATGGTGACCTGCTTGCCCTTGATCAGGGAGAGGTCGGCGTCCTTGTCGTAATAGACCTTCATGATTTTCCTTTCGAGTAAACTTGTAAATGAGCCTGTAAATGAGCGGCAATGCGCGAGACGGGCAAGCGCTCAAGGCGCTGCCTGCGTCCGGCTAGACTTTGAGAATGCGGTCACCACGGCCGACGCCGGTGACACCGGAGCGCACCGTTTCGAGAATCAGCGCACGGTCGATGGCGTTGATGAATGAATCGAGCTTGTCCTGCGTGCCGGTCAACTCGATGACATAAGTTGAATCCGTCACATCGACCACACGACCGCGGAAAATATCGGCCATGCGCTTGAGTTCCTCGCGGTCCTTGGCGACGGCACGCACCTTGATGAGCATGAGCTCACGCTCGATGTAAGCAGCCTCGGAGAGGTCCACAACTTTGACCACTTCGATCAGCTTGTTGAGCTGCTTGGTGATCTGCTCGATGACTTCGTCCGAGCCTGAAGTCACGATAGTCATGCGCGACATCGAAGCGTCTTCGGTCGGCGCCACGGTCAGGGATTCGATGTTGTAGCCGCGTGCGGAAAACAAGCCGGAGACGCGCGACAGCGCGCCTGATTCGTTTTCCAGCAGCAGTGAAATTACGTGTCGCATAGCGTTCATCAATCAATTCTTAAGTTACAGATCTTCAGCGAGAATCATCTCGGTGAGACCCTTGCCACCCTGCACCATTGGATAGACGTTCTCGGTCGAATCGACCTGGAAGTCGAGGAACACGAGATCGTTCTTGTGCGTGATGAAGGCTTCACGCAACGCGCCCTCCACATCGGATGGCTTGGTGACCTGGATACCGCGATGGCCATACGCCTCGGCGATCTTGGCGAAATCGGGCAACGAATCCATGTAGGACTCGGAGTAACGGTTGCCGTGGAAGAACTCCTGCCACTGACGCACCATGCCGAGGTAACGATTGTTCAGGCTCACTACCTTGATCGGCAGACGGTACTGCTTGCAGGTGGATAGCTCCTGGATACACATCTGGATCGAACCTTCGCCTGTGACGACGGCAACAGGCTTGTCCGGGTGCGCGAGCTGGATACCCATCGCAGCGGGCAGACCGAAGCCCATCGTGCCCAAACCGCCTGAAGTAACCCAGCGGCGCGGCTTGTCGAAGCCGTAATACTGTGCAGCCCACATCTGGTGCTGGCCAACGTCGGTTGCCACGAAAGCGTCGCCGCCGGTGACTTCCCACATCTTCTGCACAACGAATTGCGGCTTGATGACTTCGTCCGAGCCCTTGTACAGCATGCATTGCTTGCCACGCCATTCGTTGATCTGGCGCCACCAGGCCGATGCATTCTCGGGGTTGGGCTTTTCAGCTTCGATGAGGCGGGCCAGCTCTTCGAGCACTTCCTTCACGTCACCAACGATGGGCACATCCACCTTGACGCGTTTGGAAATGGAAGACGGATCGATGTCTATATGGATGATCTTGCGCGGCTCGGCCTGGAAATGCTTCGGGTCGCCGATCACGCGATCATCGAAGCGCGCACCGACAGCCAGCAACACGTCACAATAGTGCATCGACATGTTGGCTTCATAGGTGCCGTGCATGCCGAGCATGCCGACGAACTGCTTGTCGGATGCGGGATATGAACCAAGGCCCATCAGCGTATTGGTGACCGGGAAGCCGAGCGCACGTGCCAGTTTGGTCAACTGCTCGGATGCATTCGACAGCACCACGCCGCCACCGGCGTAGATCATCGGGCGTTTGGCTTCGAACAACAGTTGTGCGGCCTTCTTGATCTGGCCGTGGTGACCCTTCACGACCGGGTTGTAAGAGCGCAGCGACACGCTTTCCGGATAGACGAACTCGCACTTGTGCGCGGTAATGTCCTTCGGGATATCGACCAGCACCGGACCGGGGCGACCGGTCTTGGCGATGTAGAACGCCTTCTTGATGGTCGCGGCAATGTCCTTGACGTCCTTCACCAGGAAATTGTGCTTCACACAGGGGCGCGTGATGCCGACCGTGTCCACTTCCTGGAAAGCATCGAGGCCGATAGCCGGCGTCGGCACCTGACCGCTGATGATGACCAGCGGAATCGAATCCATATAGGCCGTTGCAATGCCGGTTACGGCGTTAGTCGCGCCGGGGCCGGAAGTTACCAGCGCGACGCCGACGCTCTCGGTCGAGCGGGCGTAACCGTCGGCAGCATGCACCGCAGCTTGCTCATGGCGTACCAGTACGTGACGAACCTTGTCCTGCTTGAACAACTCATCGTAAATAAAAAGGACTGCCCCCCCGGGATAGCCGAATAGATACTCGACCTTTTCTTCCTGGAGACACCTCACTACAATCTCGGCACCCGTCAAAACCATTGCGACACCCGGCAAGTAGAAGTCATTGCGGACCTCTCGTCAAAAGAACCCGCTAAGTTACCGGCGCCAGCGGCGTTGGTCAAGGCGCACGCCCTAAACAGGGCCTGTAAGCAGAGACCGTTTCAGCAAAGGCACCACCCTGTCCACACGTTCAGAACTGTCTGATTTTCTGGCTTCCGTTGAGCGCCGCGCCTTCAAACAGGCGCAATTTGCCGTGCGTGACGAGCAGGCGGCGCTGGATATCGTGCAGGACGCAATGATGCGTCTGTCCGAAAAGTACGGTCA
This sequence comes from Rhodocyclales bacterium, assembly GCA_028292485.1. Classification (GTDB taxonomy): domain Bacteria; phylum Pseudomonadota; class Gammaproteobacteria; order Burkholderiales; family Rhodocyclaceae; genus Viridibacterium. The sequence goes on along the minus strand of JAQGMG010000046.1, from coordinate 73,958 downwards.
GCGCCCGGTGACGGAATTCCCGATGCTGTTCCAGCGGATTTTGCAGAATGCGATCCGCGATCACCATCGCCGCCAGAAAGTCCGCAACCTGTGGGTGAGTTTCTTTTCGGCTTTCGGCAAGGATGACGATGAAGATTTCGACATTCTTGAAACTCTGGAGAGTGAAGACGACTCCAAGCACGCTGATACGCCGCACGGGCAGTATCAGCAGAATCAGATGCTGGCCATCATCGAGCGCGCCATAGAGCGTTTACCAGCACGTCAACGTGAGGCATTTCTGATGCGTTACTGGGAAGAGATGGATATCGCGGAGACCGCTGCCGCGATGGGGTGCTCGGAAGGCAGTGTCAAGACACACTGCTCGCGGGCTGTGCACACGCTGGCAGCCGCCTTGCGCGAGAAGGGAATCGAACTATGAATCAGCCAGCCATGACTCAGTCACGCCTTGAACAACAATTTGGCCAGAAAATCCGCCACAAGCTGAATCTCGGCAATGCTTCGCTGGAAGCGAGCGTTGCGGACCGGCTGTTCCTGGCACGTCAGCAAGCGCTGTCGCGCCATGTCGCCAGCGTCAGTGAATTTTCATTGGCCGGGCTGGGCCGCCATGTTTTCGGCCTCGGCGAAGACCATTGGCGTCCAATCGCGGCCGCTGCGGCGCTGATCGGCTTCCTTGTGTGCGGTGATTACATCACTTCGATCCAGCGCGCCGCTGAGCTCGAAGAAGTGGATAGCGCGCTGCTGGCCGACGATCTTCCGATTAATGCCTACCTCGACCGCGGCTTTGATACATGGCTGAACTCTTCCGGACAGCGCTGATCGCGCTTGCCATTGCCCTGCCCTTTGCCGCCCCAGCCGTCAGCAGCGCAGGCACCGGCACGGCAAGTACCGTTGTAAAACCTGCCGGCTCGGACTGGGCCCATCTGACCCCCGCCCAACGCGAAATTCTGGCCCCCTTTGCAGCGGACTGGAACAGCTTTTCGGCCGTACGCAAACTCAAATGGATCGGCATTGCCGATCGCTATCCAAAAATGACGCCGCCAGAGCAGGCCAACGTGCGTGAGCGTATGGGGGAATGGTCGAAGCTGACGCCCCAGGATCGCGAAAAAGCCCGCGAACAGTACAAGAAGCTGCGTACTGCGCCGCCTGCCGAACGTCGTCAACTCGAACAGAAATGGCGTGAATACGATGCCCTGCCAGACGAGCAGAAGCTGGCTTTGAAAGCGGCGCCCAAAGCACCACCCGCCCCCGCCAACGCGGCGTCGGCTCCCTCGGTACTGGGACAGGGTGCGCGACCGCCCAAGCCTGTCGTCATGGCGCCGCACATCGTCAAACCATCGCGCAAGACCTTGCCCGCGCCGCTGCAATCGGCGCCGGCAGGTCAGTCAGTCCCAGCCAGAACCAATCCATGAATACCGTTACTTCGCATCAGGCCGCCGTGGCTCGCCCGGCGGTCGAACTCGCGTCACTGCGTCGCCGTCTGGCCAGCATGCTGTATGAAAGCCTGCCTACTTTCGGTGTCGGCGCAATCGTGTGGTTTGCGCCCCTGGTGATCCTCGGCACCGCCTTCGGCATCCAGGTTCCAGGCTGGCTTGAGTGGCTCAGCCTGTTCGTGTTGCTGGGTATTTATTTTGTATTTGTGTGGCATCGGCTTGGCCAGACGCTGGCGATGCAGACATGGCGACTGCAACTGGTCGATGCAGAAACGGGCAAGGCACCTTCACTGCGCCAATGCATGCTGCGCTACGCATTGGCGTGGCCATCGTTGCTGCTGATTGTCAGTGGCGTCGGCGTGTTGTGGGCGGCTTATGTCGACCGCGACCGCCAATTCGTGCATGACCGCCTGGCGGGCACCTGCCTGATATTCGATCCACCGCGGCTGGTAAAAAAATAGCGGCGCCTTGTCCATTTCCGGGTCAAAAGCACCACACAGATCGATACGCCAGGAATCGACCGCGCTCAACGACGGTCGACGGCATGCAACATGAATAGCGCCAGCACCAGGAACAGCGCGCTCGGCGCAGCAGCGGTTGGCAAAGCCGGCCAGCCGTTGATCACACCCAGATTCGACGACAAGCCATTGAGCAGATAAAAGCCCATGCCCAGCATGATGCCCAGCATGACGCGCGCACTGACGTTGCCCGTGCGCTGGCTGCCGAGACAGAACGGCAACGCCAGGCCAATCATGACCAGCGCCGCAAAGGGGTAGATCAGCTTTTTCCAGTACGCCACTTCGTAGCGCCCGGTGCGCTGACGATTGTCTTCGAGGTGACGGACGTATTGGTAAAGATTGGAGATCGCCATGCGCTCCGGAACGACCATGCCTACGTTAAACATATTGGGCGTGAGCGACGAACGTAACTGCATCTGCGGAAAACGCTCGACGATTGCCCTGTCACCCGGCAAACGGGTCTGCACCACGTCTGACAACGTCCACATACCCCCGCCCGCATACTCACCACGCTGCGCGACGCTGATTGACAGGACGTGGTGCGCAGTATCCAGTTCGTATATCTTGATGCCTTCAAGTGCAGCGTCAGGCTGCGCCTTGCGTACGTTGATGAACATATTGCCATCGCGTAGCCAGACGCCCGTGCGCAACTCCTGCGGCATGGCGGCATTGCTACTGCGCAAGCGCCATTTTTGCGCAACGCGCTCAAGCGGTGGCGCGATGTATTCGCCGAGGACGAAAGTTGCCACGACAAAGATCAGCCCTACCCGCAGCAGACTGCCAAGCATGCGCAGTGTCGAGATGCCCGAAGCACGCATGACGGTCAGCTCGGAATGCCGTGCCAGTTGCGTCAGCGCGTAAAGCGCGCCGATCAGCACGGCAATCGGCATGATCTCGTAAGCGCGGCTCGGGATGGTCAGCACAACAAAGATCAGCGCGTGCTTGAGCTGGTAGCCGTTTTGCCCGACCTGATCCAGTTCGCCGAGGAAATCGAAAAACGCGAAGAGCGCGATGAAAGCTGCCAGCACGAGCAGGCTTGCCGAGAGCACTTCCCTGCGCAGATGACGATTGAGTGTTTTCATGTGCTGCGCCTGACCGATGGTGCCAGTCGCACCAGAAAGAGCACGACCAATAGCGCAAACATGATGCCGTGGACACCCCAGGTGCCTTGTGCCGCGCTCAGTTTGCCCTGCGCCACCCATGCCTGCGACACGCCCAGCAAGTTCAGGTAGACGGTGAATGTCAGCACCGCAAAAATGAGGCTGTTGGTACGCCCCGCCCGCGGGTTGACGAATGACAAGGGAATTGCCAGCAACGCCAGCAACACTGTCGCGATCGGCAGGCCGAAGCGCCACACCAGCTCGCCACGGCTGGCGTTATTGGATTTCGCAACGAGGTCCAGGGTTGGCGTCACGCGCACCGTGAGCTCCAGCTCACCCACCTCTTTGGGTTCTATGCGCACGGAATATCGTTCGAATTGCATCACGCGATAGTCGGCCGCGCCGGGCTCGCCCTCATAACGACGCCCATTGAGAAGCACGACGAAGCGGTCACCGTTCTTTGCCGTTTCGATGATGCCTTCAGCGGCCAAGGTAACGTTCTGCTTGCCATTCTGCACAGCACTGATGAAAACGTTGTGAACGCGACCGGCGTCCTTATCCAGTGATTCGACGAAGAACACGCGGTGCGAGTCCGAGGACTCCCGGAACACGCCCGGCGAAACCCGTGAAACCTCATCACGATTTTCCAGCCGCTTGCGGTATTCGGCGGCCTGCTGCTGCGCCCATGGCGACAGGAACAGAGACATCACCGCCACCACCACCGCCACGGGAATCACAAAGCGCAACACCGGATTGATCCACGCCGTCAGCGGCAGGCCTGAAGCGAACCAGACGACCATCTCGGAATCACGGTAGCTGCGGCTCATGGACATGAGCACGGCGATAAAGCTCGACAGCGCCAGGACGACAGGCAGATGATTGAGCGTCGAAAAGCCGATCAATGCCATCACTGCATCGGCAGGCACGCGCCCACCGGCGGCCTGCGACAGCAGACGAATGAGCACGACCGTCATCAGGATGAACAGCAGCGCCAAGGAAATGGCTGCGGCGGTGCTGGCGAATTCGCGCAGGGCGGCGCGTCGGAAAATCATGTCGGAATAAGCAAATCGGTCAGAACCTGAGAGCGCTTTGACGGCGCCGGATGCATGCGAGGATAATGTGGCGCTAATTACTTGTGCAGCACCGTTGTAGCAACACCGTAACCGCAAGACCTCATTGAAGCCTCGCCGATGGCTAATCGCAATGCGCTTGAAACAGGCATGCGGCCTCTCGCAATGAGTCTTTACAACAAGGACAGCCCGTGGAATTTAGCATAAAAGCCAGCGCCCCCGAGAAACAGAAGACGGCCTGTCTGGTCGTCACTGCCTTCGCCGACTCCGATTCTGCAGCCACGCTCGGCGCACAGACCCAAGCCGTCAGCGACGCCAGCAAAGGCGAACTTGCGCGTCTCATCAAGCGCGATCTGGAAGGCAAGGCAGGCAGCCTGCTCCTCATTCCCGTATTGCCCGGCGTCGCCGCCGAACGCGTGCTGGTGGTGGGGCTGGGCAAAAAAGACGACTACAACGACAAGGCCTTGCGCAGCGCGCTTGGCAGCCTCGGCAAGTGGCTGTCCAGCAATCGCGCGGCCGATGCGGCAATGTGCATTACCGATGCCATTCCGCCGCAACGCGACCTGCCCTATACCCTGCGCACTGCCGCGCAATTCATTGCCGATGCGGCTTACCGCTTTGACGTGCCGCGCGCCGTGAAAGAGAAAAACAGGAGCGGCGCCAGCAAGCTCGACTTCCTGCTCGTCGGTCGCAGCGACAGTGCCGCCAAGACCGCCATGCTGCAAGGCGCAGCGATTGCTGAGGGCATGGCGCTGACGCGTGAATTGGGCAATCTGCCCGCCAATGTATGCACGCCAAGTTACCTTGCCGATACGGCCAAGAAGCTGGGCAAGCATTACGGTTTCAAGGTCACCAGCTTTGACCGCGCCGGCATCGAAAAGCTGGGCATGGGCTCGTTTCTTTCCGTCGCGCAGGGAGCCGTCGAGCCGCCGCGCTTCATCGTCATGGAATACCGGGGCGGCAAGGAAAAGGCAGCGCCGATCGTGCTGATCGGCAAGGGCGTGACCTTCGATACCGGCGGCATATCGCTCAAGCCCGGCGAGGGCATGGACGAGATGAAGTACGACATGTGCGGCGCCGGCTCAGTACTCGGCACCTTCAAGGCAATCGCCTCGATGGGGCTGCCGATCAACGTCGTCGGCCTGATTCCGACTACCGAGAACATGCCAGCCGGCAATGCCACGCGGCCCGGTGACGTGGTGCGCTCCATGTCAGGCCAGACCATCGAGATACTCAACACCGATGCCGAAGGCCGCCTGATCCTGTGCGATGCACTGACTTATGCCGAGCGCTTCAAGCCGGCTGCCGTCATCGACATCGCCACGCTGACCGGCGCCATCATCATTGCACTGGGGCACCAGACCAGCGGCGTAATGGCCAACGACGATGCACTTGCCCGCGAACTGATCGACGTCGGCGTCGACTGCGGCGATCGCGCCTGGCAACTGCCACTTTTCGACGAATACCAGGATCAGCTCAAGAGCAACTTTGCCGATATGGCCAACATCGGCGGTCGCCCGGCTGGCTCGATCACTGCCGCTTGCTTCCTGTCGCGATACACCAAGGCCTACAAATGGGCGCATCTGGATATCGCCGGCACTGCCTGGAAATCGGGCGCAGAAAAAGGCGCGACTGGCCGACCGGTGCCCTTGCTGACCAACTTCCTGATCGCTCGCGCGAAGTGATGAGTCGATGAGCCGGGCGAACCTCGCGTGACCGAAATCAAGTTCTATCACAACGCGCCGGATCGCCTCATGGCGGCGTGCTCGATCGCCACGAAAGCCGTACGGCAGGGGCGACGAGTGGTCGTCCACGCGCCGGATGCGGCGATGGCGCAGCGCTTTGACCACATGCTGTGGACGGCCCAGGCCCTGTCTTTCGTGCCGCATGTCGCCGCAGACTCTCCGCTCGCAGCCCGCACCCCCATCGTCATTGCCGCGCGGCTGGACAATCTGCCTGACGATGCAACAATGCGTGACGTATTGCTGAGCCTGGGCGACAGCACACCCGACGAATTCACGCGTTTCGGCATGCTGGTGGAGATCGTCTCGACGCAGGAGGCGGACCGGCTGCAGGCGCGGCAACGCTGGCAATATTTCAAGGAAAAGGGCTACCCCATTACGGCTTACGATTTGGCCAAACCCGTGGCAAAAACACAATGAACCCGACGCCCTCGTTGAACGAGGCAGACCTTTCTGACGAATTGCTGAGCAAGGCCGATGCGCTGATCAAGCGCAATCGGCCCGATGGCGTCAATTCCGAATCGGAAGAGCTGCCGATGCTCACCGAGGTGATCGACGATCTGCCGGAACTCACCGATGTCATGGAAGTGCCCAAGGTGATGTCGCTCGAGGACGAGGAGATCGAGTCAGTCTCTGCCGGCCTTACCCAGGAGCAGGTCAATATCCTCGTCAATGACGCCATCGAGCGTACGCAGCGCGAACTGTTGAAAAATCAGGATCGGGTCATCCAGGAAGCCGTAGATCGTGCGCGGTCCGACAACCCGCTGGCCGTTCAGGCCGCACTCGCCCAGGGCCGCAAGGAAGGGCGCGAAGAGGCGTACCAGGAAGGTCTCGCCCAAGGTATTTCGCAAGGCCGCATGGAAGGCCGCAACGAGAGCCACACACAACACCGGCTTGCGCTGGAATCGGCACGCCGCGAGATTCACCACAGTGTCGCCCTGCAATTCTCCGAACAGCTCATCGAGCTCGACGCCTACATCTCCCAATCCATCGACAGCTGGCTGACGCGCGAATTGCCGCACATCATCTCCAGCGAACTGGACCTCGTTGCCGAGCGCATTCGCGCACAAACAGCGGCGCACATGCGCGCCACCTTGCTGCCCGAGCTCTCCAACAAGCTCTCGATCCTGCTGGATACCAAACCGCAATAGCAACCCCGGGTGGTTGGGGTGAGCAAAGCGATGCCCAACATCGGTTGCTCAAAGACGTCTAGCGCCAGATCAACGTTTCGCGTTGGGCATCCTCAGTTGCCAACCCGGCTCACCCCAACCTACGCAGCAACGCCTGCCCGGTATAATCACCGGCTCTCAAGCATTCATACGCAACAGCCCCCCAATGGAATTAGCCAAGAGTTTTGAGCCGGCGGAAATCGAAGCCCGCTGGTACGGTCAATGGGAGCAGTCCGGCTATTTCGCCGCCGGGCTCGATACCAGCAAGCCCGCCGATGAATCATTTTGCATACTGCTGCCGCCACCCAATGTGACTGGCTCGCTGCACATGGGTCATGGTTTCAACCAGACCATCATGGATGCGCTGACGCGCTATCACCGCATGCTCGGCCACAACACGCTGTGGCAACCGGGCACTGACCATGCCGGCATCGCCACCCAGATCGTCGTTGAACGCAAGCTCGAAGGCGAAGGCATCAAGCGCCTCGATCTCGGCCGCGAGAAATTCCTCGAAAAGGTATGGGAGTGGAAAGAGTATTCCGGTGGCGCCATCACCAGGCAGATGCGCCGCCTCGGTACCTCGCCCGACTGGCAGCGCGAGCGCTTCACGATGGATGCCGGCTTGTCCAAAGCCGTCACCGAAACCTTCGTGCGCCTCTACAACGAGGGCCTGATCTATCGCGGCAAGCGCCTCGTGAACTGGGACCCCAAGCTCGGCACGGCCGTGTCCGACCTCGAAGTGGAATCGAACGAGGAAGACGGATACCTGTGGCACCTGAAGTATCCACTCGCCGACGGCTCGGGCCACCTGGTGGTCGCCACCACTCGTCCTGAAACCATGCTTGGCGATACCGCTGTCATGGTGCATCCGGAAGACGAGCGTTACGCCCACCTCATCGGCAAGATGATTGCGTTGCCGCTCTGTGATCGCGAGATTCCCATCATCGGCGACGACTACGTTGATCGCGAGTTCGGTACGGGTTGCGTCAAGGTCACGCCTGCGCACGACTTCAACGACTACGCCGTCGGCCAACGCCACAAGCTGCCGATGATTTCCGTGTTGACGCTGGACGCGAAGATCAACGGCAACGCACCCGAAAAATATCGCGGCCTCGACCGCTTCGAAGCGCGCAAGCAGATCGTTGCCGACTTCGAAGCACTCGGCCTGCTAGACTCGATCAAGCCCCACAAACTGCAAGTACCGCGTTGTGAGCGCACCAACGAAATCGTCGAGCCGATGCTTACGGATCAGTGGTTCGTCGCCGTCAACAAAGCCGGTGCGGATGGCAAAAGCATCGGCCAGAAAGCCATCGACGTTGTCGAATCCGGCGAAGTGAAGTTCGTACCCGAAAACTGGGTCAATACCTACTACTCGTGGATGCGCAACCTGCAGGACTGGTGCATTTCACGTCAATTGTGGTGGGGGCATCAGATACCCGCATGGCATTCCGACGACGGCCGTTGCTGGGTCGCGCATGACGAGGCCGAAGCGAAAGTCATCGCGGCAAAGGACGGCTACGACGGTGCGCTATCGCGCGACAACGATGTGCTCGATACCTGGTTCTCGTCTGCCCTGTGGCCCTTTTCGACGCTCTACTGGACGCCTGATTACCCGGCGAAGAGCAATCCCGCGCTGGACCTGTACCTGCCCTCTTCCGTGCTGGTCACGGGCTTCGACATCATCTTCTTCTGGGTGGCCAGGATGATCATGATGACCAAGCACATGACGAACAAGATTCCGTTCAAACACGTCTATGTGCACGGCCTGATCCGCGATGCGGAAGGCCAGAAGATGAGCAAGTCCAAGGGCAATGTGCTCGATCCTATCGACCTGATCGACGGCATCTCGCTCGACGACCTCGTCGCCAAGCGCACGACCGGTCTGATGAACCCGCGCGATGCAGCGAAGATCGAGAAGAAGACGCGCAAGGAATATCCCGAAGGCATCCCCGGCTTCGGCACCGACGCGCTGCGCTTCACCTTCGCCTCGCTCGCTTCGCCCGGGCGCGATATCAAGTTCGACATGAATCGCTGCGAGGGTTATCGCAACTTCTGCAACAAGCTGTGGAACGCCACGCGCTTCGTGCTGATGAACTGCGAGGGCAAGGACTGCGGTCTGGATAACCACACACAAGCCGACTGTGATGGTGGTTACCTCAGCTTCTCGTTTGCCGACCGCTGGATGACGAGCCGCCTGCAACGTGTCGAAGGCGAAATTGCCCAGCACTTCACCGACTACCGTCTCGATCTCGCCGCGCGCGCAGTGTATGAACTGGTGTGGGATGAGTACTGCGACTGGTATCTCGAACTGGCCAAGGTACAACTGCAGAATGGTTCGGAAGCACAACAGCGCGGCACGCGCCGCACCTTGGTGCGCGTGCTCGAAACCATCCTGCGCCTCGCTCACCCGCTGATTCCCTTCATTACCGAAGAGTTGTGGCAGACGGTTGCCGTCGTGGCCGGTCGCAAGAGCACCGACTACATTGGTACCGCACACTACCCGACGATGGTGCCGGCACGTATCGATGAAGCATCGGAGGCCAAGGTCGCGCAGCTCAAGGACATGATCAACGCGTGCCGCAGCCTGCGCAGCGAAATGAATTTGTCGCCTGCCACCAGGGTGCCTTTGCTGGTCGCCGGTGATGAAGCCACGGTGAAAGCCATTGCACCTTATCTCGGTGCCATGGCCAAGCTAAGCGAGGTGACTTCTGTCGGAACCGAGCTACCGCAATCGCCAGCGCCGGTGCAGGTGGTCGGCGAGTTCCGCATGATGCTCAAGATCGAGGTCGATATCGGCGCCGAACGCGAACGCATCGGCAAGGAGATCGCACGTATCGAAGGTGAAGTTGCCAAAGCCAAAGCCAAGCTTGGTAATGAAGGCTTCGTGGCGCGTGCCAAGCCGGAGGTGGTCGAGCAAGAGAGGAAGCGTCTGGCTGATTTCTCTTCGACGTTAGAGAAATTGCGCGACCAGTTAAAACGCCTGGGCTGATTTTTGTCCAGTGAAAAGACAAGGGCCGCACATCGCGGCCCTTGTCTTTTTTGTCACCTGTTACGACGCCTGGCTTTCAGCCCCCATCCGCCAGCCAGGCAACGCATCGCCTTCGATAGCGCGCGAGAAATAGAAGCCCTGCCCGCCTTCGCAGCCGAGCTCGCGCAGCTTGTCGCAGACCTCTCGCGTTTCTACGCCCTTGGCAATCACACGCCGGCCCAGTGCGCGACATAGCCCGACCAGGGCGGCGATGATTGCGGCGTCTGCCGTGCTGGTCGCAACGGCGGCAACGAAACCGGGATCGATCTTGATCTCGTGCACAGGCAGATCGCGCAGGGCCAGCAGGGAAGCCGCACCACGGCCGAAGTCGTCAATCGAGATGCGCACACCGGCATTGGCCAGCATGAAGATGTTTTTCATGGCTTCGGGCGACAGCTTGGTGAGCTGATCGTCGCGCAACTCGATCGTCAGCGAGTCGGGCGCCAGCGCCAGGTCATGCAACCTGCCTAGTACGGAAGGCTCCAGGTCAGCGTGTTGCAGCGTGCTCGCCGGTAGATTGACCGATACCGGCAGGCTGGTGCCGCGATCACGCCAGGCGCGCATCTGCACCAGCGCGTATTCGATGAATTTGAGCGACAGCATATCGATCGTGCCATCGCGTTCCGCCAGATACAGAAACTCCGCGGGCGGCAGCAGGCCCAGCTCGGGGTGGTGCCAGCGCACCAGCGCTTCGGCGCTCAGCAGGCGGCCACTGGTGAGGTCAGCAGCGGGCTGGTAACGCAATACAAACTCGTTCTGCTCGACCGCGCTCCCCATGCGCTGGCTCAGGTCTGGCCTGGGGCCTGTCGGGGCAGCCGGCGTCGCGCCCTCTGCAGCAACATCGTCGGAGCGTGCCGCAACGACGATGCCGCGCCGGTTGCGCCGCGCCTGGTATTGCGCGTTGTCGGCCGAGCGCAACAGCTGATCACGCGTCGTGCCGTGAGCGGGGTAGATGGCGATGCCGATGGCAATATCCTGGGGTGTGACATTCGTGCAAACAGCCACCAACGAATCGATGATTTTGCCCGCCACGCGTTGTGCGCCCCCCTCGCTGCCCACAGCCAGCAATACCGCGAACTCGCGCTCGTTGAGCACGGCGACGGTGTCGTTCAGGCGCACATTGGCGCGGATCGCGGCAATGGCACTCGCACGTGCCGTGTCGTCGGCGCCGACATCGACCTTGAGCAATGCAAAGCTCGAGCGTTGCCGCTCGCTGGAGCGCAGTGCGATGTCGATCCCTTGCAGGAAGGTGTCGCGATCGGCGGCAAGAGAAATACCGGCTTGGGATTCGATCATGTGGGCATGTCAGGCAATGGGTTGATTGGTTACCAAAAAGAACGGCAATCAGGCTTCAAAACATTAGAACAATACTGACGGCCCCGGTACGACAGGCATTGGATCGTGTCCGGGCTGTTGCCCCTGCTGCGCCGGCGGGTATACTGTGCGGTTTTTCCGCAACAGTCCGTACCCTCATGACCGCACGTATTCTCGATGGCAATGCCCTTGCCGCAAAGGTCCGCGAAGACATCGCGAAGAATGCCCAGGCACTGACCGGGCAAGGCGTCCAGCCCTGCCTCGCTGTAATTCTCGTGGGCGAAAACCCCGCGTCGGCCGTCTACGTGCGCAACAAGGTTGCTGCCTGCGAAAAAGCCGGGTTCCGGTCGCTGAAGTTTACTTTCGCGGTCGATGTCGCGCCCGAAGTCGTCTTCGGCAAGATCGCCGAACTGAATGCCGATCCGAGCGTGCACGGCATCCTCGTACAACTGCCGCTGCCGAAACATTTCAGCGAAGACGAAGTGCTCGAAGCGATCCTGCCGCAAAAGGACGTCGACGGTTTTCACGCCGAGAACTTCGGTCTGCTGTTGCAGGGACGCAAAGCCTTCTACCCATGCACACCGTGGGGCGTGATGAAGATGCTGGAGTCGGAAAACGTCACCATCAAGGGTGCGGAAGCCGTTGTCATCGGCCGCAGCAATATCGTCGGCAAACCGATGGCCGTGATGCTGCTGTCGCAGGGAGCAACCGTCACCGTATGTCATTCGCAAACACGGGATCTGGCTTTCCATACGCGCCGCGCCGATATCGTGGTGGCCGCCGTGGGCAAACCGAAGTTCCTTACCGGCGACATGATCAAGCCCGGTGCCGTCGTGATCGACGTGGGCATCAATCGCCTGACGGAAGGTCCGGATGCGGGGAAACTCTGCGGCGACGTGGATTTTGAATCGGCGAAAGAGGTTGCCTCGCTGATTACGCCGGTACCCGGTGGCGTCGGTCCGATGACCATCACCATGCTGCTTGCCAATACACTTGAATCTGCGCGGCGCGTTGCCGCCAAAGCAGCGGGGATCTGAACATGTCTGATGTCAGCACAAGCCAACACGCCATCATCGGCATCGTCATGGGCTCCAGTTCCGACTGGCCGACCCTGCAGGCCGCCGCAAGGATTCTCAAGGATTTCGGCGTGCCCTACGAAGCGCGTGTCGTGTCTGCGCATCGCACGCCAGACCTCATGTTCGAATACGCTGAAGCCGCGCGCGACCGTGGCCTCAAGGCCATCATCGCCGGTGCGGGCGGCGCAGCCCATCTACCTGGCATGCTCGCGGCGAAGACACCCGTACCGGTGCTCGGCGTACCGGTGCAGAGCAAGGCACTGTCCGGCGTGGACTCGCTGCACTCCATCGTGCAGATGCCCAAGGGTATTCCGGTCGCGTGTTTCGCCATTGGTGAAGCTGGTGCAGCCAACGCCGCACTGTTTGCCATTGCCTTGCTTGCCAATGAAGACAAGCGCCTGGCGCTGATGCTCGATGCATTCCGTGCGCGCCAGACACAGAGCGTGCTCGACATGACGCTGGATGATCCGCAGTAGGACAAATGCACGACGCGGCAAAGCCGGTCGCAACCGCCGCTCTCAACGCACACAAAAGCAAGAAATGATTCTTCCTCCCGCTACTCTCGGCATGCTTGGCGGCGGCCAGCTCGGCCGCTTTTTCGTACTCGCCGCGCACGAGCTCGGCTACAAGGTGTGGGTGCTCGATCCCGACACGAATAGCCCCGCCGGCAAGGCCGCCGACCGGCATCTGTGCGCCGCCTATGAGGACTTTGCCGCGCTCGATCAGCTTGCGCAGCATTGCGCTGCGGTCACGACCGAATTCGAAAACGTCCCGGCCAACACGCTGGACTACCTCGCCAAATTCGTCCCGGTACGCCCCTCTGCAGATGCCGTCGGCATTTGTCAGAACCGTGTAGCCGAGAAGATGTTCCTGCGCAACAACGACATCCCGCACGCCCCCTTCGCCGCCATCAATAGCGCGGACGATCTGCGCAATGCGTCGCCGGAACTCTTTCCCGGCATCCTGAAGGTCGCGCGCTTCGGCTACGACGGCAAGGGTCAGGCAAGAGTCACCAGCCGCGAAGAAGCGCTGCATGCCTGGCAGGCGTTCCACAACGAAGCTTGTGTGCTGGAGCAGATGCTCACGCTGGATTACGAAGTCTCCGTCGTGCTGGCACGCGACGAACACGGCAATACGCGGAGCTTCGCACCCAGTGAGAACGCACATGCACACGGCATTCTCGACATATCGATCTCGCCCGCGCGCTTTGATGTCAGCACGGCACAAGGCCTCGCCGAGCGCATCGCCGAACAGCTCGGCTACGTTGGCACCCTGGCGGTTGAATTCTTCGTCTCGCGCGGCCAGCTGTTCGTCAATGAAATGGCGCCTCGCCCCCACAACAGTGGCCACTACACCGTAGACGCCTGCGCCACCAGCCAGTATGAACAACAGGTGCGCGCATTGACCGGCCTGCCGCTCGGCGACGCCCGTGCCCACAGCGCGGCAGTAATGGTGAACCTGCTCGGCGACATCTGGTACGACGCCTCGCAGCCTGGCCCCGATGCCCATGGACACTACCGCGAGCCGGACTGGAGCAAGCTGCTCGCCTACCCCAATCTCAAGCTGCATCTCTACGGCAAGCATCACGCACGGCCGGGCCGCAAGATGGGCCACTTCACGGTCATCGATACCGACCCCGTGAAAGCACACGAAGTTGCGATGGCCGCACGTGCGGCGATTGGCATACGGAATACGTGAGGGAACACGTAGCTTCGCAGCACGGCAGGGCTAAGGCGTGGGCTTACATCTGCTTGCAATGGCCTTCTGCGCAACGCGCGAATGACGACTAATATTGGGCCATATCAATAACGGGGTTTGAAATCATCATGCCGATTGCCGCCTTCCGCTTCATTCGCGCTACGTCTGCATTGACGCTCGGAATCCTTCTGCTGGCGCTTGCTGGCAACGCACGGGCCGTCACTTCCGAACAAATCAGCATTCCGCCAGCAAACCTCTCCTCCTCGCCCGAACCGCTCGTCGCACACCTGTTCAAACCCACGGGGGCCGGCCCGCATCCCGCGGTCGTGATGATGCACGGCTGTGGCGGCGCCTATGACAGCAAGGGACTGCTCGGTGCCCGCCACAAGATGTGGGGCGAATACCTCGCCAGCCAGGGCTATGAAGCACTCATGCTCGACAGCTTCAGTTCGCGCGGCCTCAAGGAAATCTGCACCGTCAAACTCAGCGAACGCACCCTCAAGGAATCCGAACGCGTAGGCGACGCCTATGCCGCCCTCGCCTGGCTGCGCCAGCAAAGTGAAGTCGATGCGAAACGCATAGCCGTACTCGGCTGGTCGCATGGTGCCGGCGTCACACTCGACACCATCACACGCAAACCCAAGGCATTGACCTCCGACGGCTTCAAGGCTGCCGTCTCGTTCTATCCCGGCTGCACCGTCCGCAACAACAAGGCCAACAGCTTCCATCCCTATGCGCCCCTGCTGGTACTCATCGGCGAATCGGACGACTGGACACCTGCCGCGCCATGCAAGGCCTTGACGGCATCTGTTGCAGCGCGTGGCGAGCCAATGAGTATCGTTACCTACCCCGACACCTATCACGACTTCGACAATCCCGGCATCAAGAGCAAGCGCGTGCGCAAGGAAGTGCCGAATGGCGTCAATCCCGGCCAGGGCGTGACCACCGCACCCAACCCGGAAGCGCGCGAAGATGCGAAGAAGCGCGTCCTAGCCTTCTTCGCCGAGCAGTTGAAATAGGCGTGCACGCAACATCGCACATGAAGTCATCAGAATGAACGCATCACCTGAAGACATCGCCCGTGCCGCCGCCCTGCTCCGTGCCGGCGAACTCGTCGCGCTGCCCACCGAGACCGTCTATGGCCTCGGTGCCGACGCCTCCAACCCTCAAGCCGTAGCGAAGATATTCGCCGCCAAGGGTCGCCCAGCCGATCATCCCCTGATCGTGCATCTCGCCGATGCCGACAGCATGATTCACTGGGCGCGCGAAATTCCGAAAGAAGCCATCGCCATCGCCCGCGCCTTCTGGCCCGGCCCGCTGACGCTGATCCTCAAGAAGGAAGCCGACGTTTCCGACATCGTCACCGGCGGGCAGGACACCGTCGGCCTGCGCGTGCCCGATCACCCCGTCGCCCTCGCCCTGCTACGCGCCTTCTCCAGCGACGGCGGCGGCATCGCCGCGCCTTCGGCCAACCGCTTCGGCCGCATCAGCCCGACCACCGCACAACACGTCGCCGACGATCTTGGCGATGCCGTCGGCATGATCCTCGACGGTGGCGCCTGTCAGGTCGGCATCGAATCCACCATCCTCGACCTGTCGCGTGGCGAACCCGTCATCCTGCGCCCCGGCATGATTGGCGCGGACGCTATCGCTGCAGTGATTGGCCGTCGACCGCGCTTGCCACAGCAAACGGATGATGCGCCGCGCGTTTCGGGTGCTCTTGCCGCGCACTATGCGCCGCGTACGCCGATGCGAATGTCTTCAAACATCGCCATGGCGCCAACCGACAGCGCTGTGCTGGCTTTCAGCCTCGACAAACCAGCGTCGCACAAAGGCACCTGGATCAAGGCTTCGAGTGAAGCTGCTGGCTATGCCCATGACTTGTACGCCAACCTCCGTGCCCTCGACGCCTGCGCCGCATCGAACATCGTGGTTGAAGAGATTCCGGCCGCATCTGAGTGGGATGCTGTGCGCGACAGACTTGGCCGTGCCGTAACCGGCTCGGGTAGCGCATGACAAACAAGTAGGTCGGATATGCCGCAGGCGTCATCCGACGTTTGCGATGTTGATTGCGAAAAATCCAAACGTCGGAAGGCGCTACGCTTTTCCGACCTACGCATTCATGCGACGACGCTCATTTTCACGTCGGACGCCAGCTAACGCTTGTAATTCAGGTTGGGCCGCTCGGTTGCCCATGCTCCAGAGTAAAAACAACTTCATACAGCCCCGGTGAAGCTGTTCCAAGAGCCTTGTTGCGATCCAGGAAACCGCCCTCCCGCAGTTTCACCATGACGGCTTCCCAGGCAGGATAGTTTTCACATTGAGCGTAGTTGACCACCCGGGTTCCGTCCCTCTCTCGATGAATGCTGGCAGACATCCAGCCGGGAACATCCTGGACAGAACGAGCGGCTTCGATGAGAAGATCTATCAGCGCTTGCTGATTCTCTGTCGTAGTCGTAAACACGTTCACTTGTGTCACAACACCATGATGGCTTTCGATAACTGGCATAGCAATTCCTTTGATAAAAGGGCTTGCTCGTGTCGCGGGGCATCATCAAAGGACGCGCACGAACAAGCCAGCGGCGTACAGCACGCCACAAGCTTGTCGCGGGTTCTCACAGATGCAGAACAGGTTCTTCAATGAAGAAGGGACCGGGCTTACCATTTACCGATCCTGCCCTTTCTCGACGCCCAAAAGATAGCATGTCGCCATCGGCCCTTCAACGCTATGGCCCGGCATGTCTCATCACCGTAGGGCAGCCAACACACGTGCCGAGCCCGTCACAAACCCGAAGCACTTCTTCACGTTCCAGATCGTCGCCTCCGTGCAGAACGCAGGCGAACTCGTCGCGCAGCAATCCTCCAGCAGCACACAGCCGTAACCGAGAAAATTGGCGTCGGTCAGGCTATGCAATACACATTGATCGGTATTGACACCCGCGAACAGGATGGTTCGGATGCCAAGGTTGCGCAGGATGCTGTCGAGCGGCGTGTCCCAGAAGCCGCTGATGCGGTGCTTGTCGACTTTGATGTCACCGGGCAGCGGTGCGAGTTCGTCGACGATGGCTGCGGCCCACGCGTCTTTCTGCAGCACTGCTCCGCCGCCGCCCGGTAGCGGATCGCCGAGGCCTATGCCGCTGCCTTTGGGTTTGTAGAGATGGATCTGGTTGGGCGGCATATTGGCGAGGTCGGGGCGGTTGCCCCAGTTGAGCCAGATGATTGGCACGTCGGCTTTGCGTAATGCGGGCAGGAGTTTCTGCAGCGGAGCGATGGGTGCGCGGTCGCTCTGGTAGTCGCCACCGATGGCGTCCACCCAGCCGCCTTGCATGCAGAAGTCATTCTGCATATCGATGATGAGGATGGCGGTACGGTTGAGATCGATGCGGATGTTTTGGGGTTCGGCCTGTATTTCTATCGGTCGTGGTGTGGGTGATGGCATTGCCATATCGACGAGGGTGGGTGCGGCTTTCCAGTGATAGTTGGAGGCGATGCCGAGTTGGCCTGGTACTTCCTGACTGTCAAACGTGCTCATCGTTTTCTCCGCCAAATTGCCTGTCATTCTCGCGAAAGCGGGAATCCACCTCTACGTGAGGGCCGTGCCACCAAGTGGATTCCCGCTTTCGCGGGAATGACGGATTGAAGATTCCTGTATTGAAAGTGCGACTTTAATTTTTGATCGTTATCAATGAACTTGTGGCGTGTTGACCCACAGCACGCGCGTGACGCCCGGGCCCGGATTGCGGTAGCTGTTGGTCAGATGATTCTTGAAGAAGAAGGAATCGCCGACGGCGAGCTTGTACAGCGTGGTTTCGACGGTGAGTTCGAGTTGACCCTCGACGACGTAGCCGACTGTTTCGCCCTGGTGAGTGATCGGGTCCTGCTTAGCACCGTCGGGCTCGATGACATGAATATTGCATTCGAGCAGGTTGCCCGCGCCGAAGGGGACAAGGCGTTCATAGCTGATGCCGGTGCCCTTGCGGATGGGATCGGTGTAAGCGATTGAGCGTTCGCCAGCGCGCTGGATGATGCCGGGTGAATTCGGGTCTGATCCGAAGAACGATGCGAGATCGCGGTCGAGCGCATCGACGAGTCGCTGCAGCATGGGCAGCGAGGGCACGACGCGGCCGCTTTCGAGCTTGGAGATCATGCTTTCGGTACAACCGACTTTTTCGGCGAGCTCGCGCATGCGGATGCCTGCCAGCAGGCGGGCATGCTTGAGGCGGCCACCGATCTGCATGTCGTCGCGTTTGGCCGTGGGTTCGGTGGCGGGTGATTTGAGTTTCGCGTGGGGCTTGCTTGCGACCTTCTGTTTGGGTGCGGCTTTTGGTTTGGCCGCAACTGGTTTCGCAGGGGATTTCACCTTCGCGGTTTTTGCAGGCGTGGCTTTGACTGTGCCCGCTTTGGCTGCCGCTGGTTTCGTTTTAGTTATTGTCTTCTTCGTTACCATTGCATCTCCGGTTTCATCAAGCTGCGCGCACTCGAAAACGCGTTCGCACTGAGCGTAGTGCAACGGAGTCGAAGTGTGGGCCCCCATGCGCATGCTTCGACTCCGTTGCACTACGCTCAGCACGAACGGTTACAGGTGAGCACCTCGATTCAAACAGGTGGCATTGTCATCGGATAAAGCGATTCCACAATAGCCGATAGCGCAAGCACTCCTCTGTCATCGAGGTGTTTGCCCATGATCTGCAAACCAATCGGGCGGCCGTCGCGCGTCAGGCCGATGGGCACGGATGCAGCAGGCAAGCCCGTGAGATTGGCGATGGCGGAAAAAGCCAGCCAGGCCGTGCGTACGACCTTGTTGCCATCGATTTCGTCCGGGCCGTCAACGTCGAGCGCGAACGCCGGTGCAGCGGTTGTCGGTGTGAGCAGGAAGTCGTGATGCTCCATGAAGCGCCACACGGCGTTGACGATGCGTTTGCGCTCGACGATGGCGTACGTGAAGTCGTCGGCGGTCCACGGATGATCGACGAGGTGGCCGAGCCAGCCACCGAGCTTGATGCGCTTGGCGGCGGCGAGTTCACGCAAGCCCTGGCGGTCGGTGTCGAGCGCGACCAGGGTTTCGAACATGGGCTGGGTTGGCGCAATGCCGGGGTGCGCTGTTTCCAGTCGGCAGCCAAGCACGTGCGCCAGGCGCTCGGCCGCCAGCTGCGTGGCGGCGCGTACCTCCGCGTCGACTGTCGCATGACCGAGATCGATGCTCAGCGCCAGGCGCGCACCGCGCAGTGTTTCAGCAGGCCGTATGCTCCAGTCATTACTCTCGGCGGGGATCGAATGCCGGTCACGCGACGTCGGCCCTGCGAGCACGGACATCGCCAGTGCAGCATCTGCCGCAGTGCGCGTGAGCGGGCCGATGTGTTCGAGCGACTCCCAACTGGAGATGCCGGGATAGCGTTCGTCGCGACAGCCGGGATACACCGGCACTCTTCCCCACGAAGGCTTGATGCCGAAGATGCCACACAGTGCGGCCGGCACACGCACCGAGCCGCCACCATCGCTGCCAATGGCGAGCGGCACCATGCCGGTGGCAACGGCGACTGCCGAGCCTGCGCTGGAGCCGCCCGGCGTCAACGCAGTATTCCACGGGTTGCGCGTGGTTTCGAACAGGGGGTTGTGGCCGACCGCGCCGTAACCGAATTCGGAGGTGTTGGTCTTGCCGATGACGATGGCGCCCGCCGCCTTGAGGCGTTCGACGACCACGTCGTCCTCATCGGGCACATGGTCAGCGTAAAGCCGCGAGCCGAAGGTGGTGAGCACGCCCTTCGTGCAAACGAGATCCTTGATGGCGACGGGGATGCCTGCCAGCGGGCCAACTGTTTCACCGCGTGCAATATGTGCGTCGACCCGTCGCGCTTCTTCGCGGGCGGCATCGGCAGTCAGCGTGCAGAAAGCATGCAGTGCGGGATCGAGTTGCGCGACGCGCGCGAGGGAAGCATCTATCAGCGCGAGGGCTGTGATCTCGCCATTGCGCACGGCAGCCGCCATCGTTGCGAGGTCGGCATCGAGCGGATGCGTGCGGGTGGCTGATGTCACTTCCTGGTTCATCAAGACTCCTCGTACGAGCGCATCCAGAAGCCGGCTGCGCTCTGAATACATGGCATTTCCTGTGAATCATGTCGAGCAAGACATATGCCATATATGTCCATGCATCTGCGCTTGCCATGAACGTGCAGTAGCGCACCAGCATCGCGCCTGTCGCACAGCGTCATCAGGCGTTTTTGCGTATTGCCATGGCTTGTCGCGACAGCGTAATGGATTCATTCAAGTTACTTGAATATGCATCACACGAGTGCGCCATCGTGTGTTTCCTGCTCCACGCTTGGGCGCAAGACCATTGCGTGATCCGGGTGCCGGATCGTGCAATTCGCCGCAAGCAAAGGACACGGGTGGCTTTGCGCTGACTGGCACTCTCCATGCTTAGGGCTTGGCAGTCGGTCGATGCGATGCGTATCGCGCATCTATCACCCTCCACGACGTCCCTGCCCTGCTGCAAGAAAGGAAGATGCAATGCTCAACCTGTTATCTGCGCACCGTCGCATGTCATCGGCATTACACACATCTGTACTCGGTCTGCTGGCGGGGCTCGCGCTGTCTGCGGCGTCAAGCGCATTCGCCGCTGACACACTGAACGTTGGTGTGCTGCTGCCCGGCTCGAAGACCGACAAGGGCTGGATGGAGTCCGGCTACGACGGCCTGAAGGCGACCGAGAAGGAACTGGGCAGCAAGATCAAGGTGCAGATGATCGAGAACATCAAGGACGCGGATATGGAGCAGGCGTTGACCACGCTGGCGACGAAGAACGCGCTGGTGATCGGCATCGGCGGGCAGACGCAGGCAGCGCTGATGAAGGTGGCCAAGCGCTTCCCGAATACAAAATTCTCCATCATCGGTGGCAACAAGAGCGAACCGATGGCGAACGTTGCGGGCTATGACGTGAAGCAGGCCGAGATTGCGTTCGTGGCAGGCGCCGCAGCAGCGATGCTCAGCAAAACGGGCGCGCTGAGCTACATCGGCGGGCTGGAAATTCCGCCCATCGTGAATGCCGGTACGGAGTTTGGTAACGGTGCGAAATACATCAACCCGAAGATCAAGTACTTCATGTCTTTCACGGGTGACTTCGACGATGTCGCCAAGTCCAAGGAAGGCACGCTGGCGGCCATCGCGCAGGGCGCGGACATCCACTATCACATCCTGAACCTCGGCCTGCGTGGCATGGAACAGGCAGCCAAGGAAAAGGGCACGCACATCATCGGCAGCTACACGGACCGTTGCGGCACCGACCCGCTATACCTCGGCTACAGCATCACCGGTGTCGGCTATCAGGTGGAATACGCCATCAAGGAAGCGGTAAATGGCACATGGAAAGCCGGCTACAAACCATTCGGTCTGGCGATGGGCCCGAAGGCTTCCGGCATGGTGGTGTGTGGCGCGACGCCGGAAATGAAGAAGAAGCTCGATGCGATCCAGAAAGACATTCTCGACGGCAAGATCAAGGTGCTCGAGGGCTGATGATGCAGTTGGCCGATCCGGTCGAGATGGGCACCTCAAGCAACTCAGGCACGCCAGCAACAGCAGCGGCAGATGTAAGTAAACTGCAGCCGCTGCTGTCGCTGCGCGGCATGAGCAAGCGCTTCGGTTCGCTGCAGGCGCTCTCGGATGTGTCGGTGGAGATCGCCACCGGCGAGATCCACTGCCTGCTCGGCGAGAACGGAGCGGGCAAATCGACCCTGTGCAATCTCATCTTCGGCGTGTACAAACCGGATGACGGCAGCATGCAGTTCGGCGGCCAGGACTACCGCCCCGCCGGACCGGCCGCGGCGCTGACGCAGGGCATTGCGATGGTGCACCAGCATTTCAGTCTGGTGCCCGATCTGAGCGTGGTAGACAACCTGTTGCTCGGCCAGGCGCGTGGCATATTGAAGCGCGCCGAATGTGCGCAGCGTGTGCGGCAGCTGTCAGAACACTACGGCCTTGCACTCGATCCATTCGCGCGTATCCGTGATCTGTCAGTCGGTGAGCGCCAGCGTGTCGAGATCGTCAAGTGCCTGATGCGCGAGCCGCGCCTGCTGGTGCTCGACGAGCCGACTGCGGTGCTGCTGCCCGCCGAGATCGAAGGCTTGCTGACGGTATGCCAGCGCGTGGCTGCGCAAGGCTGCGGCGTAGTGCTGGTGACGCACAAGCTGGCAGAGATAAAGAAGGTTGCGCATCGCGTGACTGTATTACGTGGTGGCCGTGTCGTTGCCACGTCGAACAAGCCCGCGAATGAAATCGACCTGCTGGTGCGCGCGATGATCCAGCGCGACCTCGCAGGCCTCGACGCTTCGGCAAGCGCCATGTTCGGCGAGCTTGCCGAGGAAGCCGATGCGGGCAGTGCAGCAACCACCGAAAAAATCGACGACGAGATCGTGCAGATCAACGGCCTCACCGTGCGCGATGCAGAAGGCGTGGCACGACTCGACAACTTCACGCTGATCGTCAATCGCGGTGAGATCGTCGGCATCGCCGGCGTGGAAGGTAATGGCCAGAGCGAGCTTGCGGCCGTGCTCTCCGGCATGCTGACCGCCAGTGACGGGCGCTTCTTCGTCGCCAGCAAGAACATGACAAACAGATCGCCGCAGGAGATCACGGCGACCGGCGTGGGCGTGGTGCCGGAAGATCGTCACGCGGTGGCCTGCGTCACCGGCATGAGCCTCGCGGAGAACCTGTTCCTCAATCGGCTGGATGATTTCAGGCACTGGGGCCTGCTCGATCGCACTGCCCTGCGCGACAAGGCACGCGCACTGATGCAGGAATTCGATGTGCGTGCGGCTGGGCCTGACATTGCCTTCAGCAGCCTCTCCGGCGGCAACCAGCAGAAGGCCGTGCTCGGTCGCGAGCTGACCACGCAGGGACTGGTGTTCCTGTTGGCTGCGCAGCCAACACGGGGGCTCGATGTCGGCGCCGTTGAAGCGGTGTATGGACAGATCCGCAAGGCCTGCGAGCGCGGTGTCGGCGTGCTGCTGATTTCATCCGAACTCGATGAGCTGATCAGCATCGCGGATCGCATCGTGGTGCTTTATCGCGGCCGCATCATGGGTCACTGCGTGGCGCATGCGAGCGAGCGTGAGCGCATTGGCGCGATGATGGCGGGGCATGTGGAATGAGCACGAACTGGACAGTGATGACGAGCCCGGACAAAAAAATCCTTTCCGTCATTCCCGCGAAAGCGGGGATCCACTTCTACGGGCGGTCCCGGCAAGTGGATTCCCGCTTTCGCGGGAATGACGAAGTGGAGTGTTCTGGCACCGGACTACTTGCCAGCAGGATTCCGCAATGACAACCATGGCCATCAACCTCTGGCAGCAGGCGCGCCTACAGACCGCCATCTGGATCTCGCTCGCCGCCGTGCTCTTCGCAATTCTCGTGGGCCTCGTACTCGTTGCCAGCATGGGCGTGCCGCTCACCGATGCCATCTCCGCATTTGCCGAAGGCGCATGGGGTTCGCCGTATGCGATTGCCGCGTCGGTCAATCGCGCGCTGGCATTGGGCCTCGTCGGTGTCGGCTTCGTGCTCGCCAATCGCGCCAACCTCACCAATGTCGGTGGCGAGGGGCAGATCGCGCTAGGCGGCATCGCCGCGACTGCGATGAGTCTCTACGGCGGCGCCAGCCATCTGCCCGGCCCCCTGCCCTTCATCGTGCCAATGATCGCTGCTGCGCTGGCCGGTGGCGCGTGGGGCGGCATTGCCGGTGTGCTCAAGGCGAAAGTGGGCACCAACGAAGTCATCAGCACTTTGCTGATGTCATTCATTGCCGTGTGGCTGGTGTATTGGTGCGTGCAGTCCGAATCGTTGCTGCGCCAGCCGATGCACAACACGGCCACGCTGCCTGAGTCGCTGGAGATTCCGGAAGTCACGAAGATTCCGCTACTCACCGGCGACTACAGCATGCCGCTGCACTGGGGTCTGCCGATTGCACTGGTGCTGGCCGTGATCGTCGCCATCGTGCTCGACAAGACGGTGTTCGGTTTGCGCCTGCGCGCTGTCGGCCTCAACCCGGTTGCGGCACGCCGCGCCGGCATCGCCATCGTGCCGTCGATCCTGCTGGTGCTGTTTCTCGCCGGCGCGCTCGGCGGGCTGGCCGGTGCATTCATGCTGCAGGGCGACCAGTACAGCCTCAAAGCGCGCTTCTCGTCAGGCTATGGATTCGATGGTCTCGTCGTCGGCCTGCTGGCGCGCGGCTCGGTGCCGGGCGTCATCGCCAGCGCGCTGCTGTTCGGCTTCCTGCGTTCCGGCGGCATCAACATGGAACTGGCAGCGGGCATACCGAGTGCCATTGTCATGGTGATCCAGGGGGTGATCATCGTCACGCTGGCCGGTGCAGCGTTCTGGATGGAACGCAAGAGGAGTGGCAAATGAGAATGAGCACGCGGCGGAGGACTATGCAATGAGCGTCGAAATGGTCGCGGTGTTCGCCGGCTCCAGCATACGTCTGGCCATGCCGCTGCTGCTCAGCGCCGCCGGCGAGCTGGTCAGCGAACGTGCCGGCGTGCTCAACATGAGCGTCGAGGGCATGATGCTGATGGGCGCCTTCGGCGGCGCCATGGGTTCGCTATACACAGGCAGCCCCGTGCTGGGCCTGCTCATCGGCATCGTCGCCGTGATTCCCGTTGCGGCGTTGCAGGCCTTCCTCAGCAATACCCTGCGCGCCAACCAGATCGTCACCGGCATCGGCATCAACATCCTCGTACTCGGCGCCACGACAACCGCATATCGCGCAATCCTTGGCAGCCGCTCGCGCACGGAGATCCCCGGCCTCGACAAATGGGCGCCGCCATTTCTCGGCGACATTCCCTGGTTCGGCGACGCAGTGTTTCACCAGACCTGGCTGCTGTACGCGGGGCTGGTCGTCGTGGCCATCGCTGCCTGGGTGATGCGCTACACCGCGCTCGGTCTGGCCGTGCATGCGGCGGGAGCCGAGCCGCGTGCGGTCGACAAGTCCGGCTTGTCGGTGACGCGTATCCGCTATGGCGCAGTGTTCTTCACCGGCTTCATGTCGGCACTGGCGGGCTGCTTCCTGTCCATCGGTGACATCCACACCTTCACCGAAGGCATGACCAATGGTGGCGGTTACCTGGCGCTTGCCGCTGTCATATTCGGCAACTGGAAGATCGGCCGCACCGTACTGGCCTGCCTGTTCTTCGGCGCCGCGACAGCGCTGCAGTTCCAGCTACCGGCGATGGGCATCAACGTGCCGAACGCATTGCTCATCATGCTGCCTTACCTGATGGCGCTGCTGGCGGTGGGTGGTCTGGTCGGCAGGCAGAGCGCGCCAGCGTATCTGACGCAGGCTTTTGTGCGTTAGATCTGTGCGTTGGCAACGTACCGGGCAACGGGGATCACAGCCCTCATGGCATTGCACTGCATCACGAAAACCTGCACCAACTCCGATTGATTGCGCACCCCGCTGGTGCTGCGGCACTGCAATGCAAGCGCTTGATTCCGCATGAAACGCAGTGGCCACGGCAGCTGACTGCAATGGCGCGAAACCTGCTTTCTGAAGCGGCCAGGCAAACGGTTGTCTGACAACGCGAGGTGACTCGCAACCCTGACTAGATTATTCAAATAGACGATGGCGTCTATTTTCGTGACCTCGAT
The DNA here is from genome assembly GCA_028292485.1 of Rhodocyclales bacterium. Taxonomy (GTDB): domain Bacteria; phylum Pseudomonadota; class Gammaproteobacteria; order Burkholderiales; family Rhodocyclaceae; genus Viridibacterium. The sequence goes on along the minus strand of JAQGMG010000046.1, from coordinate 48,179 downwards.
CCGAGGTACGGAAATAGGCGCCTTTTTGTTTTTCAGTACGCAAGGAGAAGTTATGGCTTATCTGGTTCCTTCGGAATTCGTGACGAAGATGGTTGATGCGGGTGAATCCAAAATATTCATGTCCACGCGGGACACGGTGATCCGCGCCTTCATGGCGGGCGCAATCCTGGCGCTGGCCGCCTGGTTCGCCGTCACCATCAACGTGCAGACCGGCCAGCCGCTGCTGGGCGCGGTGCTATTCCCGGTGGGTTTCTGCATGCTGTACCTGTTCGGCTTCGATCTGCTGACGGGCGTCTTCGTGCTGGCACCGCTGGCGCTGATCGACAAGCGCCCCGGCGTCACCCTCGGCGGTGTGCTGCGCAATTGGGGCCTGGTATTCACAGGCAACTTCCTCGGTGCCTTCACGGTGGCCGTGATGATGGCGATCTACGTCACGTACGGCTTCTCGGTGGAGCCTAATGCGGTGGGCAAGGCGATCGGCGTCATCGGCGAGAATCGTACGCTGGGCTACCAGTCGCACGGCGCGGCCGGCATGCTCGCGCTGTTCGTGCGCGGCATGCTGTGTAACTGGATGGTGTCAGCCGGCGTGGTCGGAGCGATGATATCTACCCATGTCAGCGGCAAGGTAATCGCCATGTGGATGCCCATCATGTTGTTCTTCTACATGGTGTTCGAGCACTCCATCGTAAACATGTTCCTGTTCCCCTCGGGCCTGCTGCTGGGCGCACACTTCACGATCATGGACTACCTGATCTGGAACGAGATCCCCACCGTGCTGGGCAATCTGGTGGGCGGTCTGGCCTTCACCGGCCTCACGTTGTATGCAACACACATAAAAACGGCACCGAAGCGCACGCTGGGCTGATCTGCGTAAGATGGAAGCCCTGCCACTTCCGGCGGGGCTTTTCCCTCTCATGTCCAACGAATTGAAAATCTCCACCGGGCAGTACTCCGACAAGGGTCGCAAGGAAATCAACCAGGATTTCCATGGCGTATGCATTCCTGTCGAGCCTCTGCTGCGCTCGAAAGGCATAGCCATCGCGCTGGCCGACGGCATCAGCAGCAGCGACGTGAGCCAGATCGCCAGCGAATCGGCGGTGAAGGCCTTTCTCGAAGATTACTACTGCACGTCGGAAGCCTGGTCGGTGAAGACCTCGGCACAGCGCGTGCTGGTCGCGACCAACTCCTGGCTGCATTCGCAGACCCGGCGTAGCCAGAACCCTTATGACAAGGACAAGGGCTATGTTTGCACGCTGAGTGCGCTGATCATCAAATCCACCACGGCACATACCTTCCACGTCGGCGACACGCGCATCTGTCGCATGCGTGGCAACTCGCTTGAGCAGTTGACCAACGATCATCGCGTTTTTGCGTCGTCGGAACAAAGCTACCTGAGCCGCGCACTGGGCATGAGCCCGCAGCTGGAAATCGACTACCAGTCGCATCCACTGGAGACTGGCGATATCTTCGTGCTGGCAACGGACGGCGTGTATGAGCACGTCGATGCCCGCTTCATCGTGGCTGCGATTCGCGAGCATGCGGACGAACTCGATGTCGCAGCGAAGACCATTGTCGAGGAAGCCTACCGGCGCGAAAGCCCCGACAATCTGACGCTGCAGATCGTGCGCATCGACGCATTGTCGAGCCCCGAGGCCGGCGAGATCCAACAGCAGTTTTCCGGCCTGCCACTGCCGCCGATGCTCGAAGCCCGCGCGGTTTTCGATGGCTACAGGATCGTGCGCGAGGTGCATGGCAGCAGCCGCAGTCACATCTACCTGGCCGTAGATATCGAGACCGATGCTGTCGTCATTCTCAAGACACCATCGATAGATCTGGGTGGCAACACGGACTACCTCGAACGCTTCCTGATGGAAGAATGGGTCGCACGGCGCATCAATAGCGCACATGTGCTCAAGCCCTGCCAGACACGCAAGCGCAACTACCTGTACGTGGTGACGGAGTTCATCGAGGGCCAGACGCTGGCACAGTGGATGACCGACAACCCCAGGCCCGATCTCGAAGCCGTGCGCGGCATCGTCGAGCAGATCGCCAGGGGCTTGCGTGCGTTCCACCGGCTGGAGATGCTGCACCAGGACCTGCGGCCGGAGAACATCATGATCGATGCTACCGGCACGGTGAAGATCATCGACTTCGGCTCGACGCGCGTTACCGGCGTGATCGAGTCGACACCCGCTGCCGACCGTGGCGACATCCTCGGCACCCCACAATTCACCGCGCCGGAATATTTTCTCGGTGAAAACGCTTCGCCGCGTTCCGACATCTTCTCTCTCGGCGTCATCGCCTACCAGATGCTGTGCGGCAAGCTGCCCTATGGCGCCGAGGTGGCGAAGTCGCGCACGAAAGCGGCGCAGAAGAAGCTGCGCTATCGCTCGGTGCTCGACGATGACAGGGAGATTCCCGTGTGGGTCGATGGCGCTTTGCGCAAGGCCGTGCATCCCGACCCGTACAAGCGCTATGCCGAGCTATCGGAATTCGTGTTCGACCTGCGACATCCCAACGTCGACCTCCTGGACCGCAGTCGCCCGCCACTGGTCGAACAGCACCCGGCAGCGTTCTGGAAAGGCGTGTCGCTGGTGCTGGCGATTGTCATCGTGCTGATGGGCCTGCACAGCGCCTTCGGTTAGCCGGGCTCGGCCTTTCATTTCAGTACCTTATCCTCGCCCCTGCGGAAGGGGCGACAGGCCCGCCGAGCTTTGCTATCGTCCTGACTCCGTCAGACTCAATGGCACCGCTTCATGTCAGCCAACTCAGTAATCATTTCCGTCAGCAAGCTGTTCAAGACCTATGCGTCCGGCTTCGAGGCGCTCAAGGACATCAATCTCGATATCCGCCGTGGCGAGATCTTCGCGCTGCTGGGGCCCAACGGTGCAGGCAAGACGACGCTGATCAGCACCATCTGCGGCATCGTCAATCCGAGCGAGGGTCAAATCACTGTCGATGGTCACGACATCGTTCGCGACTACCGCGCCGCGCGCACGGTCATTGGCCTGGTGCCACAGGAGCTGACCACGGATGCGTTCGAAACGGTGTGGAACACGGTCTCGTTCAGCCGCGGCCTGTTCGGCAAGCCTGCGAACCCGGCGCACATCGAGAAAACGCTGAAGGACCTGTCGCTGTGGGAAAAGCGCGACAGCAAAATCATCGCCCTCTCCGGCGGCATGAAGCGCCGCCTGATGATCGCCAAGGCGCTGTCGCACGAACCGCAAGTGCTGTTTCTCGACGAGCCCACGGCGGGCGTCGACGTAACATTGAGGCGCGACATGTGGGCGCTGGTGCGGGCACTGCGCGCTACCGGCGTGACCGTCATCCTGACTACGCATTACATCGAGGAAGCCGAAGAAATGGCCGACCGCATCGGTGTGATCAACAAGGGCCAGATCATCCTCGTCGAGGACAAGGCCGAACTGATGCGCAAGCTGGGCAAGAAACAGATGACTCTGCAGCTGGAGCAACCGATGCAAGCAGTACCTGCAGGCTTCGATCACTACCAGCTGTCGCTGGCGCAGAACGGCAACGAACTGGTCTACACCTACGACGCCAGCGAGAAAGTGGAAATCGCCGATCTGCTCAAGGCACTCAATGACGCCGGCATCCGCTTCAAGGATCTGCATACCACGCAGAGTTCGCTTGAAGATATTTTTGTCAGCCTCGTGGAGGGCAAACAATGATAAGAACTCATTTCATGAATACCTGTGAGATGCGTTGTGATTCAATGCGGATGCCCGCAAGGCGCCGCGAGGAAGTTCAGGGTGGTTCTCCTGAACGACGAGCGCAACGACGCGGGGGCCGCATTGAACCGCAACCCGGAGGGACGGCTCTTTTCCGGGCGCATTGCTGCGTTGCTCGTCGCTCACTTGGCAACACCAAGCAGCGCTCCTCACGCCTTGCACTGCATCCCGGAAAAGGGCCGTCGCACTCACAGGTATTCATGAAATGAGTTCTCACCTCAATGTTCACGCCATTCGCGCCATCTACCGTTTCGAGATGGCGCGCACCTGGCGCACTCTGATGCAGAGCATCATCTCGCCGGTCATCTCCACCTCGCTGTATTTCGTGGTCTTCGGCGGCGCCATCGGCTCACGCATTCCCGAGATCGACAACATCAGTTACGGCGCCTTCATCGTGCCCGGCCTGATCATGTTGTCACTACTGACGCAAAGCATTTCCAACGCCTCGTTCGGCATCTACTTCCCGAAGTTCACCGGCACGATCTACGAGCTGCTGTCGGCGCCGGTGTCGTACATCGAGATCGTGCTGAGTTACGTCGGCGCGGCGGCCACCAAATCGATAATCCTCGGTCTCATCATTCTCGCCACTGCCAGCCTGTTCGTACCGCTGCGTATCGCGCATCCCTTGTGGATGGTGCTGTTCCTCGTGCTCACGGCCGTGACGTTCAGCCTCGTCGGTTTCATCATCGGCATCTGGGCCGACAACTTCGAAAAACTGCAGGTCGTACCACTCCTGATCATCACCCCACTGACTTTCCTTGGCGGCAGCTTCTATTCCATCAACATGCTTCCGGAATTCTGGCAAAAGGTGTCGCTGTTCAATCCGGTGGTCTACCTGATCAGCGGCTTTCGCTGGAGCTTCTACGATGTCTCCGACGTCAGCATCGGTATCAGCCTGTCGGTGACAGTGCTCTTCATGAGCGCTTCGCTCGCGGTGGTAGCGTGGATATTCAGGACGGGGTACAAGCTGAAGCGTTAGGACTTGTACGTTACCTCTTGATCTGTCTCAAAACCCGCGTCCGGCACTCCCCACGGTCCAGAAAGGTATGTCAGGCATCGTCATGTGACAAGAGTCCCATGCCATAAAACCTTGAGCGCTTCGGTAGCGACGAGTGCGACTGACTGGTGCTGTCGGCTGCCTACATGGCATAGTCGCGAAACGCGGCCTTACCAATGCCGCCGCTCCCTGAACATGGCAGACTGGTTGCATGACATCCGGCACAAACAATTTGACCTACCCGCAGCTTCGCCGATTCCGCCGATACGCCCGCTTGATGTGGGCTTTGTCGCTCTTGTTCGCATGCCGCGTTTCAGGACAAGCACTCCAGCACTGGGCCGCTCAACCCTTTCTACCGCCTTTTGAATCCTTTCAGGGCAGCAACCTGCCCTATTGGCTGCTCCTGTCCGCTCAACTAGTCATATTGACGTCCATGGTGCTTCTATCGTGGCGCATTCAGGCTGGCACGCTGCGTCCCGATCGTCGTGTCGGAAACGTATTGGCATGGCTGGGAGGAGTTTATATGGGCGGCTCGATCTGGCGGCTCGTTGTTGGGCTCGCAATCCCTGAGGCTTCGGCTTGGTTCAGCGCCTGGATTCCCGCGGTTTTTCACGTGCTTCTGGCTAGCTTTGTGTTGACGCTCGCCGTCTACAATCTCCTTGAGCCCCGTGTTGACTGAATCGCTGCCGCCATTTATGAACACGCCGACGAGCCTACGCATTCTTCCCTACCTTTGGTACCCGCTATTCATGGCGGCCGCACTCGTCATGTTTGGAACAATGTTGGCCGCGGGCTGGTCGCCAATGCTTGCTGCATATACCCCCATTACCCTTACGGCCCTCGCTATCGTGGCGCTGGAGCTAAGGCTGCCTGAACGGAACGACTGGCGCCCGAGACTTCCAGACATTCGGGCAGACGCTGCGTTCATGGCCTTCGTGCAAATAGCGGTCCCAAGATTGCTGGCGGCGACGCTTGTGTTAGTGCTTGCCGCCTGGAGGCACGGACGGACACATGACGTGCTATGGCCCCATCACTGGCCATTGGCCTTGCAAATCTTGGCGATGGTGCTGAGTGTGGACTTCATGCGCTACTGGTTGCATCGTGCCTGCCACCATTTCAATCCATTATGGGGTCTGCATGAAGTACATCACTCGCCCGATATTTTGTATGTGCTCAATGTGGCCCGCTTTCACCCGTTCGAGAAAGTGCTGCACTTCTCACTGGACACAGTGCCGTTCCTATTGCTAGGCGTCGCTCCTGAGGTCATTGCCGGTTACTTTCTGCTGTACTCCGTAAATGGTTTTTTCCAACATAGCAATCTGAGGCTGCGTTATGGCTGGCTTAACTACTTGGTTGGCAGCGCCGAAACTCACCGCTGGCACCATGCACGCGACCCCAAGACTGCGTCGTGCAACTTCGGCAACACGACAATCGTATGGGATCTACTGTTCGGCACCTGGTATCTGCATCGTAACAACACCGTCAATGATATCGGCATCATGAATCGCCACTATCCGAAAGGGTTCTTGGCGCAGATGACGGAGCCGTTTCGCCGAAACGGTGGGATCCCTCAGCGCAGCTTCAAGACTTGGCTGGCGGATACGTTGGTTACTCTTTCCTTGCGCCTCAGGCTACTGACGCGAGGCTGGCATATCGCAACAATGCTGCGCCAGCCCATGCGCGTACAAAATGAGTTACTGGCTCGTATCCTGCGTGAGAACTGCAATACCCGATTCGGTCGTGAGCATGGCTTCTCACGTATCCAGGATTACAGCAATTATGCCCAACGGGTTCCCTTCAGCGACTACGAGGCACTGAGACCATTCATCGATGCCGAGATTGAGCGGGACGAGTGCGCACTCAGTGCCGAGAAGCCACTGCGCTACGTCCGCACCAGCGGCACGACCGGTCGCCCGAAAGATGTTCCGCTCACAAATTCGCATCTGCGATCATTGCAACACATTCACAGAATGGCGGTGGCGTTCCAGCAACGCACGTGTCCTGAAGCCTTTTCCGGCGGCGTTCTCGCCATTGTCAGTCCCGCCTACGAGGGTTTGCTCGCGAATGGCAAACCGTTCGGTTCCGCCTCAGGAATAATCGCCCGCAATACGCCTGCGGCCATCCGCGAGAAATTCGTCGTGCCGGCCATAGTGATGACCGTGCAGGACAGCTTCGTTAAGTACCTGTTGATCCTGCGTCTCGCGCTCGCGAGACCGGATATCACCTACATCGGCGCTGCCAATCCCACCACGCTACTGATGCTCGCAAAACTGTATCGAGCGCATCATGCCGAGCTGATAGACGATTTACGCCACGGTACGTTTTTCCTCGCAGACAAGGTGCCGGTAGAAGTTCTCGCCGCGATTCACAAACGATTACGCGCCTTGCCCGAACGTGCGACGGCCCTCGCCCAATTACCGCATGGCACAACACGCATCGCCGATTTGTGGCCATCACTGCGCCTTATCGTGACATGGACATGCGCAAGTGCGGGCGTTGCCGTTGACGCGCTACGCCACGAACTGACCAAATGCACGCGTGTGCTGGAGCTTGGCTACGTATCGAGTGAATTTCGCGGCACCATCACGCTGGGCAAACGTTCAGGCAGCGGCCTACCCACTCTGGATACTCATTTTTTCGAGTTCGTTGAACGCGATAAATGGGACAACGGTAAGCTGGCGTTTGTAACGCTCGACGGGCTTCGCAAAGGAGCCGATTACTATATTTTTGTAACGACGCCTTCGGGCTTGTACCGTTACTTCATCAATGATCTGGTGCGAGTCACGGGTTTCCTGCACAAGACGCCGCTGCTGCAGTTCGTCCAGAAAGGTAAGGGCGTCACCAACATTACCGGCGAAAAACTCTATGAAGCACAAGTGCTGATGGCTGTCCGAGCCACGCTAGCCCATATGGGGCGCACAGCACGTTTCGTCATGATGCTGGCGGATGAACAAGCATCACGCTATCGCCTTTACGTTGAGACAGATCGCGCGGCCAAGCCCACAGCTATGCAGCTTGCTGAAGCAGTCGACACGAAGCTGGCAAATCTCAATATCGAATATCAGGCCAAACGCGAAAGTGATCGCTTGCAGATGCTGGAAGCCTATTGGCTCCTGCCGAATACTGGAGAAGTCTACAAACAACAATGCATTAAGCAAGGGCAGCGAGAAGGGCAATTCAAGACTGTAGCGCTAGCCTACAGAAAAGATTATGGCTTCGACCTAGATGCCCACATTGAACGGTCTGAGCAATGATTCTGGCGTCCATCCAGGCTTCAGCATTGGCCATCCCATTCAAGGTTGCCTTCAAACACGCTTCGGCAGAGCGCGTTACGACACAGAGCATATGGGTTGAGATCCGTACCACGGCTGGTGCATTGGGTCACGGCGAGGGCTGTCCTCGCGAATACGTCACGGCGGAAGACCTGACAAGTGCGCAGTCATTCATCGCCCGCCACAATGACGAGTGGCTGCGCACAATTTGCGACCTGGGCACATTGATCAGCTGGGCCTCGCTTCATCGTGATGACATAGACGTACATCCTGCGGCGTGGACCGCCGTGGAGTTGGCGCTGCTCGATCTCCTGGCAAAGGAACAAGGATGTTCGGTCGAAGCACTGCTTGATGTGCCAGAGCTGACTGAAAACTTTCGCTATACAGCAGTGCTGGGCGACAGCCCCACCAGACAGTTCGAAGCTCTGCTTGCTCACTATCTCCAGGATGGCTTTAGTGAATTCAAGATCAAACTTTCTGGCGAAAGAGAACGTGACCTCGCCAAAGTTAGCGCGCTGAACGCTGCCGGCATAGCCCCCCTATCGGTACGCGCCGATGCGAATAATCTGTGGAGCGACGCCAAGACAGCCATCCAGCACCTGGAATCCCTGGACTATCCGTTTTGGGCGCTTGAAGAACCACTACATGCAGGAAGCCTCGATGGCATGCAACAAATAGCGAAATCGCTCGCAGCCAAGATCATTCTCGACGAAAGCTTGCTACGCATCGCACAGCTTGATCCCTTGGCAAATACACCAGGCCACTGGGTAATCAATTTACGCATCTCAAAAATGGGCGGCCTATTGCGTTCGCTAGAGTTTGCGAAGGAGGCACGCGAACGAGGACTTGGGATGATCGTCGGTGCCCATGTGGGGGAGACCAGCCTGCTTACACGCGCAGCGCTCACTATCGCCCAGAGCGCGCGCGACATCCTGATCGCTCAGGAAGGAGCGTTTGGTACACATCTGCTCGCCTATGATCTCGCCGAGCCTGCACTGATGTTCGGAGACGGAGGAATACTCAACGCCGCCAACATCGCCGCCAAGCCTGGCTTCGGGCTCACGCTATCGTACGCACCAAACAGACAGGAATCACCACCGTAAACCCGCTGTGACCCTGGCCAGCAGCTTCTATCACATTAAAATGCCGCCGGCATTCTGACAGAAGGTCTCGCTGTTCAACCCGGTGGTGTACCTGATTGGGCATCTTGTTGGTGACGGTGGTCTTCATGGCAGTGTCGCTGGCCGTGGTAGCGTGGATATTCAGGACGGGGTACAAGCTCAAGCGGTAGAAAGACGACGTGTGCGACAACACATATTCGTAATCGGAGATAAACGATGAGAAGGCATGCTGCGTACGTGCTTGCGGTGGTCGCTATGACGCTGGTCGCGGGCTGTTCATCAACACCGAAATCCCCGCTGCGAGCCGACTACCCGATCCGCAAGATTCTGATCGCAACCGACAACAACCCCGCAATCGGGGTGTCTGGTGGCGGCATGAACACCTCCGATTTTTTACAGCTTGTCCTGCTGGCTGCCCTCCGGGACAGTAGCGGTGGCAACTTTGTGCGTGGGCAACGCGATTCGCGCGCAGCACAACAGCTGGCCCGGTTACAACAAGCACTAGCGCCGAGCCGCCTCAAGCTTGCGACCGAGATATCGGAGCAGCTTGCCCGTGAGCTTGAAAACCAAGGCTATGTGGTCGAGATGCTGCCGCAGAATCTGATGGGCCCGACAAATGATCCCCTGAGCATCGACTACGAGAAGCTGGCGCCTCTGGCAGATGCCGTAGTCACGCTGCAGATGCGCGACAGCACGCTGCACGAATACAAGATGTCGAACGCGCATGAACCGCGCTTGAATATCAGCATGCAGCTCCTGCTTCTGCAAACAGACCAGCGCATTCTGGAAGCGGACTATTACTACGGCAACGACGCCAGCCGCAACAAGAAGCGTCACTTTCCATCCAGCCGCGAATGCGTCTTCCCGGAAATTAGACCTGAGGAGCCTTTCGGTAGCGCACTTGCCAGGTGCTTTCGCGACGGCGCCACGCTGATGGTCCAAAATGCTGCAGAGGACATCGTAACGCTGCTTCGATAGTGCGATTGCGGATTGTGCGTGTGAATGGCACCAGCGCCTCGGCAGATCATCAACGCCTGCATAAACGACGCGACACAGGAAGACCACTGGAAGCTGATCCCGCACCAGATATTTGAGGGGTAGCGTGCGGAGCGTGGGGCGGGGTGAAAGCCCTGCCACGCGATGACGATAATGACGGAAACATAGGACGCAGTTGTCACTGCGCCCTACGCCTGGGTCCAGCTAGTCCTCGGACTACCTGAGCGCGAAGTCCACGCGCGCATGCGCTTCACTTGCCGGAACCGCACCGTGCTCGACGACAAAGACGCGCGCGGTCGGCACCTTGCCCGCTCCCACCAGCCATTCGCGCACGGTCTGCGCGCGGCGATCGGCGAGTACGCGCAGATCGGCGTCGCTCACCGGGCTGGCTGCGAGCAGGAGCTTCTCCATCTCGGGCACCGGCAGATCCTTTGCAATGCCGAGCGCGTTGCGTGGCTTGTCCATCTTCTCGGCCTTGTAGACCTGTTCGAGCAGCAGCGGGTACTCCTCGGCACTGATGACAAGTGAATCGACGCCGCCGAAACTCTCGCCGCGCTTGACCATGGTCGCAGCCTTAAGTGCGCGCAGCTTGCTGTCGAGCTGGGTGCGCTTTAGGCCCGGCAAGTCGCGCACCGGATCGGCAGCACCCGCTATTTCCAGACGCAAGGCAGGTCGCTCGGTGAGTGCCCTGGCGAGCGCGGTGAGCTTGCCTTGCGCGCTCGCCGGCAAGGCAGCAGCGCCGCCGTCGAAGTCGATATACGAGAGTTCTTCGCCGCCGCCGAACATCGAGCCAAGCAAGGAAAACGGCGCGGTGACGGCCTTGGTGACAAGATTGACGAGCACACGCAGCACGACGCCACCGACACTGAACTCGGGATCGTCCAGCGTGCCGCTGACGGGCAGGTTCAGATCGATGACACCGTTGCGATCCTTGAGCAGCGCCACCGCCAGCAGTACCGGCAGCCTGGTCGCAGTCGGGCTGTCGATATGCTCGCCGAATGTCAGCTGATCGAGCGTCACGCGGTTTTCCGCAGTCAGTTTGCGGTCACGAATCTGGTACTTCACCTCCATGGACAGTTTGCCCTTGGTGATGCCGTAGCCGACATAGCGCGTGGCGTAGGTGGACACGCCAGTCAGGTCGATGTCGGAGACGTGAGCGGCGATATCGAGGATGCGGTCCTGTCGCAAGGGATTGAGCTGGCCCGAGACTTCGACAGGCGCGCTGTGATCGACAAAGGCCTTGAGCGAGAGATCGGCAACCGTAGTGCTGTCGGACGAAAGACCCTTGAGGCTGCCCGCCACCTCGGTCAGGTTGGCGTCGTAATTGGGCTTGACGAAGCGATCGCTGAAACTCACGTTGCCGCCGAGCAGCGTGATCTGGTCCACTTTCAATTTCATCGGCTTGGGCGGCGGCAGTGTCGCGACGGACTTGCCAGCAATGCTCACAGCAGGTGCGCTCGCAGCGTCTGCAGGCGCTGCACCGGTCTGCACCAGTCCGCGCAGATTGAAGCGCCCCTGCGCATCGAGAATAAGGCGCGTATAGAAGTCTTCGAGACGCACTTCGCCGACACTCACGGCAAGTGGCTGGGTATGCAAATCAAGTTTCGCGACGGAGAATTTTTTCCAGCGCACGAAATCCGTTTCGTTGATCTCGTCGAAGGAGTTGAAATCCTTGAGTGCTGCATCGCCCGACCAGGAGAACTGCGGCAACTTGCTATCGCTCAGGTCGAAGCCGACGCGGCCACGCGCGTCCAGCGCGCCCTGGGTAATGAGCACGCGTGCAAAATTGCTGACATAGGGCTGCGCAAACAGCAGGTCCACGGTGCGCGCATCGAGCTTGAACGAACCCTTCATCGGCGTGAGGCCGACATCGCCGGCCAGACGCACCTGGCCGCGACGGTTGACGCCGAAACCGAGTTCGACATGCCCCGTACTGCCCTTTTCGGTCGACAGCCCTGATGTGCGCAACGCGAGCCTGTCGATGCTGACACTGACCGGCTCGCGACCCGTGCGATCTTCGACCGCTGCGCTCCAGCCGCTCAAGTCGGTCGTGCCGGTCACGATCGTCCAGGGAAGACTCTTGTCGGGTGCCGCAGCCAACGCGTCGCTGGCTGCAGCCGCAACATTGCCGGCATCTGCGGCGGGCACGGTAACGGGCTCATCACCGATGCCGAAAGCACGCAACAAATCAATGCCGTTGGCATCGCGCATGACGCGCCACTGCGCGTCGCGACTGGTGATTTGTCCGAGCACTACTTTGCGCGCAGCAGCGTCCAGGCTGAAGTCCGCAACGCTCAGGCTGGCCAGCTGCAGCAGCGGGCGTTTGTTGCCGGCCCGCGATCCACGCCCGGCGGTATCGGGCAACAGCAGACCGGTCAGTTGCAGACTGCCTTGGGACAGACGCAAGCCGCCGTCCTGCGGTCCGTCATGTTTCTCGGGCGCGATGAGAAGTTGCACCGCAGCCGCCACTTCGGCACTGGGCCGCGCCGCGCCGAGGGCCTTGGCGTAGTACGGCCGGTAACGTTCCAGACGCAGCTTCGATAATTCAAGGCGCATATCGACAGCACCGCTTGCGGTATTGACCTGTCCCGTCGCGCTGAGGGTACCGCTGCTCTCTGCCTGCAGGCTGGCTTTCAGGTTCGCCGCCCTCTTCCCGCTCGAATCGAAGCCTTGCAGGTTTGCATCGATCGATGACAATTGTGTCTCGAACGGTTCGCTCAATGCAGCATCTTTCCAGCGCAGCGTGCCTCGCTGAATCGCCAGGCCAGCAATGGTGATGAGCGGTGCCGGCGCGTCGGTTTTTTTCGGGGCAGGCGATTTGTTCTGTATGGCGGGTTCGCGCTGTTCTGCACTACCGCCTGCCAGATGCTGCAGATTGAGACTGCCGTCACGCAGACGCTGGACAGCAAGCTGCGGTTCCACGAACAGGATATTGCCGAATGACAATTTCATGGGCGACGCAAGCGGCTGTACGTCCTGCATGCCGATCTGCAAACGGCGCCAGCTCATCAGATCGGCGCCCTGCGCGTCCTTCAGACGCACATCGGAGAGTGTGACATCACCGCGCAAGGCAAGCGTCTGCCCAGCTTTGCCCTGCTCGGCCCACACACATTCCAGATTGCTGCTGAGCAAGGCCTGCGTGATGCTGACCGGCAACTTGCCGGGAACATAACCAAGATAACGCGTCAGCTCGAAGGGCTCGAAACTGAGGTCCAGTGTCGCTTCGCGATGATCGGCGAAAGGCTTGATTCGCCCCTTGAGCGAAAATTCCGTACCGTTGATGTGCGCATCGAGGCGCGGCTGCACCAGCAGTTGCACCTGCGAGGGAATATCGGAGATGAAGGGCAGGCCGATGGCCAGCTTGTCCACGACGTGGTGCTGGCCGGCGGGCTGATCATCGAACTCGATGTGGCCATCGCGCAGCTCGATATTGTTGAGTGCGAAATGCAGCGGCTCGCCCGGCTCTTTCGGCTTAGGTCGCGCATTCAGGCGATCGATGATGTCGGAGAAATTGAATCGATTGTCAGCCAGACGCGCGAGCCGGATATCCGGCCGCTCGATGCGCAACGCACTGAAGACCACACCCCGGCGATAGATCGACGCAAACAATTCGACATTTGCCGCAGCGCGCCCGACCGACACGAAGGAGCCACTGCCTTGGGCATCGGCGATACGCAAACCTTCGACCGCAACACTCAGCGCGAATGGATTGATGCGTACGCGCTCGATGCTGAGCTGGCGCCCAAGCGCCTGTGTGCCCTGCTTCTCTGCAACGTAGCGCACCAGTGGCGGCGCTGCGAAAAAACCGAGCACGCCGATGGTCGCGACGGCAATTACAACGACTCGCAACAGACGCAACACGCGGGGCGTCTGCATGGCTTTGTGCAAACGCGGGAAGCGTGACAGGAACTGGTCGGCAATTTTCATTTCGAATGCTGAATTCCGATGATTGATCCGACTCGATGAGGCTTGACGCAGGCAGGGTGCGCTACTGGATAAACCCGGAGCGCACCTCGGCTGCAAAAAAGCTTTGCAGTCGCTCAAACACCCAGTTTGCGATGCTTGAGCGCCGGAAGGCTTTCCCGGATGTCATGCAGGCGATTCAGATCCATTGTGCCGACTGCCACGCCGGGCCCGCTTGCATGCTGCGCCACGATATCGCCCCACGGGTCGATGAGCATGCTATGGCCGAAGGTGCGACGTCCATGCGGATGCGTGCCGCCTTGTGCACTGGCCAGCACGTAGCACTGGTTTTCGATGGCGCGCGCACGCAGCAGGATCTCCCAGTGCGCGCGCCCGGTCGTCTCGGTGAAAGCTGCTGGCAGGATGATGAGATTGACGTCGCCGAAGCTGCGGAAGAGTTCGGGAAAGCGCAGGTCGTAGCAGATGACCAGACCGGTCTTGCCCCACGGCGCCTCGAAGCTGACGACGTCGTGGCCCGCTTCGATGGTGCGCGATTCGTTGTATTGCTCATCGCCACGCGTGAAGCCGAACAGGTGCACCTTGTCGTAGCGCGCGACGCGCTGGCCTTCGGCGTTGAAAACCAGCGTGGTGTTGCGCACGCGCTCGTCATCGGCGGCAACAAGTGGAATGGTGCCGCCGACCAGCCACACGCCGTAGCGACGCGCTGCGTCGGCGAGAAACGATTGCAGCGGGCCCGCATTTTCAGCAAGCACCGCATCCTGCTCGCGCAGGCGCACTTTGGCAGTTTCATCAGGCGACAGCAGACAGAAATATTCCGGCAAGGCCACGCATTGCGCGCCCTGCGCTGCGGCCTCGGCAATCAGGCGATCTGCTTCGCGCAGATTGGCATCGACATCGGCGCCGGAAACCATCTGCACGGCAGCGAGCTGGAAACTGTTCGTCATATTTTTTTCCTCCGCTCTTTTGATCAGCACGACGACTCGGCTCCGACGTAGGGCGCAGTGACAACTGCGCCACGTGTCTCGTCATCATTCGGCGGAGTTTCACTCCGCCCTACGGCTACTGTGTGGACAGCGCGTGGGCACACCGTGCCCACCCTACTTGCTTTTCGCTGGTGTACTGGCGCCAGTCAGGACGTTTTCCTTATCCACTTTAGGATCGTTCCAGCTGCCCGTCACCGTGTAGTCGAAACTGAACATCTTCTCGAAAGGATCGCGCAGGATTTTTTGCGCAACATAAGTCGCCACACCGACCAGAGGATTGAGCACGGTGACACCCAGCGCGATACCGTCCGACAAGGAGGGTTGCACCGTGAGGCGCAGCGCGTGGGTTTCATGCACGATGTCGGTACTGCCCTTCATGAAAACGCGTGCGGCAGGGCCGCGTATTTCGAGGTCGTCGGTGTTCATCACGCCTTGCTGGATGCGCAGATCGCCGCGGATGGAGTCAAAGGCAAAGCCGTCACTGAACACGTCGCGGAAATCGAGGGTGATGCGTCTGGGCAGGGACTGCAGACTGAGAATGCCGAGGAGGCGACCCGCACCCGGCTCCAGCTTGTTGAACTGCCCATCGGTGGCATCGAGATGCAGCTCGCCGCTTAACGATGGGTAATCGATGGTGGTCGGCGCGGCATTCCAGGACAGCTTGCCCTTGAGCGTTGCCTTGCCTTTGCGCAAGGCAGCGGGGTAGCCCACGCGGCCGAGAAAGCCGCCGACGTTGTCGCTGCTGATGTCGAGCGCGATGTCCGTTTGAGCGCCGCCCGTGGCGAGCGCGCGACTACTGCCTTCACCGGTAATGACGCCATCCGGACTTTCGATGCGCAACTCGGCGAGACGCCATTGCCCGGCCTGCGTTTCCGAATGCAGAGTGAGTTTGCCGAGGTTCATGTCGCGCAGCTCGAAGTGCTCGGCATTGATATCCAGGGCCGGCAACGTGTCGTTCTTGTCGTTGCCGCCTGTCGCTGGCCCGGGCAACGCGGCCGCGGCGAGAGCTGGCGGCAAGGGGTGCAATACCAGCGTGTTGAGATTTGCCGTCAAGCGCCCATTGCTCTCCTTGCCGCGCGCATCGCTGGCCCAGGTCAGATCGCCGGCGATGTCGGGCCCTTCCAGCCGCAGTATCCAGTGATCGGCCTGCTGCACGGCGCGCGCCGTGACGCGCGAAAAACGATGCCCGCCGGCGAGTACCTCGTCCGCTTGTAGTATGGCTCCCGACAGTATGTCGCCATCATTTTTGGCGCCGCCCAGCGAAGCGAACAGGATCGGCCGCCACTGGTCGAGGTTCAGGCTCTGGAAGCGCCCTGAAAAACGCAAACCACGCGACGGCAGGCTGATGTTGTCGTTGAGTGCAATCGCGCCACGCTGGAAATTGCAACCTTCCTTGCCGCAGCGATCCTGCCACTGCGCATTACCGCGCGCTTCGAGGGCGACGCGCCAATCCTGCAGGCTGGCATTCTGCGCATTCGCATCGTCGGCAAGCGACCATGCGAAACTGAAAGGCACGCGCGCATCGGCGCTCTTACCCAGCGGCGCCGGCAGGCTGGAACTGATCCCTTGCAAGGTGGAGTTGACCACCACGTCGGCGCGCCCCTTGCCGATGCTGATGCGGGCCGTGGCCTGGGCCTGGCCTGCGAGGCGACTCCAGGCAGGCGTATCGATCAGTTGCGTGAGACCGCTGGCAGGAATCTGGCCGCTGGCATCGAACTGGATGATGCCCTCTGCCGTGGTATGACCCGTCGTGCTGACCGGACCACCAAGAAACTCGGCCGTCGCCTGCGTAGGGCCAATACCTTTTTCGGTGAAGGCGAGTACGCCACGTACCTGCCGGAATGCGGGCAGCTCCGGCGCAAGGAACAAGGTGCTGTTGTCGAAACGATAGCTGCCCTGCACCAGCGTGTGCTCAGCCTGCATCACCGGCACAGTCAGCTTGAGATCGAGAGCACCCTCGCCTTCCTGCCGCATGCGCTGGATGAAAGAGCCCAGATGCGCGGCCACCGGCGAAGCCTGCAGGTATTGCAGCATATCGCTGCCCGGCCCGGATGCCTGGCCGGTAATCATGAGCGGCTGCACGCTTACGTGTTCGATGTCGGCAAACTCCGCTCTCACCTCGCCCAGTCTGGCCTGGCGATAGTTGCCACTGTGCGAACGGACGAGCATGCGTGTGCGATCGAACAGCAAGTCTCCCGTGAGATTGGCCAGCACCGGCCAGCCGGGCGCAAAGTCGAGGTCGACACCGCCGAAACGGCCTTCGACGCGGAATATGCCTTTGGGATCATCGCGAAAAGGGAATTTCGACAGATCGCCGGCCAGCCGGATCTTCACATTCTCCGCAGCACCGCTAGTCAGGCCGCGTTGCAGCCAGTGGCTGGTTTCTATGGGTACCACGGCCGGTATGTAACGCCATGCGGCGGCGGCCTGGAAGCGCTGCACGCGCCCGGTCAGATCCATGCTGCCCGCATGCGCCGGGCCAGCGTGCCAGTCTGCCGAAAATTCTGCACGACTGAAGTCGGGATTGGAGATCGATGCGCGACGTACCTGCACCGCCAGCTGGCCAGCACTGTCACGTTGCCACGAGCCCGAGGCTTCTGCCGCATCGAGCGCAATGTGCGGCTCGTGCATGATTCCCGGCAAGTCCAGCGCGCCGCCACGCACATCGAGACGGAATTCGCCCTTGCGCTCCGTGCCGGTCACGTGGCCGGAGAGATTGGCAAAACCCGGACTGTCTTCGCCCGCATGCAGCGTGAGTTTGTCGAAGCCGGCATCGATGTCGAAACGCGCCGGCACCTTGTCATCGGCACTGCTCCAGTCGTCCCATTTGGCCTTGATGCTGGAAACGACGCCTTGTGGATCGGCATTGACCAGCCGCTGGCGCCAGTCTTGTGGAAACGGCAGGTACGCGGCGAGCTGCGCCAGCACGCGCATATCCAGCTTTTCGGCGCTGACCTCGCCACCCGGCCTGCGTTGTGCTGGCGTGCCTGCGACCGGCGAGCCTGCGGCCGGCGCGCCAATGCGGCGCATCGAAAAACGGGTTGGCGCAATCTGCAGGCCATCCTTGGTGGTCAGCGCCAGGCGTTCGGCCGAGAAAGAGAAATCGTTGTCGCGCGCTGCCACGCGCACCCGGCCGGACAGCGTGTTCAAGGACAACATGGGCAGCTCCGATGCGAAGCGCACCTGCACATCGGAAAGTGCCAGATCGGCGGTCAGCCCGCCAATCTGTGTGCCCTCGAAATTGAGCCAGGTGCGCAATGCGCCACGCCCCTGTGGCAGGCTCAACGGATAGTCGACCCACTTGCGCCACACGGCCAGATCGGCACGTTCGACAGCGACGTACACGGTGCCGCGCCAATCGGCGAGCTTGTGCACATCAGTGCCGCGCAGATCGCCGCGCAGGTCGAGCGGCCCCGACAGGCTCTGTTCCGGCGTCGCGGCAATCGCAAAGCGGTGCGCGTCACCGCTGTTCTGCAGCAGCAGGGAAAGTTTCTCGAAAGCCAGTGGAGGTGCGCCACGCAACTGGTCGGTCCAGATGACGCGCGCATCATCGATACGAATCTCGTGCTGACTGAGCAACAGATCGCCAAACCTGCTGCCCTGGTCTGTGCTATCGGCATGCACCGGCATGCCGGCAATGAAAATCGTCCCGTCCGCTTCACGCCGTATGGCCAGCTCGGGCCGCGCGATGCGCAGGCGGTGCAACTCGGGCTGCCAGCGCAGCAACGAACTCCATGCCAGCGCCACATCGACCTGCGGCAAGGTCAGCGCCTCGCGCCCCTGCTTGTCGAAGATGCGCACGCCGCTCATCAGCAACTCGGGGCGCAAACCACTCCATTGCGCCTCGATGGTCGCGATTTCAACCTTCACATTCATCGAGCGCGACAGCGCGGCTGCTATCTCGACACGATGCTCAGCCACCTGCGGTGCCAGGGCGAAGCGCACCAGCAGGAACGCCAGACCGAGAATCAGCCATGCAATCACCAGCGTGCGCCACACCAGCCGCCAGGCAATGTGCGGCAGACGCAGGCTGTGACGGCCGAGAAACAGCAGGACCGACAGCGCCACGCCGAGGCCAACACGCTCGGCGCGCCGAATCACGACTGGTGTGTGATCGGCTGGCGGGGCAGAATGGTCGGCAGGGGCGGAGAGGCTAGGGTCTCGGTTTTGGTCTTGGGACACGTGGTTGATGCAGATCGCGGAGATCGCCAGGCCGCAGCGACCGCCAACGTATGCCGACTTGATCAGGTCCCCGATTCTAACCGAAGAGCTACCCTTGCCTCAGTCATGAACCAGACAGATCAATACATTGCCCGTGCCCTGGATCACAGCCGCTTCCTGCGCTCCCAACTCGCCGCACGCCCATGGCTGGCGCCGCGCATCGGGCAGGTGCTGGAGCGGCCGCTGGAACGCGCGGACCTGCTGGCCTTCCTCGACGAAGAGCCGCTGACCGAGGCAAACCTGGGCATACGGCTGCGTCGCCTGCGTGCTTACGTCTATGCACACGTAATGGTGCGTGATCTGAATGGCCTGGCGCCGCTGCCGGAAGTAACCGGCGCCATGAGCATGCTGGCAGAGATTGCGATTGAAACCTCACAGCGCCTGCTGACGGCACAGCTTGCCGTGCGACACGGCGTCCCGCGCAACGCGGCGGGCGAAGAACAGGCCCTGATCGTGATCGGCATGGGCAAACTCGGCGGCGGCGAGCTGAATGTGTCGTCAGACATCGATCTGATCTTTGTCTACCCCGAAGACGGGGAAACCGACGGCCCACGCCCGCTCGGCGCCTTCGAGTTTCATACGCGGCTCGGGCGCGCCATGATCGCCGCGATCTCGGAGATCACCAGCGAAGGCTTCGTCTTCCGCGTCGACATGCGGTTACGCCCGAACGGCGACTCCGGCCCGCTGGTGGCGAATTTCGACATGCTGGAGAACTATTTCATCAGCCAGGGACGCGAGTGGGAGCGCTATGCCTGGATCAAGGCGCGCGCGCTCACCGGCAGTCGCCACGACGAACTCGATGCGATCGCACGCCCCTTCGTGTTCCGCAAATACCTCGATTTCGGTTCGATCAACGCCATGCGTGCGCTGCATGCGCAGATTCGTCGCGAGGTCGCACGGCGCGAGATGGCCGACAACATCAAGCTCGGGCCGGGCGGCATCCGCGAGATCGAATTCATCGCGCAGGTCTTTCAGCTGATTCGTGGCGGGCGCGATGCCGGCCTGCGCGTGCGGCCTACCTTGCAGGTGCTCGACGCGCTCGCCGTGCGCGGCCTGATGCCGGACGAGACCGTGGCCGAACTCAACGCCGCCTACGACTTCCTGCGCCGCCTGGAACACCGCATCCAGTACCTCGACGATGCACAGACGCATATGCTTCCTGCATCACCGGAAGATCGCCTGCGCATCGCCACGGCAATGGGATTCCCGACCATCGATACGCTGATGGCGGCGCTCGACGCCCACAGGGTCATCGTCAGCCGCCACTTCGACGGCGTGTTCTCCGACCCGGCTGCGGGCGAAGCCTCACCCGACCATAACCTGACCAGCGCGTGGTCTGGCGAGACGCAGATCGACAGCGTGTGCACCACGCTGGAAAATTTTGGCTTCCACGACAAGAAAGGGCTTGGCGAGCGGCTCCGCTCCTTCCGCGAAGGGCCGCGCTACCGCGCCATGAGCGAAGAAGCGCGCAGCCGTCTCGATGCCGTAGTGCCACGCATGCTGGCGCTCGCTGCGGCGCGCGCCAACCCGGACCAGACGCTGATCCGCATGATCGAGCTGCTCGAAGCCATCTGCCGCCGCGCTGCATACCTGGCTTTGCTGCAGCAATATCCACAGGCACTGGCGCGCGTCGTCGAGCTCGTATCCAGTTCGAGCTGGGCCGCCAACTACCTGACGCGCCACCCCTTGTTGCTCGATGAACTGCTCGACAACCGCAACCTTGCCGAAGGCACGGACAGCACGCGCTTTGCTGTCGAGCTCTCGCTGGCGCTCGACGCGCAGGGCGACGACACGGAGCGGCAGATGGACCTCATGCGCGAAGCCCATCACGCGCAGATCTTCCGCATGCTCAACCGCGATCTCGCTGGCGACCTGACGGTCGAAGCCCTGTCCGACAAACTCTCCGAACTCGCCGACATCGTGCTCGGCGAAACCCTGAAGCAATGCTGGAAAAAGCTCGCCAAACGACATGCAGACACACATCGTTTCGCGATCATCGGTTACGGCAAACTCGGCGGCAAGGAACTCGGCTATGCCTCGGACCTGGACATCGTCTTCCTGCATGACGACCCGGACCCCGAGGCGCAGCCCATCTATGCCCGCCTCGCGCAACGCATCAACACCTGGATATCGAGCCGCACCAGCGCGGGCCTGCTGTTCGAGGTGGACCTGCGCCTGCGCCCGAATGGCGACTCCGGTCTGTTGGTGAGTTCCCTTGAAGCGTTTGAAAAATACCAGCGTGAGTCGGCCTGGGTGTGGGAACACCAGGCGCTGACGCGTGCGCGCTTCTGTGCCGGCAATGGTGAGGTCGGCGCACGCTTTGAACGCTTGCGCCACGAGCTGCTGTGCCAGCCACGCGATATCGTCAAACTTCGTACGGAAGTGATGGCGATGCGCAAGAAGATGATGGACGCGCATGCCAACAAGGCTGAAGGCTTTCAGCTCAAGCACGATGCGGGCGGCCTGGTGCACGTGGAGTTTCTCGTCCAGTACCTGGTGCTCGCCTACGCCCACCAATGGCCCGAACTCGCCGCCGACATCGGCAACATCGCCCTGCTCAAGTTGGCGGCCAACGTTGGCCTCCTGCCTGCCGACATCGCGCATGCCGCTGCCGACGCCTATCGCGAACTACGCCGGGCCCAACACCTGCTGCGCCTCAACGAACATGACAGCCGCATCGACGACGACAGCCTCGAAGACGCACGCGCCGCTGTCGAACGTCTGTGGCAGTGCGTGTTCGAGCAGGTATGAACGTAGGTCGGATGGGCGCAGCGTTATCGACGTTTGAAATCGTCGCCAAGGTCGGATAACGCTGCGCCCATCCGACCTGCTTGCCGGGGCTAGCCGCCACCCCATCTTGGTGCCGCACTCGCACCTCGACAGCGCGCTTTCATCTCCGCGCATCCTCCCTGTCGCGCCCAAACCCAGCACCATCAAGGGTTTGCAATGCACTTACCAGCCACCAAGGCCGTGGCACAGGGTTTGCTTTTAAGCTGCCATAGCGACTCCTGCCTGTTCAGGCACGCATGTCCCCTGCAACGGCGTCGGGGGCTGCGGATCAACGTCGATCTCTGTCAGAGCTGAATTCCAACAGGGGCTTTCCCCCGGCTTTTTACAGAGGTATCAAATGCGCAAGCTCAAGCTCGTCATGGTTGGCAACGGCATGGCCGGCGTCCGAACGATCGAGGAAATCCTCAAGATCGCACCGGACATGTACGACATCACCGTCTTCGGTGCCGAACCACATCCCAACTACAACCGGATCCTGTTGTCGCCCGTACTCGCCGGCGAGATGACCATCAAGGACATCATTCTCAACGACCTTGACTGGTACAAGGACAACGGCATAAATCTTCTGACGGGCAAGAAGGTCGTCACCATCGATCGCAAGAACCGCAAGGTCATCGCGGATGACGGTACGGAAGCCACTTACGATCGCCTGCTGCTCGCCACTGGCTCCAACCCCTTCATCCTGCCCGTACCAGGCAAGGATCTGCCCGGTGTGATCTCCTACCGCGACATCGCCGACACCGACGCAATGATCGCCACCGCAGCTACCCACAAGCATGCTGTCGTCATTGGCGCCGGTCTGCTTGGTCTGGAAGCAGCCAACGGCCTCGCCATTCGCGGCATGGACGTGACCATCGTGCACATCGGCGACTGGATCATGGAGCGTCAGCTCGACAAGATGGCGGGCCTGATGTTGCAGAAGGCACTCGAAGCCAAGGGCATGAAATTCCGCCTGCCAGCGCAAACGGCAGAGCTGATTGCCGGTGAGAGTGGCCGCGTTGCGGCCGTCAAATTCAAGAATGGCGAAACGATTCCGGCCGACCTGGTGGTCATGGCCGCTGGCATTCGTCCCAATACCGATCTGGCCGAGAAAGCCGGCCTGCATTGCAATCGCGGCATCGTCGTCAATGACACGCTGCAGACCTACGACCCGCGCATCTATGCCGTCGGCGAATGCGCCAACCATCGTGGCATCGCCTACGGTCTGGTAGCGCCATTGTTCGAGCAGGCCAAGGTTTGCGCCAACCATCTGGCCATGTACGGCATCGGCCGCTATCAGGGCTCGGTGACGAGCACCAAACTCAAGGTCACCGGCATCGACGTGTTCTCGGCCGGCGATTTCTCCGGCGGCGAAGGCACTGAAGACATCGTTCTCTCCGATCCCGGCGTGGGCGTCTATAAACGCGTCGTCATCAAGAATGACAAGATCGTGGGCGCCGTCATGTATGGCGACACCGTGGATGGCTCCTGGTACTTCCAGATGCTGAAGGATGCCCAGGACATCCACGAGATCCGCGACCATCTTCTGTTCGGCAAGTCCAACCTGGGTGACGTGGGTCACAAGGGTCAGAACTCGGCCGCTTCCCTCCCCGACACTGCCGAGGTCTGTGGTTGTAACGGTGTGTGCAAAGGCACCATCGTCAAGGCAATCAAGGAAAAGGGCATCTTCACACTCGAAGACGTGCGCAAGCATACGAAGGCCTCCAGCTCTTGCGGCTCATGCACCGGGCTTGTCGAACAGATCCTCGCCTCGACCATCGGCGGCGCCTATACGCCGGCCGACTCCAACAGCAAGGCGGTGTGCGGCTGTACGGATCATTCGCATGGCGAAGTGCGCAAGACCATCATCGATCTTCACCTGCTGACGATTCCATTAGTCATGGAATCAATGGGCTGGAAGACACCGAACGGCTGCGCCACGTGTCGCCCTGCCCTCAACTACTACCTCACGTCGAGCTGGCCGCACGAGGCTGTCGATGATCCGCAATCGCGCTTCATCAACGAGCGCGCGCACGCCAATATCCAGAAAGACGGCACCTACTCTGTCGTGCCGCGCATGTGGGGTGGCCTGACCACGCCGAACGAATTGCGCGCGATTGCCGACGCTGCCGAGAAATACAAGGTGCCAACGGTGAAAGTCACCGGCGGCCAGCGCATCGACTTGCTCGGTGTGAAGAAAGACGACCTGCCGAAGATGTGGGACGACCTCGCCAAGGCCGGCATGGTGTCGGGCCACGCTTACGGCAAGAGCCTGCGCACGGTGAAGACCTGTGTCGGCTCAGAACATTGCCGCTTCGGCACGCAACTGTCGATGGACATGGGCGTCAAGCTCGAGAAGATGCTGTTCGGCATGTACAGCCCGCACAAGGTAAAACTTGCTGTCTCCGGTTGCCCACGCAATTGCGCCGAAGCCGGCATCAAGGATGTCGGTGTCATCGGCGTCGATTCCGGCTACGAAATCTATGTGGCAGGCAATGGCGGCATCAAGACCGAAGTCGCCGAGTTCTTCTGCAAGGTCAAGACCGACGATGAGGTCATGGAATATTCCGGCGCCTTCATCCAGCTCTATCGCGAAGAAGGCTACTACCTCGAACGTACCGTGCATTACGTGCAACGTGTCGGCCTCGACTACGCCAAGGCCAAGGTCGTCGAAGATGCCGCCAACCGCAAGGCGCTGTACGAACGCTTGCTCTTCACGCTGCAAGGCTACAAGGACCCGTGGCTGGAGCGCAGCACAAGCGCCGGTGCAGTGGAATTGAAGAGGCCATTCGAGGATCTGACCGTTTGATTTGAACGTCATTCCCGCTTTCGCGGGAATGACGAAACTGCAAACGTGAAGCCACAACAACTGCTGCGGACTGCTCCGTAGTAAAGAAAAGTAACAAGGGTTGAACATGTCCGAATGGAAAAAAATCTGTGCCCTCACCGACATTCCGGTGCTCGGCTCACGTGTCGTCAAGAGCGAAAATCATGGCGACATCGCCATCTTCCGCACCAGCAGTGACGAAGTATTTGCAGTGCACGACAAGTGCCCGCACAAGGGTGGGCCACTGTCACAGGGCATCGTGCACGGCAAGCAGGTTACATGTCCTTTACATAGCTGGAAAATAGAACTCGACAGTGGCAATGCAATCGCTCCCGACGTCGGCTGCGCCAAATCCTTCGCCGCCAAAACGGAAGGCGGCGACGTATTCCTGTCAGTCTGATCCTGTCGGTTTGATTTTGTCATTCCCTTTAACCCGTCCCTCGCCGAGACAATCCCCCATGAAAGCACCCGCTTGCAACGCTAATCGACGCCGCCTGTTACAGGCCGGCAGCGGTTTTGTCCTGTTGAATCTTGTGCCCGCTGGCGCTTTCGCTGCGCCCGTCCCCGCCGCTTCCGGCATCACCATGCTGGAAGCAATCAATCAGGCCGGCCGTCAACGCATGCTGTCGCAGCGCATGGCCAAGCTGTATGCGCAAATCATCCGTGAGACGCGCCCGAGCGAAGCGCGCAAGCTGCTCGGCGATTCGATGGCCTTGTTCGAGAAGCAGCTTGAGAATCTGCGCGGTTTCGCGCAGCAAAAAGATGCGGCTGATATCGTCGCGACTTACGTTCAGCTGGGCAGCCGCTGGCAGGAATACAAACGCGTCGTCGCGGCCACGCCAACGCAAGCCGGTTTGCAGCAAATCGCTGCGCTCAATGAGCAGGTGCTGGCCAGCGCGCATGCGGGTACGGTACAGCTCGAGAAGCTGCACGGCGGCTCGCTGGGCAAACTGGTCAACATGTCCGGGCGCCAGCGCATGCTGTCGCAGCGCATATCGAAGTTCTACTTCTTTCGCCGCGACGGCATCGCCACAGCGGAATGCCTCAAGGGCCTCGATGCCGCACGGGTCGAGTTCCTCGCTGCGCTCAAGACGCTGAAGCAGGCGCCTGAAAATACCAACGACATCAATTCCTGGATCGCCATTGGCGAAGCGCAATGGCTGTTCTTTGACGAAGCCGTGCATGCCAACCCCGGCGACCGACAGGAACTGGCATATCACGACAACAACGTCGCGGTGACTTCTGAAAACATCCTGCAGGTCATGGACAAGCTGACCAACCTGTACGCCGTCCTCACCTGAGTCCGGCAATCGACAGCAAACCTGCGCGGCACCTTGTCGCCGCGCAGTCACCGCATCCTGACGAAGCGCCCGCAACGAGGTGGGCGCAACGCGCCTTCTTTTTCCCGCAGACCTCGAGCAACGGCGCTTGGCGTTCCTGCAGCACTTCATCGGAGTCATGCAATGGACAAGAAGTCCTTTTTGAAGGCGGGCCACACCCCGACCCTGTTGGCCGCTTTTCTCTATTTCGACCTGGCCTTCATGGTGTGGGTATTGCTCGGCCCGCTCGGCGTACAGATTGCCAAGGACCTCGGTCTTTCGCCAGCACAGAAGGGGCTGATGGTGGCGACGCCGCTGCTGGCAGGCGCGTTGCTGCGCATTGTCATGGGCGTGCTCGTCGATCAGCTCAAGCCCAAACTGGCTGGCGCAATTGGCCAGGTGGTGGTGATGGCTGCACTGTTTGTGGCGTGGCAATTCGGCATCCACAGTTTCGAGCAGGTGCTGTTGCTCGGCGTGTTCCTCGGCGTCGCCGGTTCATCCTTCGCTGTCGCCTTGCCACTGGCATCGCGCTGGTATCCACCGGAGCATCAAGGCACCGCACTTGGCATTGCCGGCGCGGGCAACTCGGGCACCGTACTGGCGGCGTTATTCGCCCCCAGCCTGGCCATTGCCTTCGGCAGCTGGACGAGCGTTTTCGGCGTCACGCTGATTCCGCTGGCAATCGTCTTCGTGTTCTACCTCATCGTTGCCAGGGACGCGCCCGACTGCCCTCCACCAAAGCCCTTTTCCGAGTACATCAAGATGCTCAAGGATCGCGATGCCTGGTGGTTCATGTTTTTCTATGCAGTCACTTTCGGCGGGTTCTCGGGTCTGGCCAGTTCCCTCACCATCTACTTCAATTCGCAATACGGCCTCGATCCGAAAACGGCCGGTTTCTTCACCGCCGCCTGCGTCTTCGCCGGTAGTCTGGTGCGCCCTATCGGCGGCAATGTCGCTGACCGCATCGGTGGCATCAAGAGCCTGACGCTGATGTATGCACTGGCAGCTACTTTCCTCGTCATTGTCAGCTACGGCATGCCGACGGTATGGTCAGCCGCCGCAATTTTCGTTGGGGCAATGCTCGCCCTCGGCATGGGGAACGGCGCCGTGTTCCAGCTCGTGCCGCAACGTTTCCGCAAGGAGATTGGTGTCATGACGGGCCTGGTCGGCATGGCCGGGGGTATCGGCGGTTTCTACCTGGCTTCAAGCCTCGGCTATGCCAAGCAGATTACGGGCAGCTATCAACTCGGCTTCCTGATTTTCGCCGGTCTTGCCGTGCTGGCGCTGCTGGGTTTGACCGGTGTGAAAACGCGTTGGCGCACAACGTGGGGCGCGGCACACCTGACCTCGGCAAAAATCTGAGTCCGGCCGGGGCGCCAGTTACCCTTGCGTCCCGGCGTTGATGCCTGCCACGAGACCGTAAAAACACCAAAAAAGTCACACTCGACATCCAAAATCGCGTGGCTGGCCTGGCCGATCGCTGGTCAATTGGTAATTACGCGTATGGAAGCCCGGTGCTGTTGACCGTACCCTGAAATCCCGCAGCGACGGGATGCGGGAGCTCCTTGCAATTTCCTTTGAGGAAAGCCACGGAAGCTCTCGATTCATAAAATATTACGGAGACAGACAAACATGAAAACAGTAATGGTTTCAGTGTGCACGGCCGTCCTGATGGCCGCCAGCATGGGTGCTTTCGCATCGACCGATGGCCAGAACATCGACCTCGAATACAAGGGCAACAAGTGCGAAAAGTGCTGGGCAAAGCTCAGCAATAGCGCGTCGGGCACCAATGCTACAGCCAGTAGCGACACCATTTATTTCCATAGCGATGGCGAAGCACATGCTCGCGCCGAACTGCGTTTCAAGACTTTCACCTCCGGCTCGCACAGCTTCACCGGCGACGTGCAGATCGTGTCGCTGAATGGTTCGCGCATTCAAATCATCCAGACGTTCTCGGAAGCTTCCGGCAAGCCAAACAGCCAGATCGCTATCGATACCGATGGTTCTTTCTATGAAGTGCAAGGTGGCGGCACCTGTGGCGGCCTCAAGGCCAAGCAAGGCAGCACCTATCCGGTCACCGTCAAATACGACTCCGGCTCCGGCAAGGTCCAGACCACGGTCGGCGGCAAGAGCTGCCCCACGGTCGGCGGTTCGGGCAAGCTTTACACCAAGATCGGCGCATATCGCACCAATTCCGGTACAGGCAGCCTGACCACCAAGTGGTCCAACTGGACACTGAAGTAAGCGTCAACAGTCAGCTTCAGAAGAAGGGCGTTCGGCTTCCGGGCCGAACGCCTTTTTTTGGGAATTACACACTTGACTTGCAGAACGGCAAATCACGTTGGAAATTCGATTTCTGCCAAGGGACAAGTCATTCCCGCGAAAGCGGGAATCCACTTCTACGTGAGACCTGTGCTATCGAGTGGATTCCCGCTTTCGCGGGAATGACGAAAACCGGGGCTCTGCAAGTCAAGTATGTAATTCCCTTTTTTGGTACTTACGTACTCGAATCCGTCATTCTTCATTTGTACCCGCTACTTGCCAAAGAGGCCACGCACCGCTTCCAGCGTATCGCCCACGTTCTTGACGGTATCCGACGCTGCCTGGTTTTTCTGCGGAGCCCCGGCCTTGACGGGCGCCTGACCCAGCGCAACCTGGCACGGATTGTCGGGCGCCGTATCGGCCAGCAAGCCCTTGCTCAGACCCTTGCCGTTTTTCGATAATGCCAGTCCAACCTCGAGCGCGGTGGTGGCCGCGCTCACGGCGTCGAGACTGGTCGCAGGCGCCGTGAGCGTGCCGCTGACACGTACCAGCTGCGCGAATTTGCCAACACTGATATTGGAACCGGTCACCGCCTTGGGATGAACGCCGAGGTTCAAGGTCTCGTCGCCCAGATTCACGGTACCGTTGGCGGAGAGCTTGATGCGACTCGTCTCCACGCCTATGCCAGTGTCAAGTCTGGCGACACCATGACTCACAGGAAAGCGCAACACGGCGCATTTCAACTCAGTGAATTCGCCGCTATTGCCGCTCGGCGAAATGACATCGAGCACCGTCGTCAACGCCGGCCCGAGATCGAAGGCACTTCCTTTCCAGCGTCCCGGGCCAACCACCACCCGCACATCGCCATCCATGCCGGCCATGAGCTGGCGCACCGATGCGCCACGTGCCGCGATCTTGATCGCCAGATCGGTGGGCGCGGCTTGCGGCGAAGCGGAAACACCCGCCAGCGCAGCCAGGCTGGCCAGGGGAACTGCCGTGGCATTGACACTGGCATTCAGTCCAAGACTCTTGCCGCCGTTGGCGTCAGCCTGCACCCGGATGCCCAGTGTCTTGCCATCGACGGACAAGGTCAGCGGATCGAGCAACAGGTGCCCCTTGTCGAGACTGAAATGCGCAGCCACGTCACGGACAGTGCGGCCATCGCGCAACACCAGTTTGACGAGTTTGATATCGCCTTTCGCGTCTGCCACACCCAGTCCTTCCAGCGGCAAGGGTGCGTCGCTGAATATGCGCTCGTTCTTTCCTGCAGCCACTTTCGCCGACCCGCCAGCGCTTTCCTTTGGCGCGGGTCCGAGCAATTCAGCGAGGTCGATCAACGCCGCATCCAGCTTTACATCCACTGCCAGGCGCGATGCACCGAGCGGCATGCGCAGATCCGCACGCATGCTGCTCTTGCCACTGGTGACCTGGACATCCGCGAGTTGCAGGCCTGTCTTGCCGAGCAATAGCCGACCGGCCAGCTCGGTACGCGGTAAATGCGGCAGCTCGATCTTGAGCAGTCTGGCCGAGGCGGCCGGGTCATCGGCACGCACGCCGAATTTCAATTCCGTCCCTTCGAGCGCTGGCTGGTTCACAGCCACGCTGCCGGCCACGGTCACGACAACGCCAAGACTGTCGAGCTTGATGTCGACTGGCGCCGAACTCACGCCTTCCGCCAGACGGGCGATGCTCGGCAGCGTGCCAGACAATGTCAACGGCATTTCATTGAAGACGAACTTGCCATCGAGCTGTGCCGTATCGGCTTTGGCTGTCTGCAAGGCCAGGGCATCAATCTGCAGCCTGATTGCCCGAGCAGGCGCGGCAGGCCGATAGTCCACGATGCCATGGGTCATACGCAGTTCGGCAATGTTGATGCTCAGTTTGTGTGAAGATTTGGTGTCTGGCGCAGACGACGAATTGAACACCCAGTTCTGCTCACCCTTGGCATTCACTTCGAGCAGCACCTGCGGCGTGTCGAGCACGATCTTGCGGATCCTGATATCGCCCGAGAACAATGGCATCAGTGCCAGTTGCACTTCTGCGCGCTTGACGCTGAGCATATCGGGCTGCGACCCCCAGACCGCGTTCTGCAAGCGCACATCCTCGATCGCCACGGTCGGAATCAGCGACCATTGCAAGGAGATCGGACCACCAATGTGCAAGGCACGACCAGTTGTTTGAGTTGCCTGGCGTTCGATCAAGGCCGCGATATCCTTCACGTCGAGCTGCATCAGCCAGACCAGCAGACCGCCGAGCAAGAGTACGAATACAGCGACGACCGCAACAAGCAGTTTACGAAATTTCATGGCTTTGAAATCCTGTTGTCCTGATCAACATTCGATAAGATTCGAGCAGCATCAAACGACGTTCGGCATACTCGGGCTTCGCGCTCATCGCACAAGTCGATCACACCCACTTTAGCGTAGCTTCTGGAACCCGTTCATGCCTCTTATCGCCCACCTCGGTCACGCCTCTCTGGCCGGCCCGCGTGCTCGCAACGAAGACTTCGTCGGTGCGGTGACACCGGAAGGCATCGATCTCGAAAACAAGGGCCTGCTGGCCGTCGTTGCCGATGGCGTGGGCGGCCACGCCGACGGCCGTGAAGCAGCAGAATTCACTGTGCGAAGTCTGCTCAGCGATTACTACGCCACACCCGACACATGGGCGGTGCCGCACGCACTCGACAAAGTCATCGGTGCGGCAAATCGCTGGCTGGTAGCGCAATCGGCGAAGCGCAGCCAGACAGCCGGCATGGCTACAACGCTGTCCGCCCTCGTGTTGCGCGGGCGTCGCTGGGTCGTCGCGCACGTTGGCGATTCACGCATCTACCTGCTGCGCGGTGGCGAACTCAAACGCCTGACGAAGGATCACGTGTGGGAACACCCCGAGCTCAACACGGTGCTATCACGTGCTGTCGGGCTGGATCAGCATTTGACGATCGATTTCAGCGAGGGGGAACTGGTCGATGGCGATACATTTGTCATGCTCACCGACGGAGTATGGGCAACCCTGCGTGACGCACGCATCCAGGCCATTGTCGAGAAACATTCGGACGCTCAGGAAGCCGCCTTCGCCCTCGCCGAAACAGCGGTCGACAGTGGCACGCAGGACAACTGTACGGCCTTGGTGCTGCGCGTCGAGAGCTTGCCTCGCGATACCTTGCGCGATTCGCTGGCACGCATCCGCGAGCTGCCACTGCCGCCGCAGCTGAAAGCGGGCCAGGAGATCGATGGCCTCAGCGTGCTGGATATCCTGCACGATTCGCGCGTTACGCAGCTTTATCGTGTCCGCAATGCAGATGGCGACATTTACGTACTGAAGACGCTGCACGCCAATGCCGATTCGCACGATGCTGCGGCCCTGGCTCACGAGGAATGGATTGCGCGACGCGTAACCGATGCGGCATTCCCGCAAGTGGTGCCATGGGCCAATCGTAGTCACTTGTACTATTTGATGAGCTGGCACGAC
The DNA here is from genome assembly GCA_028292485.1 of Rhodocyclales bacterium. Taxonomy (GTDB): domain Bacteria; phylum Pseudomonadota; class Gammaproteobacteria; order Burkholderiales; family Rhodocyclaceae; genus Viridibacterium. The sequence goes on along the minus strand of JAQGMG010000046.1, from coordinate 16,271 downwards.
GGCGAATCGCTGAAACAGCGGCTTGCGCGTGGCCATCGCTTCAATGCGGCGGAAGTCGCAGCGCTGGGCGAGAAACTGCTCAAAGGAATTTCTGCCCTGCATCGGCTGGCAATCATTCATCGCGACGTCAAGCCGGACAATCTGCACCTCGGCACGGATGGCCGCCTGCGCATTCTCGATCTCGGTGTCGCCGCTTCGGATGGGCAGAGCGAGGGCGAGCGTTTCGGCGAGATCAATAATCCGGGGACGCCTTCCTATATGGCGCCTGAGCTATTCGCGTCAGGCGAAGATCGGCCGCGCGCCAATGAGTCCAGTGATCTATATGCCGTAGGCGTTACGCTCTACGAGCTGGCAACGCGCAAATACCCTTATGGCGAAATCGAACCTTTCCAGCGGCCAAGATTCGGCGATCCCACACCACCAACGCGCTATCGCCCGGATATTCCGGAATGGCTGGAGTCCGTCTTGCTCAAGGCAGTCGCGCGCGAACCCGGGCGCCGCTTCGAAACTGCGGAAGAGTTTCTCCTTGCGCTCGAACGCGGCGCTCACAGCCCCCTGCAGGTTGCCCGCCACCGGCCACTCATGGAACGCGATCCACATTTCGCGTTGAAGATTCTGTGCGCGCTGTCACTGCTGGCCAATGCGATTCTGCTGATCAGGCTATTTGCATGATGACAGTATCCTGATCCAGGGTACCGGCCGGCCCGCAACGGCCTTCGCCCAAAAAAAACGATCTGCCCTTAAAGTTTCCCCCCGGTCATACCGTCAACCCTGTTGTCCCCCGCCTGCACGGCCAGGAGACTGCGGCGCACCCGGTACGGGGCTGGTGTGTAGCAAGGCAGCACAAGAAGTCCCGCCATTTGCTCGACTGTTACGACTCTCGCCATGAATACTCCGTCGAATGCCCGTTTAGCCCTGATCGCCATCGGTGTGATCAATGCACTGCTGTCCATCATGATCGCCAGCAATGTCTGGATCGGTGCCGGTGCAGGCGTGGCCGTGCTGGCCGTCCTGTTCTGGGCTGGTTCACTGGTCCCCGCCGGGTCACAGAGCGAACCGAAGATGAACGAAGTACGCTTCCAGTCACCGACGCCGATGGCGCACGAAGGCCTTCATGGCCTGGTCTCGGAAGTGGTGCCGCTATGGAATCAGCACGTGGCGTTGGCGCAGGGCCAGGTCAGGGAAGCGATCGAATCCCTGGCGGAGCGCTTCACATCGCTGGCGCAACGCTTGTCCGACCATTCTCCGGGGCAGAAAACGGACGACAACGTCGCAATCGCGACCATCCGTGCCGCAGAAGAGGGCCTGCGCGGCATCATCGATACGCTCAACACCACGCAGGACTTCCGCACCGCGCTGGTTCGGGAAGTAGCCAGCGTTGCCTCGCATACCGATGACTTGCGCAAAATGGCCGAGGAAGTTGCCAATATTGCCAAGCAAACCAATCTGCTGGCATTGAATGCCGCCATCGAGGCAGCCCGTGCCGGCGAGTCTGGCCGTGGGTTTGCCGTCGTTGCCGATGAAGTGCGCAAACTCTCCACGCAGTCGGGGGAAACCGGTAAGCGCATCCATGACACCGTCAACACCGTCAGCGAAGCGATTGCACAGGCGCTCGCCTTGTCTGGCGAATTCGCATCGCGCGAAACTGCCGCAATCGGCAACTCGCAACATACCGCCGAAGAGATCATCAGCAATTTCAACGCAACGGCGCAGTCACTGAGCAATGCCGTTCAAGTCATGCAGCATGAGCGTCACGCCGTGGAGATGGATGTCAGCGCCGTGCTTGGCAAGCTGCAGTTCGAAAGCCGCGTCCAACAGATCTTCGACCAGTTGATGACCGACATGGATCGCCTTACCGAGGCGGCAAGATCATTGAATTCGAACCCGGCAGCGCCAGTGCCGGACAAGCACTCCTGGACAAGCAACCTGGCGAGAAACTACGCCACGCTGGAGCAAAGACAACAGCGCTGAGCTTGCACAACGCTGCGCATGCCGCAGCGCTGCGTTCCTCCTGACAGCAGCAAGGCATCGCCTTGCTGCTGTTTTGTTTTGTGCGACGTCCATAGGTAACAAACCTGTCAATAGGCACGCACCCCTATTACTACCAGGCGCCGTGACATGCGCCACGTCCGCAGGCGGCGGTAAATTTCGCGGGGACTACAACTTTAGTACTATGATCACTACACAAAAATTCGGCAGTCGGCGGTTCTCCGCACGACGATCCAAAAATTGGTCAGGCGATTCATGGCATTTGAAATCGAGACGACGTCCTATTGCGAAAACGGGATCAGCCCTCGCTGGGTATGGTGGATACGCGGCATTGCAGGAACGCAACGCTTCGGGCTCGTCGGTACAGATGAGCAAGGACGCGGTCTGTTTCTCTACGAGCACGATGGCGATAAACAACCTCGCCGTGAAGTATTGATATCCGCTGAGCTATTTGACCTGCCTCCTAATTGCAGCAAGGAGCAAGCCAATGAAACGCTGCGCCTGACCCTGGCAGGCCTGGGCTGGCATGTCGCCGACGAAACGGTCACCCTGCCTCTCGGCAGGCTGGCTCCCGGACCGGCTCAATAATTCGACACCGTCAGCAGCGCTCGGTCTTCGCGTACCGATGCCGCATTGATGCACTCATCCCACCCACCGTCACGTCCGACGGCAATCCAGGCCTTTGATGCTGCGCCCACGCAAAAAAAAAGCCGCAGAGGGTAACGCCCCTGCGGCTTTCGATACGACATCTGGATTGCGTGATACGAACCGCGCCAGCGTTCGCAATGCGTCGGCTGGCCGGATCAGGCAGCCTGTTTGAGCTGCTTCTGATAGAGGAACTCAAGAATCGCAGCGCGGTACTCGACGAACAACGGATCGTGTGCAAGCTTCAGACGATTACGCGGCTTGTCGAGTTTTACTTCAAGAATTTCGCCAATCGTCGCAGCAGGCCCGTTGGTCATCATCACCACACGATCCGACAGCAGTACCGCCTCGTCGACATCGTGCGTGACCATGACCACGGTAGCGCCTGTCTTGCCCATCACACCGATGAGCTCGTCTTGCAAGCTTGCGCGCGTCAATGCGTCCAGGGCGCCAAACGGCTCGTCCATCAGCAGTATCTTCGGCTCCATTGCAAAAGCCCGGGCAATCCCCACGCGCTGTTTCATACCGCCTGAAACTTCGTGCGGATACTTGTACATGGCGTGATCCATGTGGACCATCTCCAGCGCGGCCTTGGTGCGAGCCTTGAGCTTGGCCCTGCCCTCTTTCGCGCCGAACACCCGCTCGACCGCCAGCATGACATTGTCAAAACAGCTGAGCCACGGCAATAACGAATGATTCTGAAAGACGACACCGCGCTCCGGGCCTGGGCCCGCAATCTCACGGCCGTTGCAGATCAGCACACCATCGCTTGGCAAGGTCAGTCCGGCAATCAGGTTGAGCAAGGTCGACTTGCCGCAGCCCGAGTGGCCGATCAACGTAACGACTTCGCCTTCGCTGATATTGAGGTTGATATCGCGCAGTGCGACAAAGCTGCCCTTCTTCGTATCGAAGCGCATGCCGACGTCCTGTACTTGTACGAGTGATTTCATTGCAGTAACTCCTCAGCTCAGGAATATTCGTAGGAGAAACGCTTGGCAATCTGCAGCAAGAGCATTTCCAGCAACAAGCCGACAATGCCGATAACAAAAATCGCTATGACAATGTGCTCGACCTTCAGATTATTCCATTCATCCCAAACCCAGAACCCGATGCCGACGCCGCCGGTCAGCATCTCTGCCGCCACGATCACCAGCCACGCTGTTCCAATGGAGAGGCGAATACCGGTCAGCATGTATGGCAGCACAGCCGGGAAAAGTATCTTGGTGAGAATCTTCATTTCGCTGAGATTGAGAACCCGCGCCACATTCATGTAGTCCTGCGGCACGCGTTGCACGCCGACGGCAGTATTGATGATCATCGGCCAGATGGAGCAGATGAAGATGGTCCAGGTCGCGGCCGGATCGGCACGATGAAACACCAGCAAACCGATCGGCAACCATGCCAGCGGCGACACCGGCCGCAACAGCGAGATGATTGGGTCGACCATGGCGTTGAGAAATTTGAAACGGCCAATTGCAAAGCCCAGCGGAATGCCGACTGCAGCAGCAAAGCCAAAGCCGATAGCAACGCGCTTGAGCGACGACAGGATGTTCCAGCCTATGCCTTGATCATTTGGCCCGTTGACGTAGAACGGATCCGAGAAAATGATGACCGCGGCATCCCATGTCTTCAACGGCCCCGGAAACCCACTGGTCTTCATGGCAACGATTGCCCATATGCCAACCAGGAGTGCCAGACCGATGAAGGGCGGCAGGACCGCCCGTACCAATACGCTCAGCGCCTCACGTAGCTGACCACGACCTATTTTGATGGCTGGCGTGTCGACGACTGGCGCAACGGTGGCGGAAGAACTTGCAACGGGCTGCTCGATAGTTTTCTCGCGCAACGGCTCGGAGGCTTTGTCGGGCATCGAAGAGGGCATGGTCATACTTGCTGTTGTCATAGTTATATTCCTGCTTTCTCGTGGATCAGCGGCTGGCCAGGCGTGCCGACGGGCTTGTGGCCCGCCAGGCGTGCTCGGCCTCAGCTCACGCTCTTATCTTGAAGCTGGCTGCGTACTTCTTCGGATCCTTGCCGTCCCAAACCGTGCCGTCGATGAGCTTCGACGTGCGCAGATCGGATTTGGGTACTGAGGCCTTGACGATGCTGGCTGCTTGCTTGTACAGCTCGGTCTGATTGACCTGCTTGGCAATTGCCAGATAGTCCGGATCTTCCTTGAGCAAGCCCCAGCGCTTGTGCTGGGTCAGGAACCACATGCCGTCAGACAGGTACGGATAATTAACCGCACCTTCGTTGTAGAACTTCATGTAGTTCTTCTCCGACCAGGATTTGCCCAGACCATTTTCGTACTGGCCAATCATGCGACCGCGGATGACATCGGCATCTGTATTGACGTAAGACTTTGCCGATACGACATCGGCCGTGGCACTGCGATTGGCCGCGCTGGCATCGATCCACATGGATGCTTCGAGAATTGCGCACATCATGGCGCGCGCAGTGTTTGGATATTTCTTGACGAAGTCTGCCGTGCAACCGAGCACTTTCTCCGGATGATCGGCCCAGATGTCCTGTGTCGTGACTGCCGTGAAACCTATCTTGTCGATGATGGCGCGTTGGCCCCATGGCTCGCCAACACAAAAGCCATCCATGTTGCCGACGCGCATATTGGCAACCATCTGCGGTGGCGGCACGACGATGTTCTTTACATCCTTGAAAGGATCAATGCCGTACGTGGCCAACCAGTAGTACAACCACATGGCATGCGTGCCAGTCGGGAAGGTCTGCGCGAAGGTGTATTCCTTCTCCTTCTTCGCAACGACCTTCTGCAGCGATGTGCCATCGACCGCACCCTTGTCCTTGAGCGCATTGGAAAGCGTGATGGCTTGTCCATTGTTGTTCAACGCCATCAGCACGGCCATGTCTTTCTTCGGCCCGCCAATGCCTAGATGCACACCATAGATGAGACCGTAAAGTACGTGTGACGCGTGCAACTCGCCATTGACAAGTTTGTCGCGCACAGCGGCCCATGAAGCTTCCTTGCTGACATTGATCTTGATGCCGTACTTCTTGTCGAAGCCCTTGACTGCAGCCATGACGACAGAGGAGCAATCCGTCAGCGGGATGATACCGATCGTGACTTCTTCGAGCTCGGGCTTGTCCGAGCCTGCGGCCCATGCGCCGCCCATAGGCAGGATATTGGCTGCTGCGACTGCACTGCTCATGGCTGCTCCTCGTTTCAGAAAACCGCGCCGCGCTGCGTGATCATCAAATTGCTCCGTCATGTTCATCTCCGTTGGTGAATCGATTGCAATGCACATTTCAAAAGGCATGAAAAAAGGCGTCGCGACATGAAGTGACAGCTTTCCCGTCTCTTCCCTGTCGGACGCCTTTGTCCGCGACGGATCATCGTTGATCCGCACTTGGAACACTTAAAGCACGCGTCGTGCCAAATGGCGACAAGCCTTTGGACTCAATAACTTAACTGTAGGAAGAGGCTCAGGACGGACTCGCCAAACCACACGGGCCTGGCACTGCGCCGGTGCGGCCGCACCAAAACCGCACGAAACTACGAACAATGAACCAAGTGAAAAGGGTTCTGGAAATCAGCCGAGTAACAAGCGGGCGCTTGCCAGGATTTCCTCAGCCACTTCGACGAGCTTGCGGCCTCGCTCCATGGCAAGCTTGCGCAAGGCATGGTAGGCCTCGTCTTCGTCCATGCCACGCGCCTTCATCAGGACCCCCTTGGCGCGATCAATGATGACCCGTTCAGAAAGCTTGCGTTGCGCGTCATCGCGCTCGCGGCGCAGGGCCATGAATTGATCAAAATGCACCATGGCAACTCGCAGCAGCGCTTCGAGCCGCTCCGGGGCCAGGCCATCAATGACGTAAGAGGAGACACCCGCGCGCATCGCCAGGCGAATCATGTCGTCAGCATCGTCTTCGGAGAACATCAGTACCGGGCGAGGAAAATTCTGATGCATTACCGCCAGATTCTCTAGCGTGTCGCGACTGGGAGAATCCGTATTGATCAGCACCACATCCGGCTGAATCTCAGTCATCTTGTCATTGAGCTGAAATGCATCAGTCAGCACCGCGGCGACCATGTGACCGGCGCGCGTCAGACCCTCGCAGATTTCGAGAGCCCGCTCCTGAATCTCATCGATGACCAAAATCTTGAGCATTACGCCCTTTCCGTCTCGAGACAATATGAAGAAGCAAGCGTTGAGCCATCAGCAGATGGTCGTCGCAAGCGCGCGGAGTGTATCAAATACGGGCCGGCTTCTGAGCGCAAGCCGTAACCTCCATTCTTCAATCATCGGCAGGTAAACGAAAAACCGGCGCCTGTTGGCGCCGGTTTTCTCAAGGCAACTGCTTTACTTGACCGGCCAGAGAAGGCGATCCAACGCGGTTTTCGTATTATCAGGCAGCCCGGCAACGACTTTGCCGTAAGTGCCGGTTTTGTAGGCGCGCTCAGCTTGCAGCATGATCGGCAGCACCTCGTTCGCGTCGAACACCTTTTCTTCGTTCGAGTAGAGCGTCCAGGACTTCGGATCGAGTGTCGCTGCTGTGAGGTAGTTGATGCCACGCTTCAGCGAACGCTCGTCGATTTCGAAGTTCCATACATCGATGATGCAGCGAGACTGTGGGTGTATGCAGTGGGGATCATCAGCCTTCAAAGTCATGCCTGCCACATTCACCTGTTCGCCGTAACGCGCAATGTGCATTGCCGCTTCGAGAGCAAATACGGTGTAGTGGTAAGGACGCGTACGCTCAAGTTCCATGTGCATCCTGCCATCGCGCGCGATCTGCGACGCAATGCGACGGGTTTGCGCGTCGAAGATCACCTGCTTGGCCGTCGCGATATCGCCGATAAATAACAGATAGTTGATCAGCTGGGCATCGTAGAACATGCCATGATTGTTATGCCATACAGCCTCTTCGTGGCCGGTAGCACTGTTAACCATCCAGCCAGCAAAGTCGCCAAACCACTGACGAAGACCTTGAACTTCGTCGGCACTCAGCGCGCCGCTCGGCTGAATCAAGGCGGCCGCATCGATCACCATCCACAGGTTACGCGTATCCGTCATACCGATACCGCGGCCATCTGTAATGCCTGGAATGCCTTGACCAAAGCGCAGATTCGGATTCATGCGCGTCGCCGGGTCAAGAAACCAGGTACGAAGAACCTCGGCCGCCTTGACAGCGTATTTCTTGTCGCCAGTGAAGTAGTAGGCAAGGCTCAGATCACGTGCATTGTTACCCATGGTAATGATGCGGGCCGAATCCAGGCCATTGCCCTTCGTGTCCGGGTTGATATTTCCATCCTTGCGGATGAATGGCAGATGATCAGGCGTATCTGGATTGGGCCACCAGTAAGGCCCCATGCTCATGTAGTCGTGCTTGTCGCCCGACAATGGCGTCATGCCTTTTTGCGTGACCGTCTCGGGCTTGGCGGCCAGCGCTTTATTGGCACTGGCAATCAGTGCGTCATAAGCTGGTTTGAGACTGGCATCCCCGGCGGCAAGCCGTTGCTTCGAAACCGACAGGTAGCTGTCATCGAGCGTAATGACCTTGGGCGCCTCGCTTGTAAGAACACGCGAAGAGCTCCCTCCTTGGGTGGCGCAGGCTGCCAGAAACGGAACCATTGCCAATGCTGCGATGCGCAACATAACGCTATTGAACATACGTTTGTCTCCTGTACTGAAATGTGCCGATAGACGATCTGCCATCAGGCAGCGAAGTATAGTCAACGGCAACGATTTAGCGAACGAAAGGGTAGGCCCGGAAATATGTTTCTGTCGGGCCCTTACATGGCGCCAGCCATAGGCGAGCACGACGATCAGTGATGGTAATCGGAATGACGAAAAAAAAGCCACGCAAATTGCGTGACTTTCTTGCGCGAGTTTCCATTCCTGGTCGGGGTGAGAGGATTCGAACCTCCGGCCTCTACGTCCCGAACGTAGCGCTCTACCAGGCTAAGCTACACCCCGAGAATTACAAGCGATGCGGCGCGGCAATCAACTTTGCAGCAGCGTCAGTCAGTAATTCCGCGCAACCGCAAAGTCGCATAATTGTAGCAACGAGTCTGCGAAGACGGAAGGCGGAAGCAGGCTCAGCGCGGCTCTTGCGGCCATCGCTTCGCGTCTTGCGTACTCCCGCGTGACAGCCAGCGCTCCTGTCTCATGGACTGCTGCCATCACTTCGATGAAACACTCGCGCCCCGATTCCTCGATTGCATGACGCACGACACTTGCCTGCTGCGCAGACCCACTTTGCATGACATGAATCAAGGGCAATGTAGGCTTGCCTTCCGCCAGGTCGTCACCGAGATGCTTGCCAGTCTTGGCCTCGTCGCCCGAATAGTCCAGCACGTCATCAATCAACTGGAAGGCTGTACCAATATGGCGGCCGAACACCGCCATGCGTTCCTGCCCTGCTTCATCCAGCCCGCCGAGAATCCCCCCCAGACGCGCGGCGGCCTCAAACAACATTGCTGTCTTGAAATGTATGACGCGCAAATAGTCTTCGACGCTGGCATCGGCGTTGCGCACATTCAGCAGTTGCAACACCTCTCCCTCGGCAATCACGTTCGTCGCGTCGGACAACACGCGCATTATGCGCATGTCATCAATACCGACCATCATCTGGAAAGCGCGGGAATAAAGGAAATCGCCAACCAGCACGGATGCGGCGTTGCCGAACATGGCATTGGCAGTTGAACGCCCGCGACGCAGGTCCGACTCATCCACCACGTCATCATGCAAAAGCGTTGCGGTATGAATGAACTCCACCACAGCTGCCAATTCATGGTGACTGGCATCCCCCTGCTTGTCGCCATAGCCGAGTGCGTTGGCCACGAGCAGCAGCAGCGCCGGGCGAAGGCGCTTACCGCCCGCACCGACGATGTATTCGGCAACTTGATTGATCAGGACAACCTCCGAGTGCAAGCGCACGCGGATTACCTGATTGACCGCCTCCATGTCAGCGGCAATGGGGGCGTATAGCTGTTCAAGCGAGACAGCAGGAAATGAAGCGAGTGAGGACAAGGGAGGCTGCCGGAAGATGGACGCGGGATGTTATGTGCGCGAGGCCGCCAACGTCAAGCCGCAGTGAGGCTGGCTTACGTCGGTGGACTTGACTGTTATGCCAACACAAAACATAATCGCGGGTTCTGTAGTCTCTCGTAATGGAGTTCCAACATGTATGCGGTCATAAAAACCGGCGGCAAGCAGTACCGCGTTGCAGCCGGCGAAAAAATTAAAGTAGAACAGATACCGGCAGAAGTTGGCGCTGAAATCACACTCGATCAGGTTCTCATGGTCGGCGCAGGTGAGTCGGTAACAATCGGCGCACCTTTGGTTTCCGGCGCCTCGGTGAAGGCAGTTGTGCTTTCACAAGGCCGTCACGACAAAGTGAATATTTTCAAGATGCGCCGTCGTAAGCATTACCAGAAGCATCAAGGCCATCGTCAAAACTATACCGAAATCCGCATCGAAGCGATTTCGGCCTAACAGGAGCTAAAGCGCCATGGCACACAAAAAAGCAGGCGGTAGTTCCCGTAACGGCCGCGAATCGCATGCAAAACGACTGGGCGTCAAGCGCTACGGTGGTGAGCAAGTCGTTGCAGGCAACATCATCGTGCGTCAACGCGGCACGGAGTATCACCCAGGCGAAAACGTCGGCATCGGCAAAGATCACACGCTGTTTGCTTTGACGAACGGCCGAGTGGAATTCCAGGTCAAGGGAGCTTTGCGTCGTCGTACCGTCGTGATCGTTCCGGAAGCACAGGCTTAATCAGCCCGATAATCTGACTTCCGCTCGATCGCAGGAAAGCCCTGTCGCAGCGCGATAGGGCTTTTTTATTTACAGGTTGGCATGTTCACCAGATCATGCCGACAATTGTTATACATCGTCGGTTCTTGCCGACCATCTTGAAACAACCCTCATGAAATTCTTTGACGAAGCTCGCATTGAAGTCATTGCCGGAGATGGCGGCAACGGCAATGCCTCGTTTCGCCGGGAAAAGTTCATCCCCTTCGGCGGCCCGGACGGCGGTGATGGCGGCAAGGGCGGTAGCGTCTTTATGGTGGCTGATCGCAATATCAATACCCTGGTGGACTATCGCTTCACGCGTACCTTTCACGCTCAGAACGGCGAAAAAGGCGGCAACAAGGATTGCTACGGCAAGTCGGGAGATGACATCGTCCTGCGCATGCCCGTTGGCACCGTTGTCAAGCACCGTGAAACGGGTGAAATCATGGCCGACCTCGACGAGGACGGCAAACGCATACAGATTGCGCGAGGCGGCAAGGGCGGCCTGGGTAATCTGCATTTCAAGTCGAGCACCAACCGCGCGCCGCGACAGAAAACCCCCGGCGAGCCTGGCGAGCGCTTCGAGCTTGCGCTTGAACTGAAGGTACTTGCCGATGTTGGCTTGCTAGGCATGCCCAACGCTGGCAAGTCCACCTTCATTCGTTCCGTGTCCGCTGCGAAGCCCAAGGTTGCCGATTATCCGTTCACCACGCTTGCCCCCAATCTCGGCGTCGTGCGCACGGACGAAGGACGCAGCTTTGTCATTGCCGACATTCCAGGGCTGATCGAAGGTGCCGCAGAGGGAGCCGGCCTCGGCCATCGTTTTCTGCGCCATCTGCAACGCACTCATTTACTCCTGCATCTGGTCGATCTTGCACCGTTCGACCCGGCAAGCGATCCGGTTCATGAAGCCAGGGCCATCGTCGAGGAGCTGCGGAAATACGACGAAAGCCTGTTCCTGAAGCCACGCTGGCTGGTTCTCAACAAGCTGGATCTCATCCCTGAAGAAGAACGCGAAACCCGGATAAGTGCTTTTCTTGCGGCCTACGGCACGCCAGAGCACTGGTTCGCGATTTCAGGCATGAAGGGCGAGGGCTGCAAGGAATTGGTCTTTGCTATTCAGGATTACCTCGACGCTCAACCACGCCGCTCGACTGAAGAAAAACGTGCCGATATCGAAGGTGGCCCATCAACTGTTTCACACTCTGTCGTGGAAACAGATGACGAAGATGAAGACGACGATGATTTTGAAGGCGAGATCATCTACGTTCGCGATTGAGGCACGACTAAGGCACCTGAGCACAGAGCATGTCCATGCGTGACACCATACATAATGCCCGGCGTCTGGTCATAAAAGTCGGCAGCGCACTTGTAACGAACAACGGCCAAGGTCTTGACCTCCGCGCCATCGCTGACTGGGCAAGGCAAATTGCCCAGCTCCGTAACGAAGGTCGTGAAGTCGTCATGGTTTCCAGTGGCGCCATTGCCGCCGGCATGCAGCGCCTTGGCTGGTCGGTACGTCCACACGAAACTCACGCTCTGCAGGCTGCTGCTGCGGTGGGGCAGATGGGACTTGTTCAAGCTTATGAAGGCGCATTCTCACAGTACGGGCTAAAGACCGCCCAAATCCTGCTTACCCACGCTGATCTTGCAGACAGATTGCGTTATCTCAACGCACGCTCCGCCCTCTCGACACTGCTCGAACTTGGCGTCGTACCGATCATCAACGAGAACGATACCGTCGTAACAGATGAGATCAAGTTTGGAGACAACGATACGCTGGGCGCTCTGGTAGCAAACCTGATCGAAGCCGATGCGCTCATCATACTGACCGATCAGGAAGGCCTGTACACAGCCGACCCACGTACTACACCCGACGCACAACTCATCAGTCAGGGGCGCGCGGAAGACAGCACTTATGAGGCAATGGCTGGCGGAGCTGCCAGCAGCATCTCGCGTGGCGGCATGATCACCAAAGTTCGCGCCGCGCAACGAGCGGCACGCAGCGGGGCACATACGATTATCGCCAGCGGCCACCAATCGGACGCGCTGCTGCGGCTCTCCCAAGGCGAAATATTGGGCACCCTGTTGTCAGCCCCAAAGGGACGTCTTGCGGCACGCAAGCAATGGCTGGCGGACCACCTCAATCTTACGGGCGCACTGATTGTAGATGCAGGTGCAGAGCGCGCACTTCGCAACGGAGCCAGTCTTCTGCCTATTGGTGTCATTCGTGTGGAAGGCGAATTCGAACGCGGCAGCGTCGTCTCTTGCCGCAATGCTTCAGGTCAAGAGATCGGGCGGGGCCTCGCCAATTATCCTGCAGTCGAAGCCCGCAAACTGGCGGGCAAACCGTCGACCTCAATCGAATCCTTGTTAGGCTACGTGGATGAATCAGAACTGATTCATCGCGACAATTTATTCATCTCTTGAATATCCTCGGCTGACGCCCCAAGCGCCAACTATCTAGCGATACCTGAGAACGTATTGCGCACAAACACGCCTCGTTTTTTCGTAGCATCCGCATAAGACGTGATGCGGCCGCAGCCAAGCAGATTTCCCCTTTCCGCCACCTCGACATAGCATTCCGCATCTTCGATTCCCAAGCTGCGGATTTCCCCATGCAAAAAAACGGGCACCCGAAGGTGCCCGTTTTCAACACTACCATTCCAACAAATTAGAATGTATGACGGAAGCCCAACTGCGTGGTGATCGCGAAGTCCTTCGCAGTGCCATCCGGACCTGTGGAGAAATTATCGCGCTTACGATCGTAAGCAATTTCCGCCAGCAGAAGCGAACGCTTGCTCAGGTTGTACCAGTAGCCCAAAGCTGAGTGATAGTCGCCGAAAGCTTTGGTATCGCGATCGGTACGTTCCCAGCCGCGGCCGATGTTACCCACAATCGCGCCATTGCCAATCGTGTACTTTGCCGCGAACAATGTACGCAGAGCCTTCTTGTTGGTACTGTTGTTTGCACCCGCTGCAGCGCCTGGCTCAGTAGCATAGCCCTTCGAATATGCATTCAGGTTGCTCAGTTCAAGACCGCCAACCTTGTAGTAGAACTGCAGATTCCAGGTCTTCCATGAGCCGCCGTAGCCGTAAGGAATACAAGCGGCAGTTGCTACACCAGTAGCGCTTGCCGTAACGCCGCACGAAGTAATGCTCTCTTCGTAGTCAGCATTGACATCTTTCTGGTAGCCCAGATCGATCTTTAAACCGCCGACAGTGGTCTTGGTAGCAATGCCCCAACGGTTTTGGCCACCCTTGGTGCCGCCTGCGGAAGAAGTCTCACCAGGACCAAAGGTCGCTGTGATCTCAACCGGGCCGAGCTTCGGCGATTCGTAACGAATGGCGTTGTCCCAGTTATTGACAATCCGGCCGCGACGCGTAGCGAAGGTACCAATTGTGTCACCACCGAATGCATCAAATGCTGTATCGGTGTAAAGAGCAGAACGCACACGGCCGCCAGCCAGAGAGCCCAAAGAACCCTTCAAACCTACTTGGGCCACTTCTTTCCAAAGTGTGGTGCTGTCCTTGGCGCGGCTAGTGGTAGCTGCTGTGTCGCCATTGAGACGGCCGGTATCCAGGAAGAAACGGTTTTCCAACTGGAAGAACGCCTTCAGGCCGCCGCCAATGTCTTCCTCACCCATCAAGCCCCAACGATTGCTGGACTCTTCGTCAATCGAGTTGGCCTTGTTGTCGTGGGTAGCTTGGACATAGCTCATATCGACGCGACCATAGAGGGTCACGTTCGATTGTGCTTGCGCAAACATCGGTGCAGCAGCCAGACCAGCAACGGCCAGTGCAATGAGTTTTTTCTGCATTGATTTCTCCTCATAATTGAAGACCGGTAAAGCGCTGCGAGGCGCCCCCGACTTACCTCTCAAGATATCGAGAAGTTCCGGCCGATTATGCAAAGCCCCTCCGACCCTCGCAAGCAACGTTTCATGTAGAACGTCATGGCACCGCACATGTGTTGTGTATTTGCAACAGGCGATCGATTGCCGTAGTTTTTAACGAGGCAGTCCGGATTTCCTTTCTCGCTCCAAGCCGTGAGAAACAAAAAGGGCGCGGAATTCCGCGCCCTTTTTGTCTCTTCATACCGCCAGTCTAGCGATCGTCGCGACGCGGCGGACGACTGTCGCCGCTGCTGGAACGACCCGGGCGGCTATCGCCCGAACCCTCGCCGAACTGCCGACGCGGCGCGTCAGCACTGAAGCGAGGCTTCGCATCGAATGTGCGCGGTGCGCTATCGCCAAAGCTGCGAGCTGGCCGATCACCAAAGGTCGGACGTGGCTTGTCACCAAAGCTGCGTGGTTTGTCGCCAAAACTACGCGGCTTATCGCTGAAGCTGCGCGGCTTGTCACCAAAACCGCGACCGTCATTGCGACCGCCACCCTCACGACGCACTTGCGGCTTGGGTTCCAGGCCAAGAATTTCGCTTGGCGCCAGGCGTTGCTGCGTATAACGCTCGATGGCCATGATCTTTGAACGATCACGGTATTCAGCCAGCGTGACAGCAATGCCACTGCGGCCCGCGCGGCCGGTACGGCCAATACGGTGAACGTAATCCTCCGCCTTCATCGGCAGACCAAAATTGATGACATGGCTGATCGTCGGCACGTCGATGCCGCGTGCGGCGACATCGGTTGCAACGAGCACGCGGATGCGGCCGTCGCGCAGACTTTTCAAGCGACGATTGCGCACTGCTTGCGGCATGGCACCGTGCAGGGCAGCGGCGGCGTGGCCTTCAGCCTCGAGCTCGCCAGCCAGCAGATCTGCGTCGGCCTGTGTGCTGGTAAATACCAGCGCCTGATCGATGGAGGTGTCGGCCAGCCAATGGGCCAGCAGCTTGCGCTTGTGCGCAAAGCCGTCGACCCAATGCAGGGTTTGTGTGATTTCGGAATGCTTGTCCTGCGCGGTTGCGAGTTCGAGGCGACCTGGCTCATTCATCAGGCTCGATGCGAGTTGCATGATGCGCGGCGCAAAGGTAGCCGAGAACATGAGCGTCTGCGAACGGCTGCGGCACAGATCGTGAATGGCTTCGAGGTCTTCGGCAAAGCCGAGGTCGAGCATACGGTCGGCCTCGTCAACGACGAGACAAGCGACATTGTCGAGACGCAACTGACGGCGATTGGCCAGATCAAGCAGGCGACCCGGCGTAGCGATAACGACAGCAGCGCCCTTGAGCGAAGCAATCTGCTTCGGGAAAGGCATGCCGCCCACGACGGTGGCGATACGAATGCCACGCGCCTGTTTGACGAGATTGATGGCGTCGGTCGAAACCTGTGCGGCCAGTTCGCGCGTCGGGCACAGCACGAGGATACGTGGGCCTACGGCATGGCTCAGCTTGGACGTGTCTTCGTTCATGAGAACGTTGAGCGTCGGAATCAGGAAAGCAGCCGTCTTGCCGCTGCCGGTCTTGCTGCTGACCATCCAGTCGCCGCCCAGCATGGCAGCGGGAACAGCCTGCGCCTGGACTGGCGTCGGGGTAGTAAAACCGAGGGCTTCGATGGCGCCCAGCAATGGCTGGGCGAGGCCCATGCTTGCAAACGTAAGAGTGTCTTGGGTCGTGCTGGAAAGTGTGGCTTCTGTTGCGGTACTAATCGTCATTGATACTTTGTTCGCCCACATGTTTCCGGCCAGTTCCGAGCGCGTCGCCTGTCTGCAACGCAAAGCGTGCGGACAAAAGCGGCCCATGCGCCGTAACAAAGGCGCGATCGGGACTGGAGGCTACTGAAGGCGCTCCGTCAGGGCACGACGGTCGTCATTCGACGGTTTGCGTGTGCCAGGTTGGTCACAACATCGACCAACAGACGGAAACTGCAGCTCTACGGCGCTGCAAAATCGACCCGCTTCGGGGTCATG
>JAQGMG010000007.1 GCA_028292485.1 Rhodocyclales bacterium | reverse complement strand
GCCTTGGACTTGGGCGCGAGGCCGAAGCGGGCGTAGCGGGGATCACTATCCTTGTGCTGCGGATCCCATTTTTGTGAATAGGGAGGATTCGAGACAACGGCGTCGAGGTAGAGCGGGTCGTAAGTATTGACGGGATCTTGATCGTCAAAGTACGGCCAATCGTCCTCCAAGGTGTCGGCGTTGCGGGTGACAATATTGGTAGGGAGGATGCCGCGCATGACGAGGTTCATGCGGGTGAGGTTGTAGGTGTTCTCTTTCAGCTCCTGGGCGTAGTATCTAATATTGTCCTTGTCCGCCATGTGCTTGGCGATGGACTGGCCGATATTAAGGAGGAGCGAGGCGGAGCCGCTGGTCGAGTCGTAGATCTGAATGGTTTTTCTGTCCTTCACATAGTGCGCGATGATCTCGGACATGAGGACGGAGACCTCGTGCGGGGTGTAGAACTCGCCGGCTTTCTTCCCTGCATTGGCGGCGAACATGCTGATTAGATATTCGTAGATAAAGCCGAGCACATCGTAGCCCTGACGGCTATCCATGGGGATGTCTTTGATGAGCTGGAGCAGCTCGCTTATGGCCTTGGTCTGCTTTGCAGCGGTATCGCCGAGCTTGCTTAAGCCGGTTTCCAGAGTCTTGAAAATACCCTCGAAAAGGCGCTTGTGGTTCGGGTGAATCAGGCGGCCAAAGGCAGACAAGGCATCGCGCACATGAGAGACATCGAAGTCGCCTTTGTGCGCGATCCACGTGGAAAACAGATGCTGGTAGGCGATGAAGTAACCGATGTTGCTCTTGATGTGGTCAACAGTTTCGGTGTCGCTTTCTGACAGGACGCGGAGTTCTTCGTCGCTGAAGTCCTCGCTTTTTGCGAAGCGCACCAATTTGTCGGAGAGGTATTTGTAGAAGATGAAGCCGAGGATGTAGTCCTTGTATTCGTTGGCCTCGATCTTGGAGCGCATCTGGTTGGCCGATTCCCAGATTTTGGCGGCGAGTTGTTGTTTGTTCATTCAGGAGACGCTTTAAAGTTTTCTGATAGCCTATCGATGAGGCCTTACCCAGTTTACCAACGATCCAGAATGGATTTAAAGTATTCGAAACCGGCACGAAGCGCTATTTTTATTAACCATTCAATAATTATCTTTTCACCGCTAGCTATGATTTGTCCGTCGGCATCGGTCGCAGCGGGTGTTGTCAATAACGTCATCGATGGTCATGGAATGCCATCGATGGCTCCATAAACAGAAAGCTTAACAAGGGTAAGGTCAAATCGTTATTGTGACTGCATAACTTAAGATTAGCGTAGCCTAATCTAACCGGCTCGGCAGTGTTCGCGGCCTCCACGCTTACCGGCTTCTGCCGGTGGCACTGTTCGGGAACCACCGAATTACCATTTACGAAAAGTACCCACACCACCTAAACATCAATATTGCCAGCCCGCAGTGCATTACTTTCAATAAACGCCCGACGCGGTTCAACATCATCACCCATCAACGTAGTAAAAATCTGATCCGCAGCAATCGCATCCTCAATCTGCACTTTCAGTAAACGTCGCACAGTCGGATCCATGGTGGTTTCCCACAATTGCATTGGGTTCATTTCGCCCAGACCTTTGTAGCGTTGTTTGGATACGCCGCGTTCTGCTTCTTCGCGTAGCCATTGCATGGCGTGGTGGAAGTCGTTGATGGCGGATTCTTTGGTTTTTTCGCCTTCGCCGCGACGGATGAATGCGCCTTCGCCGATCAGGCCTTTGAAGGTGGCGGCGGCGCTGGCTAATACCTGGTAGTCGGCGCCTTGTACGAAGTCGGCGTCGATGGCGCTGACTTTGATGTTGCCGTGGTAGAGGCGTTCGATGCGCAGCATGTGTTTTTCGGATAATTCATCGGAGCGCACGACGACTTTGACGGCCGGTTCGTTGATGGATTTTTCCAGTGCGACGGCGGACACTTCGGCGTCGGCGATGGTGTCGAGATTGAGCGTGACGCCGGTCATGATGGAGGTGAGCGCGGCGCGGTCGATCACACGCGTTAAGCGCATCATGATGGCGTTGGAGGTGTTGTATTGGCGTACCAGTTCTGCCAGTGCATCGCCGTTGATCGGGGTTGCGCCTTCGTTTGGAATCAGGGATGCGCCGTTGAGGGCGACTGTCATCATGTAGGTCGCTTCTTCGATGTCGTCTTTGAGGTAGCGCTCATCGCGGCCGTGTTTGACTTTGTAGAGCGGCGGCTGGGCGATGTAGACGTGGCCGCGTTCGACCAGTTGCGGCATCTGGCGGTACAGCAGTGTCAGTAACAAGGTACGGATGTGGGCGCCATCGACGTCGGCATCGGTCATGATGATGATGCGGTGATAGCGCAGTTTTTCGGGCTTGTAGTCGTCCTTGCCAATGCTGGTGCCGAGCGCGGTGATGAGCGTGGCGATCTGCTCGGAAGAGATGAGTTTGTCGAAACGTGCGCGCTCGACGTTGAGCACCTTGCCGCGCAGCGGCAGGATGGCCTGGAATTTACGGTCGCGGCCTTGCTTGGCGGAACCGCCGGCGGAGTCCCCTTCCACGATATACAACTCGCATAAAGCCGGATCACGTTCCTGGCAGTCGGCAAGTTTGCCGGGCAGGCCAATGCCGTCAAGGACGCCTTTGCGGCGCGTGATTTCACGTGCCTTGCGTGCGGCTTCGCGTGCGCGCGAAGCTTCGACGATCTTGCTGCATATGGCCTTCGCGTCGATCGGGCGTTCCAGCAGGAATTCGGAAAGCTTGGCGGCGACGACTTCTTCAACAGCCGGGCGTGCTTCGCCGGAAACCAGTTTCATCTTGGTTTGCGAGGCGAATTTCGGATCGGGCATCTTCACCGACAGTACGCAGGCGAGGCCTTCGCGCATGTCGTCGCCGGTGACTTCAACCTTGGCTTTCTTGGCGATCTCGTTTTCTTCGATGTACTTGTTGATGACGCGCGTCATCGCCGCGCGTAGACCGGTGAGGTGGGTGCCACCATCGGACTGCGGAATATTATTGGTGAAGCACAGCACCTGTTCCTGGTAGCTGTCGTTCCACTGCATGGCGACTTCGACGGTGAGTTCGACATTCTGCACCTGGCCGGTCGTGACCAGGGTCGTGCCGACGGCGTGGAACACGTTGGGATGCAGGACGGATTTGGTGCGATTGACATAATCGACGAAGCCCTTCACACCGCCGGAGAAAGCGAAGTTTTCTTCCTTGCCGCTGCGCTGGTCGAGCAGGCGGATGGCAACGCCGTTGTTGAGGAAGGACAGCTCGCGAAGACGCTTGGCGAGAATGTCGTAGTGCCATTCGATGTTGCCGAAGATTTCTCCGTCAGCCATGAAGTGCACTTCGGTACCGCGTTTTTCTGTCGTACCAAGAATCTTGAGCGGGGACACTTCGACGCCATCGCGAATCTCGATGATGCGATCGACGACTGCACCCTGATTGAACTCGATGAAGTGCTTCTTGCCATCACGACGGATCGTCAGGCGCAGGAATTTCGACAATGCGTTGACACAGGTAACGCCCACGCCGTGCAGGCCGCCGGAAACCTTGTAGCTATTCTGGTTGAACTTGCCGCCGGCATGCAGCGAACACATGATGATTTCAGCAGCGGAACGCTTGGGCTCATGTTTGTCGTCAAACTTGATGCCTGTCGGGATGCCACGGCCGTTGTCGGTGACGGAGATCGAGTTATCGGTGTGAATGGTTACGACGATGTCATCGCAATGGCCGGCAAGGGCTTCGTCGATGGCGTTGTCCACCACTTCGAAAACCATGTGATGCAGACCGGTGCCGTCCGAAGTGTCGCCGATGTACATGCCCGGCCGTTTGCGCACAGCCTCGAGACCTTCCAGTTGCTGGATGCTGTCTTCGTCGTAATCGTCGCTACCTTTTGGTTTCGGCGTTTCGTTCGGCTGCATATTCTCTTCGGACATGTGTCGGGATTCCCGGTTGCGCTACTACTTGGTGATCACTGCGTGATGATTGCTGCCTGACCTGGTACTACGACGCCCGCGTTAGCGGGCGCCATTTTTTATAAATGCTGCTGTGGACATCCTGTCGACAAGCCCGTGGATAAGCACGGTAAAAGCTGTGGACGAGCCGTCGATTTTCTGTGGATATCTTGTTGACAAGCCTGTTGGCAAGCGGTGAAAAAGCTGTGGATCAAATCCGCATCGGCATGACGACTGCCTTGAAATTGCTATTGCCCGGCAGGGTGAACAAGGCACTGGACATGGGCTCGTTGAGGTGGATTTCCACTTCTTCGGTACCGACGTTGTTGAGCACATCGAGCAGATAACTGACGTTGAAGCCGATTTCGAGGCTGTCGCCGCTGTAGTCGACTTCGAGCTCGTCCTGCGCTTCTTCCTGCTCGGCATTCGAACTGAGCACTTTCAGGCTGCCCGCTTCGAGCAACACACGCAGACCACGGAATTTTTCGTTGGTCAGGATGGCTGCACGTTGCAGGGCTTGCAGCAAGGCCTGGCGATGCGCCTTGACCAGCTTGGGGTTGCCTTGCGGAATGACACGGTCATAGTCCGGAAACTTGCCGTCGATGAGCTTGGTGATGAGCTCGATCGGGCCGAACTGGAAACGCGCCTGGTTGCCGATGAGCGTGATGCTGACCGGATCGTCGCTGTCTGAGAGCTGACGGGCGAGTTCGAGCACGGTCTTGCGCGGCAGGATGACTTCGGTGTGCGGTGCATCGCCCTGCAGCTCGGTAGTAGCCAGCGCGAGGCGGTGACCATCCGTAGCGACCATGCGCAGTTCGCTGCCATCGGCGACCATCAACAAGCCGTTGAGGTAGTAGCGCACGTCCTGGGCGGCCATGGCGTAGGCGACTTGGGTCAGCTGTTTCTTGAATGCCTTCTGGGACAGCGAGAACTCCACTGCAGCGCCTTCGTTGAACTGCATGCGGGGGTAGTCGCCTGCGGGTAGCGTTTGCAGCGCAAAGCGGCTCTTACCGGCCTTCAGGGTCAATCGCTTGTCGTCGAGGACCAAGCTAACCTCGGTGCCCTCGGGCATGGCACGCAGAATGTCCTGCAATTTTCTGGCGGCGACGGTGATGGCGATTTCTTCGCCAGTGCCAGCGCCTTCAGTCGTCGTGCGGATCTGGATCTCGATATCGGTCGCGAGCAGTGTCAGCGCGCCGCCACGTTTTTCGATCAGAACGTTGGACAGGATCGGCAGTGTGTGTCGCTTCTCGACGATGCCGGAAACGGACTGCAGGGGAGCCAGCAATTCGTCACGAGAGGTTGTTAACAGAAGCATTTATATATATCTCCTACGTCTACTACTTATCGAGGTCCAAATCTGTGGACAAGCCTACATTGTCCCAGTTTTTCAGTCGTTTAGGGCTGTTGATGACCCTGTTCGTAAGCCTGTCAGAGCGCTGTGTGCAAATGGGGATAAAAAGGGGCAAAGGTATTGATCGAGTGTTTCTCCACAATCCTTACAGAGTCTCAGGAGCGCTTATCAACAGCACTTTCACCCTCGCAAAACCTGTGTGAGTACGTGTATGTCGTGGTTGAGTTGCTGGTCGGCCAGACGCAATTCGGCGATGGTGCGGCAGGCGTGCAATACGGTGGTGTGATCGCGTCCACCGAAGCCGTCACCAATGGCCGGCAAGGAGGCTGGCGTGAGTTCCTTGGACAGGTACATGGCGATCTGCCGTGGTCGGGCGATGTTGCGCGTGCGCTTGGGCGAGAGCAGTTCCGCGAGCTTGAGCTTGTAATAGTCGGCAACGGTTTTCTGGATCACATCCAGCGTCAGTTGGCGGTTGAAGGCAGCGAGCAGGTCGCGCAGGGCTTCGCGGGCCAGCTCCAGGCTGATTTCACGGCCGTGGAAGCGGGCATAAGCCATCACGCGGCGCAGGGCGCCTTCGAGTTCGCGGACATTGGAGCGCAGATTCTTGGCGATCAGGAAAGCGACGTCATCATGCAGGTCGAGGCCGTCGACTTCGGCTTTTTTCTTGAGAATGGCAACGCGCATTTCAAGCTCGGGAGGCTCGATCTGCACCGTCAAACCCCAGTCGAAACGCGAGATCAGACGATCCTGCAGGCCTTCGATGTCTTTGGGATAAGTATCGCAGGTGATGACGATTTGCTTGCGTGCCTCGACCAGGCCATTGAAGGCGTGGAAGAATTCTTCCTGTGTACGTTCCTTGTTGCGAATGAACTGGATATCGTCGATCAGCAGCAGATCGAGTGAGCGGTAGTAGCGCTTGAACTGGTCAAAACTCTTCTGCTGATAGGCGCGTACAACGTCGGCAACATAGTCCTCCGCATGCACGTAACGAATGATGGCGCGCGGATTGTGGCGCAGCACTTCGTTGCCGATGGACTGCACCAGGTGAGTCTTACCGAGACCGACACCGCCATAGATGAATAGCGGGTTATATGAGCTGCCTGGATTCTGGGCGACCTGCATGGCGGCTGCACGAGCCAGATCGTTGGCACGACCGGTAACCAGTGTGTCGAACGTGAAATCATGGTTGAGACGTGTTTTTTCGCGGTTACCAGGCGTTGCAACTTCGGCGTGAACGGCTTTGTTTGCCGGAATTTCGGCGTCGATCCGATGAGCTTCACTATCACCATCAAGCGCCGACCTTGCGGATTCGCCGCGTGTGCCATTGACTACGGGAGTTGTATTTTCCCGCGGCTGTGGTTTCTGCGCTTTAGTGCCAAGTTCCAGCAAGACCGCGACAGGTTTGCCGAAGAACTCGACACCGAGCTGTTCGATCCGGCTTAAATAACGTTCGCGCACCCATTGCAGGACAAAGCGATTTGGTGCGACGAGATTGACGTCGCCCGCAGCGGATACCTGACTCGCTTCAAGCGCGCGAATCCACGTATTGAACTGCTGCGGAGGCAGTTCTTGTTCGAGTCTAGCCAGACAGGCGTTCCAGAAATCGTGACTCACGTTCAATTGCTACCGTCGGTATGCGACTGAGCGGGTACTCGAGCGTACGCGTTCAGACGACGAAAAGTATGCTTGGCGGAACACACCAGCCGCACGAAACAAACAGAGGATTTACTTCAGAAACTGCTTGGTCAAAGGCTGAATCAGGCTTTGCCGTTGCCAACGCTTCATGTACCGGTCATGTACTACTTCGCGTATTACTTCGGTATCGCCCGGATGAGTCGTTCCGGATTACGCCATGACGAATCGCAATTCGTTGAGTCGGCCATTGGGCAAAAATGTGCCGGGCAAAAACGAACCGAAGCAGATCGTTGTACATACGACAAGTCTCCATCCCTGAGCACATACCTCGGACAGTGTCGGTTGCGCTATGTCAAATGCAAATCACTGAATTAAAAAGAGAATTATCGCTAACCTGCGAAAAAATCCAGAAATTGTGTTGCTTTGACAGCGGTCCGTCACGTGTTTTTTTGAGGGGTTGATATTACCTTGTTGGCGCAAAATTATCCACAGGCTAACGCTCAGCGGAGAAGCTGAAGTCTGCCGGCGCAGCTTGACAAGCAAAGGGTAAACCGCTGTAATCGCGGGTTCTGTGCCTACTAGAGATCAGTCATGAAGCGTACCTACCAACCCTCAGTGGTCCGCCGCAAGCGCACCCACGGTTTTCTTGTTCGCCAACGCACCCGTGGTGGTCGTTCGGTTATTGCCGCACGTCGTGCCAAAGGACGTCATCGCCTGTCGGTCTAGGCTTGGCGGCTTGTCCCGACTTGTCAGGGACGTTCAAGCGAACGACAGATGAACGACACAAAGGGTGGCGAAAGCCTGGATGGCCTGAAGAGCACGGATTGCGGGCTGGAACACAAGGCACTTACGCCTGATTTTCCACCTGTGCTTTCGAACAGGTTTCCACCAGCGTGTCGTGTGCGAAAAACGGATGAGTATTCATCCGTTTTTGCTTTCCGGCGTAGCATTCGCGGGCGTTACTTCGTTCTGCATTACAGGCCGGGTGTCGAATTGGCCCGGCTGGGTTTTGTGGTGGCACGCAAGCTTGCCCGCCAAGCAGTGACGCGCAATCTGCTCAAGCGCTTGGCGCGGGAACATTTCCGCCATATTCGCGCAACCTTGCCGGCCCACGATATGGCACTTCGCCTGGCGCAAAAAGTCGATGGCGCAACGCGGGCACAATTGCGCGAAGATATTGCGTCGCTGTTTGCACGTCTTCCACGCTAAGAGCGATGGCGAAATGCGATTGATGAAAAACAGCTTGCTGGCGTTATTCAGGTTCTATCGCTTTTTCATCAGCCCATGGTTAGGTCGCCAGTGCCGCTTTCATCCCAGTTGTTCCGTGTATGCCATCGAAGCGCTCGAATCCCATGGAGTCGTGCGTGGCAGTTGGCTGGCAGTAAAAAGACTTGCACGCTGCAACCCCTGGTCTGCCGGAGGGTTTGATCCCGTCCCCTGATTTCCCCAATCCGTTTCCTGATTCCCATTTCTTCTGCCCACCTTTGCGGTACCCGACCATGCCGATGGATCCCAAACGTCTTGTTCTTTCCATAATCTTTGCTGTATCCCTGTTCGTGCTGTGGGAGAACTGGAGCCGCTACAACAATCCACCACAACCTGTCACGACGGCAACTCTGGGTAGCCAGGCACTGCCAAGTGCAACGCACGGGCTTGGCCAGTCAGCACCTGTGGGTTCCTCCGCTGCAGCGCCTGCAGTGCCCGCAACAGTCAGTGTTGCCGATTACAAGAATCAGCCACGTGCCGTGATCAAGACGGACCTCATCGAGGCCCAGGTGTCGGCGCTGGGTGGTGACATCGTTCATCTGGAGCTGCTCAAGCACAAGGCCACGGGCGATCTTCAGCACAATTTCGTGATCCTCGACGAGGGCAAGGTCCACACTTACCTCGCACGTACGGGCTTACTCGGCAGCGGCCTGCCCGACCATCGCACGGTGTTCACGCTCTCGTCGCAGCAGCTGGAGCTGCAACCCGGCCAGGACAGCATGGAGTTGCGCCTGCAGGCTCCAGCCAGCGCTAATGGCGTAGCCGTCACGAAGGTACTGCGCTTTCATCGTGGCAGCTACGTGGTGGATGTCAGCTACGAGGTATCGAACAACGGCACCGCGCCTTTGGAAACCCAGGCTTATTTTGAACTGGCGCGTGATGGCGCAGCGGCGGAGCACACTGGCGGCATGATTGGTGGCGTCTCTACCTTTACGGGACCGGCGCGTTACACCGATGCCAAGCATTTCCAGAAAGTCAGCTTCAGCGATATCGACAAGGGCAAGGAAGACGCGCAGGAAGTCTCTGCCAAGGATGGCTGGGTTGCGATGGTCCAGCATTACTTTGTCAGTGCGTTTTTGCCCAAGGGTGACGTGTCGCGCGTTTTTTTCACCCGCAAGATTGCAGACAATTTCTACAGCACTGGCGTGAAATTACCAGTCGCTGTTGCGCCAGGGCAGAAAGCCGTACTGGACGTGCCGCTGTATGTAGGCCCGCAGGAACAGAAGAAACTCAAGGAGTTGGCTCCCGGGCTTGACCTGGTTGTGGACTACGGCTGGGTGACGATGATTGCTGTGCCGCTATTCTGGCTGCTGTCGTTCATCCATGGCATCGTGGGCAACTGGGGTTGGGCAATCATCTTGTTGACGGTGCTGATCAAGGCGGTGTTCTTCCCGCTGTCGGCAGCCAGCTATCGGTCAATGGCGAAGATGAAGACGCTGATGCCGAAGATGAAGGTGATTCAGGAACGTTTCGCCAGCGACAAGATGAAGATGAACCAGGAGATGATGCAGCTCTATAAGACAGAGAAGGTCAATCCGATGGGAGGCTGCCTGCCGATCGTGATCCAGATCCCTGTGTTCATGGCGCTGTACTGGACGCTGCTGGGTGCGGTGGAAATGCGCCAGGCACCGTGGATCGGCTGGATCCATGACTTGTCGGCGATGGATCCGTACTACATCCTGCCGGTGCTCATGGCGATCAGCATGTTCATCCAGAGCAAGCTGAATCCGACGCCGCCTGACCCCGTACAGGCGAAGGTGATGATGGCCATGCCGCTGATCTTCGGTGTCATGTTCCTGTGGATGCCTTCCGGCCTGGTGGTCTATTGGGTTGTGAACAACACCTTGTCAATCGCGCAGCAGTGGTACATCACACGGCAGATTGAGGGCGGTGGCAAAGCCAAATAGCCCGGTAATTGCCGCCATAGCCACGCCGCCTGGTCGCGGTGGCGTGGGTGTGGTGCGCGTCTCTGGCCATGAACTGGCCGACTTTGCACGGCGCCTGACAGGGCGCCTTGCCGTTTCTGGAGCCGGATTTCCGCAGGCCAGACAGGCTCATCTGTGCCGGTTTCTCGGGCAGGATGATGCGGCTCTGGACGAGGGTTTGCTGCTTTATTTTGCCGCGCCGCATTCATACACGGGCGAAGACGTAATCGAATTGCAGGGACATGGCGGCCCCGTCGTCATGCAGATGCTATTGGCACGTTGCCTCGAACTGGGTGCGCGCCTGGCTGAGCCGGGGGAGTTTACGCGACGTGCCTTCCTTAATCACAAGCTGGATCTTGCGCAGGCCGAGGGTGTTATCGACCTGATCGATGCGAGCACGCAAGCGGCCGCACGTTCGGCCCTGCGATCACTATCCGGCGTCTTCTCCGAACAGATTCACACCTGGCGCGATCGTCTGGTCGACCTGCGCATGCTGGTCGAAGCGACCCTGGATTTTCCGGAAGAAGAAGTCGATTTTCTTGAAGCCGCGAATGCGTTTGCACGCCTGGATGCGTTGCAGTCGGACCTCGTCAGTCTGTTGGCGCGCGCCCGGCAAGGCAGTCTGCTGAGGACGGGCTTGCAGGTGGTACTTGCCGGCCAGCCCAATGTCGGCAAGAGCAGCCTGCTCAATCGCCTGACGGGCGATGAGCGTGCGATTGTCACCGAGATTGCCGGCACGACTCGCGATGTGTTGCGCGAGAGCATTCATATCGAAGGGATACCGCTTCACATCATCGACACGGCTGGACTGCGGGAAACGCATGACGCCGTAGAGCGCATGGGCATCGAGCGCACCTGGAAAGAGATTGAACGCGCCGATGTGATTCTCAGGCTGGTGGATGCGCGGGTGGGTATCACGGCGGACGACCATGCCATCGACGCGCGTTTGCCGTCAGGTGTTCCAGTGATCTGGATTTTCAACAAGAGTGATCTGATCGGCTTTACGCCGCCGGCACTGCCTGATGAATCGGCGATTCATCTGTCAGCGCTGACTGGTGATGGTATCGATACCTTGCGTGCTGCACTGCTGCGTATTGCCGGCTGGGAAGGGCGAAACGAGGATGCGATCCTTGCTCGCGAGCGGCATTTGCATGCACTTCGCGCAGCGCTTGCCCATATTGAAGTAGCGCGAAATTCCGGGCAGCAGCTTGAACTGCTGGCGGAGGAACTGCGTCTGGCGCAAGAGCAAGTGAATACGATCACTGGCGAATTCGGCGCAGAGGACTTGCTTGGGGTGATTTTTTCGCGGTTCTGTATCGGGAAATAAGAGGTATTGGCTCATGGCTGACTTTGAAGACTATGCGGGCACGGCGGCAAGTATTGCACTGGAAATCGAGCGCAAGCTCATCACGTTGAATATCGATTGGCATGATCCGGTTGCTCTCAAACAGCTAGCTTCGGAGGCATTGCAGTACGACAAGAACCGGAAGTTTCCGGGACTTGAAGCCGCAGCGCCGGGCCAGCTGGCGCACATGGAGTTGTGTGGTTTGATCGCCTTGATGCATCGGACGATTGGCGAAGGTGCCGTGGATGGGCAGTCGATTCATGGCAACGATGCATGGAAAGCATTGGCGCGAGCGCTGTGGGCGGAGAAAGGTTCGGGAGGTTCTGCGCCTTCAAAAGATGATGGTTCCACGTGAAACATGGATGCTGAGCTGTTGCTCCTGGGTGGGGGCGCATTTGTTGCCGGGTTGGTCGATGCAGTAGTGGGTGGCGGGGGCTTGATTCAGTTGCCCTTGTTGCTTACGGTGTTTCCAGCTGCGCCGATAGCCGTCCTGTTCGGGACCAACAAGCTCTCAAGCGTGGCCGGTACTTTCACAGCGGCAGTTCACTATTCGCTGCGTATCAGCATCCCACGAAAGATCGCAGTGCCTGCTGCGTTGGCAGCGTTGCCGGGCGCTGCGCTGGGCGCGGCCGCGGTGTCGCTTCTTCCGGCAAATACAGTAAGGCCCCTGGTGCTGGTGCTACTGGTCATAGTCGGGGCATATACGTGGATGCGCCCCGAGTTCGGGAGGTACCAGAATCATGGACTGGTGCGCAAATCCATTCCAACCGTGGCTGCGCTGACAGGCTTTGGGTTGGGTTTCTACGACGGCTTCTTCGGCCCTGGCACCGGTAGCTTTCTCGTCTTCGCCTTCGTTCGGTTGTTTGGACTCGACATGGTTCACGCTTCCGCAAGTGCGAAGCTGGTGAACCTCGCGACCAACTTTGCGGCGCTGGCATTCTTTCTTCTGCATCAAGGCGTGATGTGGAAGGTAGGGCTGGTCATGGCTGTTGCCAATGTCTTTGGCGCGCAATTGGGCTCGCACCTCACGCTCAAACATGGCAGTGGGTTTGTGAGATGGATGCTGCTGGCTATCGTCTTGCTGCTGGTCGTAAAGCTGGGCTGGGATCTAGCCCGATAAAGGGAGTGGAGTGTTTCACGTGAAACACTCCAGACTGAAACATCAGTGATGACCCTCTGCGACCAGGATCTGGGCTGCCGCATTTACCACAGCAGCAATCCGGCCGACATCCTTGAGCTCGGTTATTCCAAGGCCAGCTTTCTTCAGAACCTCGGTATGTGCCGAGATACAGAACCTGCATTTGCCAACAATGCTTGCCGAGAGTGACCACAACTCGAAGCGCCGTTGATCGACACCGCCGTGCGTTGCATAGGCGTTCATGCGCAAGCCGGCTTGCTGGTTTTTTAATTCCGTGTCGGTTGCCATGTCGATATAGGAGTACCAAGCGTTAGTCATGCCCATGATGGAAGCGGCCGTCAGCGCTGCCTGCACTTCCGTTTCATCGAGCAGTCCGGATTTCTTGAAGACCTTCACCAGTGTTGAATTCTTCGCCGCAAAGGCGGCTGCGAGCGCGGCACCTACTGCTTCATTCGCCGGTAGCGACGAGCGTGCGATGACACCATCGATATTGAGGCGGATATCTTTGGCGTAGTCGGGTATCAGATCCTTGATTGCGTTAAGCGCTTCCATTTCATGCTCCTTGTATGTGGCCGGTACGCTTGTGGCGTGCCGGCTTTGGGGTGGGTGGATAAACCCGCCCCTCTATGGTTAAAGGGTGTCGCCGCCAACGGGCCTGTTGCAAGGGCATAGCTCGCCGGTTTGCAAGGCATCGAGCACCCGCAGCGCCTCCGAGGCATTGCGGCCGACGTCGAGGTTATTGACGGTGACGTGCTGGATGACATTGTCAGGATCAACGATGAAGGTCGCCCGCAGCGCCACGCCGGCCGACTTGTCGCGAATGCCCAGCTGGTCGATCAGCGAGCCGGTGACATCGGCAAACTGCCAGTGGGCGAGCTTGCTCAGATCCTTGTGATCGCGACGCCAGGCGAGTTTGACGAACTCGTTGTCGGTCGAGCCACCCATCAGAATCGTGTCGCGGTCATCAAAGTCGCGCGCCAATTTGTTGTATTCGACAATCTCCGTGGGGCAGACGAAGGTAAAGTCTTTGGGGTAGAAGTAGATGATCTTCCACTTGCCGGCGAACGACTTGTCGGTAATGTTCTCGAATGCAGACTGACCGTTTTCATCGGGCAGATTGAAGCCGGGTTTGACGCCGACTACGTTGAAAGACTCGATTTTGTCGCCAATGGTTTTCATGATTTGCTCCTTGTAGGGCCGTAATTTGCTGATAGATTTGTTGATAGCCACACGCCGCGCATCGTCTGTCGATTCCGGCGCGTCGGCCATGAAATGCATTCTGCAGAGAAGGCGAAAATAGATCTAATTGATTGTGAATCTGATAACGATAGCCATTGTCTATGTGGTTGGCGGGGCCGGATGAGCGATCAGGAGACGGGAAATGGGCAAAAAACCTTTATTTACAAGTGTTTGCGCAGATCTGCTCTGCGGCCTGTCGATCTGGGCTCTCAGCGCCTGTGGCGGCAGGGGCGGATCGGCGACTGCCGCACCCAGCGTCCCTGCGACCTCATCCAGCACTGCTAGCGCGCTTGCAGGCTCCGCGCAGTGCTCGGCTACGACTGCGCCGGGAACCCCTGGCGGCATCACGCTGACGGCCTTCGCCAGCGGTCTCGTGAATCCGTGGGGCATGGTGTTCCTGCCCGATGGCCGCATCCTCGTCACCGAGCGTCCCGGCCGCATGCGCATCGTGTCCACCAGTGGCGCGTTGTCAGCTCCCATCACCGGCGTGCCGGCGGTGTATGCGCAAGGGCAGGGCGGGCTGCTGGACGTCGTTCTGGACCCTGACTACGCCACGAACGGCCTGATCTATTTCAGCTACGCCGAGAGTGGTACAGGCGGCGCTGGCACAGCCGTGGCACGTGCCACCCTCAACACCAGTACGCTCGCCTTGAGCGGCGTCACGGTGATCTATCGCCAGACACCAAAAGTCAGCGGCACCGGGCATTTCGGCTCGCGTCTCGTATTCGGCACGGACGGCAAACTGTTCATCTCGTTGGGCGAGCGGCAGAAGTTCACGCCCGCACAGGACACACTGAAATCCCTCGGCAAGATCGTGCGCATCAACACCGACAGCACCATCCCCATCGACAACCCCTTTATTGGCAATGCTGCCTACCTGCCCGAGATCTGGAGCTATGGCCATCGCAATCCGCAAGGCATGACGCGCCACCCGGTGACGGGCCAGATATGGACGGCCGAGCACGGCGCCATGGGAGGTGACGAGATCAATACGCCACAATCCGGCAAGAACTATGGCTGGCCGGTGATCAGCTATGGTGTGAATTATGACGGCAGCAAGATCGGCGAAGGCACGGCCAAGGCCGGCATGGAGCAACCGAAATGCTATTGGGATCCTTCCATTGCACCTGGCAATCTTGTCTTCTACACGGGCAACAAGGTCGCTTCGTGGAGCGGCAACTTGTTCGTCGCTGTGCTCAAGGACATGTCACTGATGCGTCTCACAATGAACGGTAGCAACATCACCGGCCAGGAACGTTTCAACATCGGCAAGCGCGTGCGTGATGTCCGTGTAGGGCCTGACGGCTGGCTCTATTTGCTGACGGATGAGACTGCAGGGCAGATCCTCAAGGTCACGCAGCAATAAGGTAGATACCGTCTCCAAGCTCAAGATTTTTTTATAGCGAAAGTGGGGCTATAGGGCTTGCCGGAATGCACGACGCCAAAGCAAAGATGAGCGAGCTTGCGCATGGCCGCTCCGATAGCGGCCATCTT
>JAQGMG010000021.1 GCA_028292485.1 Rhodocyclales bacterium | reverse complement strand
CCGAACGCATGCTGGGTTATGCGGCGGCGGACGTGGTCGATCGCGTCACGCCAGCCGATCTGTCCGACCCGCAGGAACTGATTGCGCGTGCAGCGGCCCTGAGCCTGGAGCTGTACGCACCGATTTCGCCAGGCTTTGAAGCACTGGTGTTCAAGGCCTCACGCGGCATCGAGGATATCTACGAGCTGACCTACATCCGCAAGGACGGCAGCCGCTTCCCTGCCATTGTTTCGGTGACGGCGCTGCGCGACTCGCAAGAGAAAATAATCGGCTACCTGTTGATCGGTACCGACAATACCGCGAGCAAGCTGGCTGAAGAGGCGCTTCTCAAAGCAGGCGCACTGCAGAACGCCATTTTCAACAGCGCCTACTTCTCCAGCATCGCCACGGATGAGAAAGGCGTCATCCAGATTTTCAATGTCGGTGCCGAACGCATGCTCGGCTACACCGCAGCGGATGTCGTCAATCGCGTTACGCCGGCCGTTTTCTCCGATCCGCAGGAATTGATTGCGCGGGCAGAAGCTCTGAGCCTGGAACTGGATACCCCCATTACGCCAGGCTTCGAAGCACTGGTGTTCAAGGCCTCGCGTGGCATCGAAGATATTTACGAACTGACCAAGATCCGCAAGGACGGTAGCCGCTTTCCCGCCATCGTATCGGTCACCGCACTGCGTGACGCGCAGGAAAAAATCATCGGTTACCTGTTGATCGGTACCGACAATACCGCCCGCAAACAGGTCGAGGCAACGCAGGCCTTGCTCGACCAGCGCTTGCGTGATCAGCAGTTCTATACGCGTTCGCTGATCGAGTCGAACGTCGATGCGCTGATGACCACCGACCCGCAGGGCATCATTTCGGACGTGAACCAGCAGATGATCGCGCTCACCGGACGCACGCGGGATGAGTTGATCGGCGCGCCATGCAAGAACTTCTTTACCGATCCGGTGCGTGCCGAGGCCGTAATCAAGCGCGTCCTCGTCGAGAACAAGGTGAGTAACTACGAACTGACCGTCAACGGTCAGAACGGCGAAGAAACGGTGGTGTCCTATAACGCGGCGACCATCCATGATCGCGATCGCAAGCTGCAAGGCGTTTTCGCGTCAGCACGCGATGTGACCGAGCGCAAACGCTTCGAACGTACCCTGCAAGAAAAGAACGTCGAGCTGGAGCATGCCAGTCGCATGAAGTCGGAATTTCTGGCGACCATGTCGCACGAACTGCGCACACCGCTGAACGCCATCATCGGTTTCTCCGAGGCGTTGCAGGATGGCTTGATGGGCAAGATGAGCGATATCCAGCACGAGTACATCGGCGATATCTTCACCAGTGGGCAGCACCTGCTGTCCCTGATCAATGACATCCTGGATTTGTCGAAGGTTGAAGCGGGCATGATGGCGCTCGAACTGGAGGCCGTTGACCTGAAGAGCCTGCTGGTCAATAGCCTGTCGATCGTCAGGGAAAAGGCTGCAGCCCAACGCATCGCGCTTGAACTCGAAACCGATGAAGATCTGGGTACGCCATTGCTCGATTCACGCAAGACCAAGCAGATCATCTACAACCTGTTATCGAATGCCGTCAAATTCAGCGCCCCTGACGGCCGTGTAAGTTTGCGCGCGCGTCGCGTTCCGCGCAGCAGCGTCGGCGTGCTGTCCGGTGTTTGGCCGGTGCGCAGCTTCCCGTTGGCTGACAACGATTACGACGAGTTTCTCGAAATATGTGTCAGCGATAATGGCATCGGCATTACGCGGGAAAACGTGGCGAAATTGTTCCAGGCCTTCAGCCAGATCGATAGCAGTCTGGCACGCAAATTCCAGGGCACGGGTCTCGGTCTGGCAATGGTCAAGCAGCTGGCCGAACTGCAAGGGGGGTCGGTGGCTGTTGCCAGCGCGGAGGGAGAGGGCGCCAGCTTTGCCGCCTGGTTGCCGCTGCGCACCGCAGCGCAAGCCGCTTCTCCTTTTGCGCGCAGTCGTGACGAGACAGCGCCGGCCGCTCCCGTGGAACGTATTGCGCTGGTGGTCGAGGATGATGAGCAGGAAGCGGATCTGGTTCGCTTGCTGCTCGAAGCCGAGGGCTTTACTGTCTTGCGCGCTGCCAGTGCCGAAGCTGCCCTGTTAGTGGCGCCACAACACGCGTTGAGCCTGATTACCCTCGACCTGCAACTACCGGGCATCGACGGCTGGGAGTTTCTGCTGCGCATACGCGAGAGCAGCAGCCTGGCCCAGGTGCCCGTAGTGATCATTGCCGGACTGACTGACGTCAACATGGCGCTGGCCCGCGGTGCCAACGCCGTATTGCAAAAACCGATCAGCCGTGCCCAGTTGAAAGCCTCGCTGGTTAACCTGGGTTTGTATCCGACCGGGGCAGAGACTTGCACGGTGCTGGTCGTAGATGATGATCCCAGGGCAGTCGAAGTGATTGCCGCGTTCCTGCCAACGCCGGCCTATGCGGTGGTGCGCGCCTATGGCGGCAGTGAGGCGATCACTTTGGCACAGCGCTTGCGGCCCGACTTGATACTGCTCGATTTGATGATGCCGGAGGTAAATGGCTTCGACGTTGTTCAAGCACTCCAGGCCAATCCCGATACCGAACGCATTCCGGTCCTGGTGGTGACCGCGAAGCAGATCACCGCGCAGGATCGGGCTGCGCTCCATGGCAATCCGGAACAACTGATCCAGGTTGTCGAAAAAGCGGGGTTCAACCATGTCCGTTTCATGGCTGAGGTCAGGCGCGCATTGCTGCCATTAGGGAGAACGCCAGTTGGCCAGAATATTAGTCATTGAAGACAACCCGGCGAACATGAAGCTGGTCTTGCTGCTGCTGCGCAATGTTGGCTATACAGCGCTGTGTGCAGTCGATGCCGAGAGCGGCTTGACCCTGGCGCGCGCCGAAAAGCCTGATCTGATCCTGATGGACATCCAGTTGCCCGGCATGGATGGTCTGGCGGCGACGGCCTTGCTGAAACAGGATCCGGTCACCGCGACCATTCCCGTGGTGGCGCTGACCGCGATGGCGATGAAAGCCGATCAGGAAAAAATCATGCTGGCCGGGTGCGACGCGTACATCGCCAAGCCCTTGAGTTACATGGAACTGTATGCAGTGATCGACACCTTGCTGGTCGCGTCGCAAGCGGCTGCGCTTGAACCTCCTTTCCTTGAACTGCCATGATGGGCGCCACCGAGACTCTCTGCACGGCAACAGTCCCGGCGGCCACCATTCTCATCGTCGACGACGAAATCCATAACCGCAAACTGCTCGAAACATTGCTGCGGCCCGAAGGTTATGTGACGCGGAGTGCCGCCACCGGTGAGGACGCGTTGAGCTCGATCGAGCAGCGCGCACCGGACCTGATCCTGCTCGACATCATGATGCCGGGCATCGACGGCTACCAGGTGGCCAGCATGCTCAAGGCCAACCCCGCCACCGCCAATATTCCCATCATCATGGTGACGGCGCTGGTCGACCGCAGCGCTCGCCTGGCGGGTCTCGATGCCGGCGCTGAAGAGTTCCTGACAAAGCCTGTCGACCGGGCAGAACTGTGGCTGCGGGTGCGCAACTTGTTGCGTTTGAAGGCAATCGCCGATCTGCAAAGCGCCAACTCGAACCTGGAAGAGCAGGTACAGGCGCGCACCGCCGACTTGCAACGCTTTCGCACGGCAATGGACGTGACAGCCAATGCGATTTTTCTGACGGACCGCAGCTCCATGCGCTTTGTCGAGGTCAATACAACCGCCTGCAACATGCTTGGCTATACCCGCGACGAATTATTCGAGGTGGGCCCCGAGCAAGTGAGTGTGTCCACGCGTGAACAGCTGGAGAGTTTGTATGACGATATCATCGGAGGGCGTGGCGCCGATGAGCTGACCGAGACCCAGTTGCTCTGCAAGGATGGCTCCCAGATCGATGTGGAAGTGAATCGGCACGCTCAACGTTCCGGTGCGGACTGGCTCATTGTCGGTGTGCTGCGCGACATCACCGGGCGTAAGGAAGCAGAAAAACGCCTGCATCAGCTGGCGCATTACGACACCCTTACCGGGCTGCCCAATCGCATGCTGTTTCACGAATCCCTCAAGAAAACCCTTGTCCAGGCAGCGGACAGCGGCTGGCTGGTAGCCGTCCTGTTCATCGACCTGGATCACTTCAAGAATGTTAACGACACGCTGGGTCACGCCATTGGCGATGAACTGCTGAGCCAGTGCAGCGATCGTCTGGTGCAGTGCGTGCGGGTGCGCGATACGGTCGGGCGCCTGGGCGGCGATGAGTTTGCCTTGATCCTCGTGATGCAGGACGATCAGCAAGGTGCATGGCTGGTTGCCAAGAAAGTACGCGATGTCCTGCGCGCGCCCTTTCACTTGCAGGGTCATGAGGCGCGGGTTACCGCCAGCATCGGCATCACCATCTATCCCGACGATGCCGCTGACGCGGATACCCTGCTCAAGTATGCGGACACGGCGATGTACCAGGCCAAACACGCGGGGCGCGATACCTTCCGTTTTTTCACGGCACAGATGAATGCAGCAGTGCTGGCGCGGCTTGACCTGGAAACGGCGTTGCGCAACGCCGTCGACAATCAAGAATTCGTTCTGTACTACCAGCCCAAGGTGCAGCTCAGCACTGGCCGTATCGCAGGACTCGAAGCTTTGCTGCGCTGGCAACGGCCGGGGCATGGCCTGGTGTCGCCGCAAGACTTCATTCCGCTGCTCGAAGAGACCGGGCTCATCGTGCGTGTAGGCACCTGGGTCATTGCCGAAGCATGCCGGCAGATCGGGGTATGGTTGCGCTCCTCGATCGGCCCGGTACAGGTAGCCGTGAATATTTCCGGACGGCAGTTCATGGAGGGCGACCTTGATGGCGATGTCATCAAGGCGCTTGCCGACAATGACGTCCCGGCCGATTTGCTGGAACTGGAGTTGACGGAAAGTTCGTTGATGGCGAACACCGAGCGCACCATCGCCATCCTGCAGACTCTCAAGCAGCAAGGCGTGCAGATATCAATCGACGATTTCGGCACCGGCTATTCGAGCCTGGCCTATCTGCGCCGCTTCCCCATCGACAAACTGAAGATCGACATCGCCTTCATCCGCGAGGTTACCAACAATCCCGATGATGCCGTCATAGCACTGGCCATCATCCGCATGGCCCATAGTCTGAGGCTCGACGTGATCGCCGAAGGCGTCGAAACGGCAGCGCAGCTGGCGTATCTGCGCCGCCACCGCTGCGACCAGATTCAGGGCTATTACTTCAGTCGGCCGCTCCCCTTGGCGGCGCTGGAAAACATGCTGCGCGAACAGAAGTGCCTGCCGCCGCCCGAGGGCGAGGCACACGTGCCGCGCCAGACGATATTGCTGGTGGACGATGATCCGCATGTCCTGACTGCGTTGCGACGTACGCTGCGCCAGGACGGTTACCATATCCTTTCGGCATTATCGGCTGCCGAGGGTTTCGAGCTATTGGCACAGCATCCGGTGCAAGTCATTCTGTGCGATCAGCTCATGCCTGCCATGAGCGGTACTGTCTTCCTCGACAAGGTCAAGGCGCTTTATCCCGATACATTGCGCATCGTCCTGTCGGGTTATACGGACCTTGATTCCATCATGGACGCCATCAATCGCGGGGCGATCTATCGCTTCTACACCAAGCCGTGGGACAACAAGATCCTGCGCGAGAACATACGCGAAGTCTTTCGTCACTACTGGCTCTTGCACGAGGCTGAGGCCGGCAATGCCGGCATCCAGGCCAATACGCCTTAGGGGTGTGTTCAATTACTTGCTTGAGCGGCCAGTCAGGGCCGCCACGCAGAAGCACTTTGCAGTGCGCGCTTGTTGACGTCATGCTTGCGATCAAATTCTTGTCCCGATACGTTTTTGCATGCAGATGATTTCCAGAATCCTTGGCCCGACGGCGCTCACCGCGCTGCTCGCCGCTTGTGCCGGCACGCCCACGGCAGACGTAGAGACGCGGGGCACCAGGCCTGCTTCCGCCCCCGTTCCCGCAGCCCGCAATGTGGAACGCCCCGGCGAGGCCCGCACCACGCCGCCTGAGCCCGTTGTATTGCCTTTTCCGTCATCGACCTCGCGAAAAGGCGGTTACTACAAGGACGATGGCCCAGGCGACAATCCGCCACCCGATATGGC
Source organism: Rhodocyclales bacterium (assembly GCA_028292485.1). Taxonomy (GTDB): domain Bacteria; phylum Pseudomonadota; class Gammaproteobacteria; order Burkholderiales; family Rhodocyclaceae; genus Viridibacterium. The sequence continues at coordinate 3,281 of JAQGMG010000021.1, read as the reverse complement.
CAGCATTCCCGATGCTCAGCCCAGACCCGAGCCGCTGCATCGCTTTGCCAACCGACCTTATGTCGCACTCGGCCAGAACTACGTGCCGCGGCAGGCGCTGACGCCCTACAAGGAAAGCGGCATCGCCAGCTGGTATGGACGGCGCTTTCACGGTGTGCGCACGTCGAGCGGTGAGCGCTACGACATGTACGGCATGACGGCGGCGCATCCCACCTTGCCGATCCCCAGCTATGCGCGCGTCACCAATCGGGAAAACGGCAAATCGGTGGTCGTGCGCATCAATGATCGCGGGCCGTTTCACGCTGACCGCGTCATCGACCTGTCCTACACGGCGGCGTGGAAACTCGGCTACGTCTCCAAGGGATCGACCCGCGTTGACGTCGAGGCCATCGTGCCGGAAGGCGTCACGCTGCTTGCGAAGAACGTGCCGCCGATGGTTGCCCCTGTTTCATTGACGGCGACACCACCGCTCGACCCCGAGGTGCTGCAGGCATTGCCGGAACTGCAACAGGCGGAACCGCAACGGACCGAGCTGCAGCAGAAAATTCCGGCTGCGCCATCCGTTGCATCGCGCGCCACTGAACACGCGGAGCCGTCCGCCAGCGATCCGCCAGCGGGGGTCTATCTGCAGCTGGGCTCCTTCAGCACTAGCCTCAACGCGCAAGGTTTCCGTGATTACGCCAGGCAAGAGTTGGCCAGCCTGAAGCAGCAGCTCTTCATCATCACGGAGAGGGAAAGGGAAGGAGAGCGGGAACGGGAACGATTCCGTCTTCAGCTCGGTCCATTCACCACCACGAGCGCTGCGCGAGACGCTGCTGCGCGGGTCGAAGGCAAACTCAAGCTCAAACCTTTTCTCGTGCAACGCTGACAATACAAAGGCTGCGTGCGCATGGTGCTGTTCCCTATAATGGCGGGTTGCACACCTGCCGCAGCATTTCTCACTGCCATTTTCATTCCGTTCTTGCCGCTCTGCCCCGGTCCTTCCCCCGCATGAAGTCTTCCATTGTTCTCTTGTCGTTTCTGTCCCTGACGTTTGCATTGCCCGCGAAAGCTGCAGATCCGAAAATTGCGCGCCCTGTCGAAGCGGCCGCTGCAGTGACCACGACAGCGACCACATCGTCCGCACCGCCTGAACTCGCAGCACGCTCGTGGCTACTGCTCGATACCGGGAGCAATCAGGTACTCGCTTCCCTCAAACCCGACGAACGCGCCGAGCCCGCCTCGCTGACCAAGCTCATGACGGCGTATGTGGTGTTCGGCGCACTCAAGGCCAAAACCATCCGTCTGGACCAGCAGGTGCCTGTCTCGGAGAACGCCTGGCGCATGGTCAAATCGGGCTCGGCCATGTTCATCGAGCCGCGAAAGCCCGTGACCGTCGATGAGTTGATCCACGGCGTCATCATCCAGTCCGGTAATGACGCCTGCATTGCGCTGGCCGAACTCGTCGCAGGCAATGAAGCAAATTTCGTCGCCGTCATGAATCGCGAAGCGCGGCGTCTGGGCTTGAGCAACACCCACTTCCAGAATGCGACCGGCCTGACCGAACCGGGGCATTACAGCTCGCCGCGCGATATGGCCAAAATCGCCGCTGCCATCATCAGCGACTTTCCGGAGTACTTCCGCATCTACTCGCAGAAGGAATTCACCTACAACCGTATTGCGCAGCCCAACCGCAATCGTCTGCTGTGGCTCGACCCGACAGTCGACGGCATGAAGACCGGCCACACCGATGCGGCAGGTTTCTGCCTGGTCGCCACCGCGCATCGCGGTTCGCGTCGACTCATCTCGGTGGTGATGGGCACCGCTTCGGACAGCGTGCGTGCGCAGGAATCGCTGAAGCTCCTCAGTTTCGGCTTCGACGCGTTCGATACCGTGCGTTTCTTCGCCTCGGGTCAGCCCATGCGCAGTCTGCAGATCTGGCAAGGCAAGGCGAACAGCGTCAATGTCGGCTTTACGCGCGATCTGATGGCCACCGTGCCGCATGACCGGATGAGCGCCGTCAAACTGCAGTTCGAAGCACGCCAGCCCCTCAAGGCTCCGCTGTCGTTTGGCTCGCCAGTGGGCGTATTGCGCATGACGCTCGATGGAAAGCCGATTGGCGAATACCCGGTGGTGGCGCTGGAAGACGTGGTGCCCGCAAACTGGTTTGGCCGCACGTGGGATGCAATCCGCTTGTGGTTCAAGTAGGGCGAAAGGGATGGGGGGCAAGAGCCGCCTCAATACTGCACACGCCTGCGAAAGTAACCTTATCCTGCCGGCCGGCAAAAATGCGAATGTGGTAATGACGAATGTATTATTCTGACCATTTGTGTGCTAGTCACATGGCAGGCACTAACGGCAAGGCAGGACTTCTTCATGCCTTGCATGCCCAAGAAAATTCGAAGAACTGCAACGCAATCAAGTGAGCCAACTTTCTGCCAACTTGATGAGCTTAGATTTCGCATCGCGACCAAGCGAATGAAAAATCAGTAGCAGACGCGCCGTGTCGTCATCAGCATAGAAGTAGGCTGGCGGCACCTTGAGCACCACAGCAATACGTTCGGCATCCGAAAAAACGGGAACATGTTTTCCTGTTTCGTATTGGTTCATTCGCGCACTGGCGGACATCTCATCGAAACCCGCCATGAGGCCGACCTTCTCTTGGGACAGTCCTGCGCGCACTCGCGCCTCTTTGAGTCGCTTTGCAAATAAAGACATCTTCCCAGCCTCGACCACATTGAGGCTAAGAGCTTCTTAGGATTGGCCGATTTTTTTACTAAGACTTTCTTAGCCACATATGGGATATAGAGGTAAGATATCCACTTGACATGTGGGTAATCAGCAAAGGAGAGGGGGAATGCATCCGGTCGTCGCGTTTCATGGCACTGAGGCTGTCGTGTTTAAGCGCACAAAACGCAAAATCTGCATTGCGGCGTATGTCTTCCTGGTGCTGCCTTGTCTTTTGGCCGTAGTCGCCTGCGCGCCACCGCCCCCAACTGCCCTCGACCTCAAGCAAGCGCTGGCCGACTCCTACGCCTGCCCACTGCTCGTGTTGTCCGATGTAGGCACGTCCAGCATCAAGCGCGTGGCGGGCAACCAGTACGAAGTCGGATTCAGCTACACCGTCGCCGTGGCCGAAGCGCCCGCCACGCTGGCAAGACGCTTTGCTGAGTGGGCCTACCGGGAGGACGAGTTGCTGCGTTTGCGCCGGGCGTATGGGCAGGCGGACTTCCGGCTGGATATGAATAGCGCGGCAAAAGCGGAGGCTGCGCAAACGCTCAAGCGCATCGACACCCAGGCAG
>JAQGMG010000006.1 GCA_028292485.1 Rhodocyclales bacterium | reverse complement strand
TGCGGCAGTTCGCCGCGATCGACAATTTCTTGTGATAGCAGAAATGCGGAATGTAGGCACCCGCCTTGTTGGCCGCATCCATGACGGTGCTGCCATCGGCTACCTCAACCTTGTTGCCGTCGATTTCAATCTCAAGCATCTGAATTTTTCCACATCTGCTTAACCCACATAAATCTTGCTGCCGTCGCGTTGCACTTCATGCGGCACGACACAGCACTTGTTATCGACGTGATGCTGGAACTCGGCACGGAAGTGCTTGATGAAGCTGCGCACCGGCATCGCCGCTGCATCGCCGAGCGCGCAGATCGTACGGCCCATGATGTTCTCGGCAACGTTATCCAGCACGTCCAGATCTTCCTGACGGCCCTGCCCGCTTTCAATACGGTGAATGATGCGATACAGCCAGCCGGTACCTTCGCGGCAAGGCGTGCACTGTCCGCACGACTCTTCGAAATAGAAATACGCCAGACGTTCCAGCGCCTTGACCATACAGGTGGTCTCGTCCATCACGATGACAGCGCCTGAGCCCAGCATGGAGCCTGCCTTGGCAATCGCATCGTAATCCATCGTCGTCGCCATCATGACGTCCGCAGGCAGTACAGGCGCCGAAGACCCACCAGGAATCACCGCCTTGAGCTTGCGATTGCCACGCATGCCGCCGGCCATTTCAAGCAGGACGGAGAACGGCGTACCGAGCGGGACTTCATAGTTGCCCGGCTTGTTCACATGACCCGAAACCGAGAACAGCTTGGTGCCGCCATTGTTCGGCTTGCCCAGCGCGAGAAACGCATCGCCACCTTCGCGGATGATGTAGGGCACGGACGCAAAGGTCTCGGTGTTGTTGATGGTTGTTGGCTTGCCGTACAACCCATAGCTCGCCGGAAATGGTGGTTTGAAGCGTGGCTGGCCCTTCTTGCCTTCGAGTGATTCGAGCAGCGCGGTTTCTTCGCCGCAGATATACGCACCGTAACCGTGATGCGCGTACAACTCGAAACTGAATTCGGAGCCGAGAATGTTCTGGCCAAGCAAACCTGCTGCGCGCGCTTCGGCAAGCGCTTCTTCGAAGCGATCGTACTCAGCAAAAATTTCGCCGTGAATGTAGTTGTAGCCGACACCGCTGCCCATCGCGTAACCAGCGATGATCATGCCTTCGATCAGCGCATGCGGGTTGTAGCGCAGGATGTCGCGATCCTTGAACGTACCCGGCTCGCCCTCATCCGAATTGCATACAACATACTTCGCACCGGGAAAGGCGCGCGGCATGAAGCTCCACTTCAGGCCCGTCGGAAATCCTGCACCACCCCGGCCACGCAGCGCTGATTTCTTCAGCTCCGCAATGACTTCTTCGGGTTTGATGCCGTTGGCGATAATTTTCTTCAGCGCATCGTAGCCATTGCGCTTGACGTAGTCGTCAAGGCGCCAAGTATTTTCGCCGGCAACGCCATCGAGAATGATGCCGTAGCCCGAAGGCATGGGCGGAGGCGCGGAAACGTTGTCGGTCGAAACGGTATCGCTCATTTCGACAGCTCCGTGATGAGCGCATCGATCTTCGCGCGATCCATCCTGCCGCACATGCGATGGTTGTTGTCGAGAATGACGGGTGCATCGCCGCAAGCGCCCAAGCACTCGCCTTCCTTCAGCGTGAACTTGCCGTCAGCGGTGGTTTCGTTGAAACCGATACCCAGCTTTTCCTTGAGGTATTCCGCTGCCTCGCCAGCACCGGACAAAGCACATGGCAAATTCGTACAGATCATCAGCTTGTGCGCGCCAATGGGCTTCAGATCGTACATGCCATAGAACGTCGCCACTTCGAGCCCGGCAATGGCCGGCATGCCAAGGTATTCGGCGACAAACGCGATCACGTCGTTCGGCAGCCAGCCCTTTTCCTGCTGGGCAATACGCAGTGCCGACATGATGGCGGACTGTTTCTGGTCGGCCGGATACTTGGCGACTTCGCGGTCGATTTTTAGCAGTGATTCTGCGCTCAGCATGTTGTTTCTCTTATCCGTCGCTTATCGGTCAATCTCACCGAAAACAATATCCATCGTACCGATGATGGCAACCACGTCGGCAATCATGTGTCCGCGAGACATTTCGTCCATCGCCGCCAGATGCGCGAAACCCGGTGCACGCAATTTCAGGCGATAAGGCTTGTTGGCCCCATCGGAAATCGCATAGACGCCGAACTCGCCCTTGGGGTGCTCGACCGCGGCGTACACCTCGCCTTGCGGCACATGGATGCCTTCAGTAAAGAGCTTGAAGTGATGGATCAGCTCCTCCATGTTTTCCTTCATTTTTTCACGCGAAGGCGGCGCCACCTTGTGACTGCCGATCATGACCGGACCGGCACCCTGAGCAGAATCGGCCTTCAGCCACGTAATGCATTGCTGGATGATGCGATTGCTCTGGCGCAGCTCTTCCATGCGACAAAGGTATCGGTCGTAGCAGTCACCGTTCACGCCAACGGGAATGTCAAAAGCAAGCTGATCGTAGACTTCATAAGGTTGCTTGCGACGCAGATCCCATTCCACACCGGAACCTCGCAGCATCGGGCCGGTAAAGCCCAAAGCCAATGCGCGCTCCGGCGTAACGACGCCGATATCTACCGTGCGCTGTTTCCAGATACGGTTGTCCGTCAGCAGCGTGTGGTACTCGTCGATCAGCGTCGGGAAGCGCGTCGTGAAATCTTCGAGAAAATCGAGCAGCGAACCTTCGCGCGACTCGTTGAGCTGTTTGACCGTTGCTGCATTCTTGAATTTGGATTGCTCGTATTTCGGCATCGAGTCGGGCAGATCACGATAGACGCCACCCGGCCGATAATATGCGGCATGCATGCGCGCACCCGAGACGGCCTCGTACACGTCCATGAGATCTTCGCGCTCACGGAAGGTATAGAGCACCATGGTCATGGCGCCGATATCCAGCGCGTGCGTACCGATGTTCAGCAGGTGATTCAGAATGCGCGTGATTTCGTCGAACATCACGCGGATGTACTGGGCGCGCGTCGGCACCTCGATACCCAGCAGCTTTTCGATAGCCATGCAGTAAGCATGTTCATTGCTCATCATCGAAACGTAATCGAGACGATCCATGTAGGGAACGGACTGGATCCAGGTGCGCGTCTCGGCCAGTTTTTCGGTCCCGCGATGCAGGAGCCCGACGTGCGGATCTGCGCGCTCGACCACTTCACCATCAAGCTCGAGGACAAGACGCAACACGCCATGGGCCGAAGGATGCTGCGGTCCAAAATTGATCGTGTAATTACGGATTTCAGCCATGTTCGACATCCCCATAGCTGCCTTCGCGCACGATGCGCGGCGTCACTTCGCGCGGCGCAATGGTCACGGGCTGGTAAATCACGCGGCCCTGCTCGGCGTCGTAGCGCATTTCCATATAGCCGGAAATCGGGAAGTCCTTGCGGAAAGGATGGCCGACGAAACCATAGTCGGTCAGGATACGACGCAGGTCCGGGTGACCTTCGAACATGATGCCGTACAGATCGAAAGCCTCGCGCTCGAACCAGTTGGCCGAGGGCCATACGGGCACTGCGGAAGCAATCACGGGAAAAGCATCATCGTCGGCATGCACGCGCAGCCGCAGACGCCAGTTGTGCGACACCGAAAGCAGATGCAGGACAGCGGCATAGCGACGGTTATTGGTACGTGGCGCCGCATAGCTGGCGTAGTCCACGCCACACAGGTCGACCATCTGCTCGAAGCGCAACTCCGTATGGTCGCGCAGCAGCTCTGCAACAGACAGGTAGTCGACAGCGCCGACTTCGAGCGTCACTTCATCGCGGTCTTCCACCAGCGTAACGCTCCGCCCTTCAAGCGAAGCATTCAACGCAGCAATCAATCTTTCCAGCCTTGAACTCATGCAGATGTCAGTCCAGTGAGAAGCCCAAAGATATGTGACAGCTCCGGCATCAAGCCCGGAGTGCTCGCTCAGCGAGCAATCGTGTTGGTACGTTTGATCTTGTTCTGCAACTGCACGATGCCATAAAGCAAAGCCTCTGCAGTTGGCGGGCAACCTGGCACATACACATCCACCGGCACGATGCGATCACAGCCGCGCACCACCGAATAGGAGTAGTGATAATAACCACCGCCATTGGCACAGGAGCCCATTGAAATCACCCAGCGCGGCTCCGCCATCTGGTCATACACCTTGCGCAAGGCGGGAGCCATCTTGTTGCACAGCGTGCCGGCAACGATCATCAGATCGGACTGTCGCGGACTGGGGCGAAACACCACGCCGAAGCGATCCAGATCGTAGCGCGCGCAACCAGCGTGGATCATTTCCACAGCACAGCACGCGAGACCAAACGTCATCGGCCACAACGAACCGGTACGCGTCCAGTTGATGACGGTATCGAGAGATGTGGTGACAAAACCCTCACGCAAGACGCCTTCGATGCTCACGGCGATTTCCTCAAATTAGGTAGCGACGTCAAAAACAGGATTGATCCATTTCTAAAGCGATCCCGCCGCGAAGAGCAGTGCAGAGGCACGGCGAGCCGAAGTCGACAAAGGCAGGGTTGCTTTAGAAACGGATCACTCCCAGTCCAGGGCGCCTTTTTTCCAGACATACACATAACCGATGACGAGTATGCCGAGGAAGACAATCATTTCGATGAATCCGAATGCGCGCATGGCTGGCGTTGCGGCAATTTCCTTGAGGATCGACGCCCAGGGCAAGAGGAAGGCCACTTCGAGGTCGAACAGGATGAACAGGATGGCAAGCAGGTAGTAGCGGACGTCGAACTTCATCCGCGCGTCTTCGAAGGCTTCGAAGCCGCATTCATACGGGGAGTTTTTTTGGGCGTCCGGCCGGTGGGGGGCAAGCACCCAACCCAGCAGAACAGGAACCATGCCGATGACTACCCCGAGGATGATGAACAACAACACCGGGAAGTAGTTTTCTAGCATTTTCAGTCCGCAAGGATATGACCAGCAACGAGGTCGGAAAAACGCCCGCTAACGCGGGCGTTCTGAATTCATGGTGCCGACGGTGAGACTCGAACTCACACAGCTTGCGCCACCACCCCCTCAAGATGGCGTGTCTACCAATTTCACCACGTCGGCACGCTCAAAACTGAGCGAATTATACTCGGCGCCGATTTTGCTGCCAAGCAGCAGAATGCTCTGTTGCGCCTTTTACAACAGCTGCTTCGATATCCTTACTTGGGAATATCGCCTGACTGCGGCGCCGACGCTGCTGGCGCTGCAACCGGAGCCGACTGCTCGGTCATTGTGTCGAGGACGCTGGTCGGCGCCTCCGTACGATGACTGGCCAGATAAGTCAGCGTCAGACTCGTCAGGAAAAACAGGGTGGCAAGAATCGAGGTTGTGCGACTGAGGAAGTTCGCAGAACCGGAAGCACCAAACAGGCTACCCGATGCGCCGCCCCCGAAGGAAGCACCGACATCAGCACCTTTGCCATGCTGTAGCAACACGAACACGATGACCGAAAGGCCAACGATTACGTGCACTACGAGTATGAGACTGAACCAGAAGCTTCCCATGATTTCCGGGCCAAAAAAAGAGACGGAATTGTAGCCGCCAGATCAGTCCTGGTCAAGAATTGGCTTCAATCAGCCATCAAGCGACGGCTTGCGAAACCGCATCTGCAATGCTGCGCGCAAGACGTTCGACCTTTTCCGCTTCGCTTCCTTCGACCATCACGCGCAGCAATGGCTCGGTGCCCGACGGACGCAGAAGCACACGGCCGGCATCGCCAAGCTCCTCAATGGCGCTTGCATGCGCAGACTGGATGCTGGCATTTGCAGCCCAATCGAAGCCGGCTGCCATACGCACATTGATCAGACGCTGCGGATAGAAACTCATGTCGCTGCACGCCTCTGCCAGCGTCTGCCCGGTCTGCCGCAAGGAAGCAAGCACCTGCAAGGCAGAGACGATGCCATCGCCCGTCGTGTGGCGATCCAGGCAGATGATGTGACCAGAGTTTTCGCCACCAAGCTTGCAGCCCGTCTCCGCCATCATTTCCAGCACATAGCGATCGCCAACCTTGGCCCGATGAAATGGCACCTTCAAACGCTTGATGGCGTGCTCGAAGCCGAGATTGCTCATCAACGTACCGACTACGCCATCAAGCTGCCCCAGCGCGTGCTGCGCCTTGGCGATGACGTACAGCAACTTGTCACCATCATAGATTTCACCCGTGCTATCGCACATCATGAGACGGTCCGCGTCGCCGTCCAGAGAGATGCCGATATCCGCGCCACTGCTCAATACGGCGGCGCTCAGATTCGTCGGTACGGTTGCGCCGACGCCATCGTTGATATTTCTGCCGCTGGGTTCGACACCGACCGCCACCACGTCTGCGCCGAGCTCATGGAAGACCTTGGGAGCAATCTTGTAGGCTGCACCATTGGCGCAATCCACCGCGATCTTCAGACCGCGCAGGTCAAGATCGTTCGGGAACGTGCTTTTGCAGAACTCGATGTAACGCCCTGCCGCATCGTCGATACGACGCGCCCGACCAAGCTGTGCGGAGTCGGCGCAGCCCATCGGCTCATCCAGATGGGCCTCGATTTCAGCTTCCACCGCATCAGGCAGCTTGGTACCTCTTGCCGAGAAAAACTTGATGCCATTGTCGTAATAGGGATTGTGCGAGGCGGAGATGACGACACCGGCCTGCAAACGCAAAGCACGTGTCAGGTAGGCCACGGCCGGCGTCGGAATTGGTCCTGCAAGCATTACATCGACACCGGCAGCGTTGAAGCCGGCTTCCAGCGCGGCTTCCAGCATATAGCCGGAAATGCGTGTGTCCTTGCCGATCAGCACCGCCGGATGATCGCCTTCCTTGAGTTTCTCACGCGCTACCAGCGTCTTGCCAGCGGCATACCCCAGACGCATGACGAACTCAGGGGTGATAGGTGAATCGCCGACGCGGCCACGCACGCCGTCCGTACCAAAATATTTGCGGCCCATCTCAGTTCCTGTCTCGAATGTTTTTCACGTTATCTGTCCAGCGCTGCCATCACTGCAAGCGCGTCGCGCGTCGCAGCGACATCATGCACACGCACTATCGCCGCGCCACGCTGCGCGGCCAGCACAGCAGCCGTCACACTCGCAGCAAGGCGCTGGTCCACGGGCCGGCCCGCAATCTGGCCAAGCATGGATTTGCGCGACACCCCCACGAGCAATGGATAACCCAGCTCACGCAAGCGCGGCAGGGCTTCAAACAGGGCGATGTTGTGTTCAAGCGCCTTGCCAAAGCCAAAACCCGGATCCACGAGAATACGCTCAGGGGCAACGCCGGAAGTGCGCAATATGTCGCTGCGCTGCTTGAGAAAATCTGCCACTTCACCAACCACGTCACGATATTGTGGCGCGGATTGCATGGTACGCGGCTCGCCCTGCATGTGCATCAGGCAAACGCCGACATCACTGCCCGCAACCGCTTCAACAGCGCCTGGCTCGCGCAGCGCATTGATGTCGTTGATGATGGCTGCACCGGCCCGTGCAGCGGCACGCACCAGCCCTGGCTTGGTTGTGTCCACCGAAATCGGCACCGTCGCTTGAGCCAGTGCCTCGACAATAGGCATGACACGATCCAGCTCCTCTTGCAGGCCAACCGCCGCAGCACCGGGCCGCGAAGATTCGCCGCCGATATCCAGAATATCGGCCCCGTCCGCAACGGCTTGCTCGGCCATGCGCAGAGCGCGGTCCAGATGACCAGCCACGCCATCTCCCGAAAACGAATCAGGCGTGGCATTGATGATGGCCATGATCAGCGGCCGATCCAGTGCAAGGCGGAAGCGGCCACAATGAAAAGTCATATTGGTGTTCACAACGCTATCGCACTCACTCGATGCAGAAAAAGAAATGGCCCCGGCGAGCCGGAGCCATATTCATTGCCAAGGTTACAGATCAGGCCGGTGCGGGCGCGTTGGGCGCTGCGCCAGGCGAATTGTCCTGACGCGGCGGCTGCGGCGTCGTGATCGCCTTTGGCGGACGCGGCGCGCGACCATCCATGATGTCGTTAACCTGGTCCGCATCAATGGTTTCCCATTCCATCAATGCCGCCGTCATGGCCTCGACCTTGTCGCGATTGTCCTCGAGGATTTTATGCGACAGCGCATATTGCTCATCGATGATGCGACGGATTTCACCATCGACTTCCTGCATGGTGCTCTCGGAAACGCTCTTGTGCGTCGTCACCGAACGGCCCAGAAAGACCTCGCCTTCGCTTTCGCCATAGACCATGGGGCCCATCTTGGCTGACATGCCGTAGCGCGTCACCATGTCACGTGCAAGCCGCGTGGCGCGTTCGAAGTCACTCGATGCGCCCGTCGAAATGCGGTGCACGAACAGGTCTTCCGCAATGCGACCGCCGAACAGGATGGAGATCGTGGACAACATCTGATCCTGGTACAAGCTGATCGCATCGCGCTCAGGCAGCTGCCAGGTCAGACCCAGCGCCCTGCCGCGCGGCATGATGGTGACCTTGTGCACGGGGTCGGTTCCCGGCAGTATCTTGGCGACGACTGCATGGCCCGACTCGTGGTACGCCGTGGCGCGACGTTCGTCTTCGGTGAGCACCATTGAGCGACGCTCCGGGCCCATGAAAATCTTGTCCTTGGCTTTCTCGAAGTCCTCCATGTCGACCAGGCGCTTGTTGCTGCGCGCGGCAAACAGGGCAGCCTCATTCACGAGGTTGGCAAGGTCGGCTCCGGACATGCCGGGGGTCCCGCGGGCCAGCACCATTGAATCAACATCCGGCGCGATCGGCACTTTGCGCATATGCACGCGGAGAATCTGGTCTCGGCCACGGATATCGGGCAAAGGCACCACGATCTGACGGTCAAAACGGCCCGGACGCATCAGCGCCGGATCGAGTACGTCGGGGCGGTTGGAAGCGGCGATCACAATGACACCAGCCGTGCCTTCAAAGCCATCCATCTCGACCAGCAACTGATTGAGAGTCTGCTCGCGCTCGTCGTTGCCGCCGCCCATGCCAGCCCCACGCTGGCGACCGACAGCATCGATTTCGTCAATGAAAATAATGCAAGGAGCATGCTTCTTGGCGTTCTCGAACATGTCGCGCACGCGCGCAGCGCCAACACCGACGAACATTTCAACGAAGTCCGAACCGGAAATGCTGAAGAACGGCACCTTGGCTTCACCCGCAATGGCTTTGGCAAGCAAAGTCTTGCCGGTACCTGGCGAGCCGACCATCAAGGCGCCCTTCGGAATACGACCGCCAAGCTTCTGAAATTTCGATGGATCACGCAGGAAGTCCACGAACTCGGAAACTTCTTCCTTCGCCTCATCGCAACCTGCGACGTCAGCGAAAGTGATCGAGTTGGTCGATTCATCCAGCATGCGCGCCTTGCTCTTGCCGAACGAAAACGCACCGCCGCGACCGCCGCCCTGCATCTGACGCATGAAGAAGATCCACACACCGATCAGCAGCAGCATCGGGAACCAGTTGAGCAAGGCACTCAGGAACCATGACTGCTCTTCGCGTGGCTTTACGTCGAATGGCGTATTTGACTTGACCAGATCGCCGATCAGCCCTTGGTCCAGGCGTGTGCCGGTCGCATGAATCTTGGAGCCATCCGTGATTTCCGCAATGATCTCGGGGGTATAGCCACCGTCTTGAATGACGACGCTCTTTACCCTGCCGGAATGCACGCTTTCGAGGAATTCGGAATAGGAAACCTGGCGTGCTCCGGAAGCCGGATTGCCGCTGATCTTGCTGATCACGGTCATCAAGACGACACCAATCACCAGCCAGATCGCAAGATTCTTGAAAATATTGTTCAAGTTGTTTCCTCACTGCTCCGCCCAATCGGGAGCCTCAGTGTTACAAAATAAGTGCTGCAAAAAACTGCGGATTCCAGAAACAACTCAGGCCATCTTACTGTCAGGCACTTTATTGTTGCTCCAGTGCAAGACCCATTCTATGCCCGTTCGTTCCCACGCATCAATTGTGCCTTGCAATCAGCCCGATTACGGCGAATGTTCCATGCCCAGCAGGTAAACTTCAGCGCTGCGGTCACGTGAGGCCTGTGGTTTGCGGGCATGCACCGCGCCAAACTGTTTCTGCATAGCTTGCCGATACTCCACATATCCCGCGCCCTGAAACAGCTTGATGAGCATGCTTCCGCCCGGGCGCAAATGACTGGCTGCGAAATCCAGCGCCAATTCCGCCAGGTGCATCATGCGGCCATCATCGCTCGTCGAGACACCGGATATGTTGGGGGCCATATCCGACAAAACAAGGTCGACGCGGCGACCATTGAGCAGTTTCTCGAATTCTGCCAGCACCGAATCTTCGCGAAAGTCCCCTTGCAGGAAGGTGACATCCGGCAGCGGCTCCATCGGCAACAAATCCAGCGCCAGCAACATTCCGCCAGGCTGGATGCGCCTCGCCGCTACTTGTGACCATGACCCAGGCGCAGCGCCGAGATCGACGACGACCATGCCAGGCTTGAGCAAGCGGTCTTTTTCATTGATTTCGATGAGCTTGTAAGCGGCACGCGAACGGAGTCCATCTGCCTTGGCTTTTTGCACCCAAGGGTCGTTGATGTGCTCCATCATCCAGCCTTTGCTGGTCTTCGTGCGCTTCATTGCGTTCCTTTTGGTAACTCTTGGCTGGCTATCTCGTCAGCTTGTCCGCTTTTGAACAAGATACAAACTACAATCACGTTTTGTCAGGAAATCCAGTCAATGTTTGAACTCAGACCTGCGCAGCGCCGCGAACTGCGCGCCCGTGCCCATCATATTGACCCGGTCGTCAGCATTGCCGGCAACGGCCTTAGCGCAACGGTTCTCAAAGAAATCGAGCTTGCGCTCAAGGCACATGAATTGATCAAGATCCGCGTTTTCGGCGACGACCGTGAAACGCGCATGGCTTACCTGCTGGAAATCTGCTCCAGACTGGATTGCGCACCGGTACAGAACATCGGCAAGCTGCTGGTGGTCTTCAAACCCAAGCCCGTGGTCAAAACAGAGCCGGCAACACCTGCGAAGAAGAAATCTGCCAAGGCGACACCGGCACGTCCGAGCCGACCAACGACCGTCAAGCCACCGCGGGCAGGTCTTCGTGGAACTTCTGAACGCCATCGCAAAGCGCCACTGGGAAGCGACCGCGCCAAGAAAAGCGCTCGCTGACGGCTCGTACAGGACTGGTTCGGCGGATTGTCGCCTTCGCTCCGAACCCGCCCTGCCTCAACGCCGGAATAGCTGCGAAACCAATGCCATGCCGAGCACGCTCTGAATCAGATAGAGCACGCTCGACAAGCCATGCCAGGCAATAAAACGGTTGCGCAGGACGCTCTCCATGACTTCGCGCGGCAGTGCTGCATTCTTGAGATGCGCCAGGATGGGCGTAATGCCAAAGTGCCCCGCAAGCGTCAGCAACAGCATGACCACGATCAGCCAGAAAACGGCTGTTTTCATGGCCTTGGCGCCTTCACGGGCGAACAGGAACAGCAGCGCGTACGCGGCGGCAACGATCCCCACCCAGGCAACAACCGCAAACAGCGCTACGGCCAGGTTACCCGCAAGCGCGTGGTCACTGAGTTCGCGAAACAGCACCGGCGCGGCAATGAAGCCGATAGCCCACAGGGCGCCCACCCACAGCGTCAGGGCAATGGCAAACAGGTAGTCCGCAATACGCCCCATTGATCAGACGTATTTGACGTGGAGTACTTCATAGGAACGCACGCCACCCGGGGCCTGCACGTCGGCAACGTCGCCCGCGAACTTGCCAATCAGCGCACGTGCAATAGGAGACGAGATCGAGATCTTGCCATCCTTCAGGCTGGCCTCATCGTCACCCACGATCTGATAGGTCACCTTGTCACCGGACTCCAGATCCTCAAGATCGACAGTGGCACCAAACACGCAGCGACCTTCGGCATCCAGGAGTTTCGGGTCAATGATCTGTGCAATCGAGAGCTTGCTTTCGATTTCCTTGATGCGGCCTTCAACAAAGCCCTGGCGCTCCTTGGCTGCGTCGTATTCGGCATTCTCTGAAAGATCGCCGTGCGAGCGTGCCTCGGCAATCGCCTCGATGACACGCGGCCTTTCGACGGTTTTGAGCTGATGCAATTCGGCGCGCAACATTTCTACGCCCTTGACGGTAAGTGGGATGCTGGCCATGGTCTTTATCTATTCAGTTCCGCATGCAGGCTCTGCAGCGAGTATGTTTCGAGGACGGCAAGGTGGTGCATGCCCATGCAGGCGGCACGTGCACCTTCGATAGTTGTGTAGACCGTAACTTTTGCCGCAAGTGCGCTGGTACGGATCGAGCGCGAATCGACAATTGCCTGGCGTTTTTCTTCCACCGTGTTTATGACAAGCGCAATCTCGTTATTCTTGATCATATCCACGATATGCGGGCGGCCTTCCATCACCTTGTTGACCGCTGTGACTTCGATGCCAACCGCCTGCAAGTGGCCAGCTGTGCCCTTGGTCGCAACCAGCGTAAAGCCCAGGTCGATAAGCTCGCGCGCGACCTCGACAGCCTTGGGACGATCTGTCGGCTTGACGCTGATAAAGACGCGCCCCTCCGAAGGCAAGCGCGTACCGGCAGCAATCTGGCTCTTCACGAAGGCCTCGGCGAAGCTGCGCCCGACGCCCATCACCTCACCCGTCGATTTCATTTCCGGTCCGAGAATGGTATCGACGCCGGGAAATTTATTGAAGGGGAATACCGCTTCCTTGACGGAATAATACGGTGGCACGATTTCGCCCTTCACGCCCTGCTCTGCCAGCGTCTGGCCCGCCATGCAACGCGCGGCGATCTTGGCCAGCGGCAATGAACAAGCCTTCGAGACAAAGGGTACGGTACGCGACGCACGCGGGTTCACTTCAAGTACGTAGACAACCGCGTTGTCACCTTTGCCCTGGATCGCGAACTGGATGTTCATCAAGCCCACGACATTCAGGCCGCGCGCCATGACTTCGGTCTGGCGACGCAGTTCGTCCTGCAATTCTTTTGACAGCGTGTAAGGCGGCAGCGAACACGCCGAGTCGCCGGAGTGAACACCAGCCTGCTCGATATGCTCCATGATGCCGCCGATCATCACCTGCTTGCCATCGGACAAGGCATCGACATCGACTTCCACCGCGTCGTTAAGGAAGCGATCGAGCAGCACAGGCGAATCATTGGAGACCTTGACGGCCTCGCGCATGTAGCGCTCCAGATCCTTCTGTTCGTGCACGATTTCCATCGCACGACCGCCGAGCACATAGGACGGACGCACAACCAGCGGATAGCCAATTTCGGCGGCCAGGCGCACAGCCTCTTCAGGCGTACGTGCGGTACGGTTTGGTGGCTGCTTCAAGCCCCAATCCACCAGCAGTTTCTGGAAGCGTTCGCGATCTTCGGCTGCATCGATCATGTCTGGCGTCGTGCCGATGATGGGCACGCCATTGGCTTCGAGCTCACGCGCCCTTTTCAGCGGCGTCTGGCCACCGAACTGCACGATCACGCCAACCGGCTTTTCGACCGCAACGATTTCGAGAATGTCTTCCAGCGTCAGTGGCTCGAAGTACAAGCGATCCGACGTGTCGTAATCGGTTGAAACCGTTTCGGGATTGCAGTTGACCATGATGGTTTCATAACCATCTTCGCGCAAAGCCAGCGCGGCATGCACGCAGCAGTAGTCGAACTCGATGCCCTGGCCGATGCGGTTCGGGCCGCCACCGAGCACCATGATCTTCTTGCGATTGGTCGGCGCCGCTTCGCACTCTTCCTCGTAGGTCGAGTACATGTAAGCCGTATTCGAAGCGAATTCAGCGGCACAGGTGTCGACGCGTTTGTAGACAGGGCGCACGCCAAGGCCGTGACGATGCAGACGCACGGAAGTCTCATCCGTCGCGAGCAATTTCGAGAGGCGACGATCAGAGAAGCCACGACGCTTGTAGTCACGTAGCTCGCCGACCTGCAGGCTCTTCAGCGAACGACCGACCAGCAGTTTCTCGCGGCGCACGATGTCTTCGATCTGCGCCAGGAACCATGGGTCGATCTTGGTCAGCGCAAAGACCTGGTCCAGCGTCATGCCTTCGCGGAATGCCTGACCGACATACCAGATGCGGTTCGCGCCCGGATTGGCCATTTCCTGCTCGAGCTCTTCGCGATCGCATTCGACTTCGTCCAAGCCGTAGGCACCGGTTTCAAGACCACGCAAGGCTTTCTGGAAAGACTCCTGGAAAGTGCGGCCCATCGCCATCACTTCACCGACAGATTTCATCTGCGTCGTCAGGCGATCGTTGGCTTGCGGGAATTTCTCGAATGCAAAACGCGGAATCTTGGTAACGATGTAGTCGATCGACGGCTCGAAAGATGCAGGCGTCAAACCACCGGTAATGTCGTTCTTGAGTTCGTCCAGCGTAAAACCGACAGCCAGCTTGGCAGCGATCTTCGCGATAGGGAAACCCGTCGCTTTCGATGCCAGCGCTGAGGAGCGCGACACGCGTGGATTCATCTCGATGACGATCAGGCGACCATCTTTCGGATTGACCGCGAACTGCACATTCGAGCCGCCCGTATCCACACCGATCTCGCGCAATACCGCGATCGATGCGTTACGCATGATCTGGTATTCCTTGTCGGTCAGCGTCTGGGCTGGCGCGATGGTGATCGAGTCACCGGTGTGCACACCCATCGGGTCCAGATTTTCGATCGAGCAGACGATGATGCAATTGTCCTTGCGATCGCGGACAACCTCCATCTCGAATTCTTTCCAGCCCAGCAGCGACTCTTCGATGAGCAACTCGCGGGTTGGCGACAGATCGAGACCGCGCGTGCATATCTCGTTGAATTCTTCGATGTTGTACGCAATGCCACCACCAGTACCACCCATGGTGAATGAAGGGCGGATGATGGCCGGGAAGCCGAGCTTGGCCTGCACGGCCATGGCTTCTTCCATGCTGTGAGCGATGCCGGAGCGTGCGGATTCGAGACCGATCTTGGTCATCGCATCCTTGAACTTCAGACGATCTTCGGCCTTGTCGATGGCTTCCGGCGTGGCGCCGATCAGTTCGACTTTGTATTTCTCCAGCACGCCATTGCGCCACAGATCGAGCGCACAGTTCAGTGCGGTCTGGCCACCCATGGTTGGCAGTACTGCGTCAGGGCGCTCTTTCTCGATGATGCGCTCGACCACCTGCCAGGTGATGGGTTCGATGTAGGTCACATCGGCCATGTTCGGGTCGGTCATGATCGTGGCCGGATTGCTATTGACCAGAATGACCTTGTAACCCTCGTCGCGCAGCGCCTTGCAGGCTTGCGCGCCCGAGTAGTCGAACTCACAGGCCTGACCGATGATGATGGGTCCGGCACCGATGATGAGAATTGATTGAATGTCTGTCCGCTTGGCCATATCAATACCTGAATTGCATTTCGTGAGGCGCGCAGACTACTGCGACGCCTTTTATTTTCTGTTGCTTATTTCTTCGCTGATTCCATCAGACCGATAAAGCGGTCGAACAGATAAGCCACGTCGGCTGGGCCGGGGCTGGCCTCGGGGTGGCCCTGAAAGCACAGTGCCGGACGGTCCGTCCACACCAGACCTTGCAGGCTGCCGTCGAACAGCGATACGTGACTGGTGCGCACGTTGGCGGGCAAGGTATTCACGTCGACTTCGAAACCGTGGTTCTGACTAGTGATCAGCACGCGACCGGAATCGAGGTCCTTCACCGGATGATTGCCGCCGTGGTGGCCGAACTTCATCTTGCGCGTCTTCGCGCCAGCGGCCAGACCCATGATCTGGTGACCGAGACAGATGCCGAAAGTAGGCAACTTACGCTCGAGGAATTTGCGCGAGGCGTTGATGGCGTAATCGCAAGGCTCAGGATCGCCTGGGCCATTCGAAAGAAAAACACCATCGGGATTCAGTGCGAACACTTCTTCCGCCGTGGTTTGCGCAGGGACGACCGTCAGCTTGCAACCGCGCTCGGCCAGCATGTGCAGGATGTTGCGCTTGACGCCGAAGTCATAGGCGACAACGTGGTATTTGGCATTGGTCTGC
Source organism: Rhodocyclales bacterium (assembly GCA_028292485.1). Lineage (GTDB taxonomy): Bacteria > Pseudomonadota > Gammaproteobacteria > Burkholderiales > Rhodocyclaceae > Viridibacterium. The sequence goes on along the minus strand of JAQGMG010000006.1, from coordinate 21,915 downwards.
TCGATATAACCCTTGCCGAGTTTCCATTCACCGCTGGTCCAGGGGTAGGATTTCTGCGTGCTCACGACCTTGGCCAGGTCCATGCCCGCCAGGCCCGGGAAGCCACGCGCTTCGGCGACGGCGGCTTCCGCATTGAGTTCGTTGAGCGTCGCTGCGGTGACGACACAGCCGGCTTGCGCACCCTTTTCACGCAGGATGCGTGTCAGCTTGCGCGTGTCGATGCCGGCAATGCCGACAACGTTCTGCGCCTTCATGAAGTCGTCGAGCGACTGTTCAGAGCGGAAACTGGAAATGCGGATTGGCAGATCGCGAATGATCAGGCCAGAGGCGAAGACCTTGGCCGCTTCGGCATCTTCGGCATTCACGCCGACGTTGCCGATATGCGGATGGGTGAGCGTGACGATCTGGCGCGCGTAGGACGGATCGGTAAGGATTTCCTGGTAGCCGGTAATGGAGGTGTTGAACACCACTTCGCCAACTGTCTTGCCTACAGCGCCAAGGCCTTGTCCGTAAAACACTGTGCCATCGGCGAGTGCAAGCAGGGCATGCAGGGTGTCGGCCACGTTAAAACTCCTGAAGTCTATGGTGCTGAATTCGGTGGTCACTTGCACGCCACAGCACTTGGTCGGGGCTTCATGCAACAAAAGGCCCGCAAAGCAGTGACGTAAAAAACGGGACGGTCCCCAAGTGCAGCACTGGGCCCATCCCGCTAAGTGAATTTCCGGAATTGTAGCTTTTTGCAGGGTTTCGGGCAATGGCGGCCCATCAACTAGCGCCGCTTTGGCGTGCGGACCACCACTCAGCCAGCGCTATCGGGCCTCAGTTGTGTCCGCAAATAAGCGGCAAGGCGGTTCAATTCGATCAACAAGGCAGGCGCTGCTGCGACGGCAGCTGCCGGGTCACCATGGCGGCCGGCCATTTCCACTTTCACTGCTGCCTCCGCCCCCTGCACGGCGCCAAACACGCCTACGGAAGACTTCACGGAATGCGCCACCGCTCCCAGAGCCTTGCCGTCGCCACTTTGAATTGCCGCCTGCAGTTTGTTGCAGGTGTTGCCGACGTCGCTCAGAAATACGCTGATGAGTGCCTGGACGGCCGACTCGTCGCCCTCAAGCAGACTACGTGTCTGTTCGAGATCGGCAATCGGTGCACCGTCGTCGTCAAAAACAGCTACTCCGCTGGCAATGACACTGCCCTCTGTATCCGTTCGCTCGTAGCGGTTCGAAACCCGGTCGATGGCCGCGAAGAGTTCGGCCGGCTGGATCGGTTTGGCAACATAGTCGTCCATGCCCGCATCCAGGCATCGCTCGCGGTCGCCCGACATGACGTGCGCAGTCATGGCGATGATGGGAATCGATTCCCAGCGGCCGGACATGGCCCAGCTCCGCCGTGCCTCACGCGCGCGAATGGCCTTGGTCGCGTCCAGCCCGCCCAGCACCGGCATCTGCACATCCATGAGGATGATGTCGAAACGCTGTTTCTCGAACCACTCGATTGCTTCCTGCCCGTCGCCGGCAACCGTGACGCGGAATCCCGCGCGCTCCAGCACTTTGGTCGCAACGGTCTGATTGACCGGATTGTCTTCCACCAGCAGCACTTCCCTGCGACGCACGACATTGCCAGCCTCGGCCAGCGACTCGTCGATGCTGAACGCATCGAGCTTCACTTCGGGCTCGACATTGGCGCTCAATGCCAGCCTGATGGCGTCGAGCAGATCCGTCGATGACACGGGCTTGACCACATGCGAGCGCACACCGAACTGCCGGCAACGTGCGGCATCGTTACGCTGAGATTCGGTAGTCAGCATCATGATGATGCGATCGCATAGCGCGCCTTCCGTGTGAAAGCGCGAAGGCAATTCGAAGCCGCCAGGTGCCGGCATCTTGGCGTCGACCAGCATGAGATCGAACGCCTCGCCCGATTTCTGCGCGACGCGCATGGTCATGTTGGCTTCGTCGCCATTTGCCGCATGGGCCACGAAGAAGCCCCAACGCCGCAAGGTGTCACCGATCTCGCGTGCGGCGCTGGCACTGTCCTCGACGAGCAATATGCGCATGCCCTTGAAGCGCCGATCGACGCGCTCGCTCACGAGCTCATCGCGCACCACTTCTACTTCCGTGGTGAAATGAAAAGTGCTGCCCTGCCCCTCTTCGCTCTCGAGCCAGAGCCGCCCGCCCATCAATTCGACCAGGCGCCGGCAGATTGCCAGGCCAAGACCGGTGCCGCCATAACGACGCGTGGTCGACGTATCCGCTTGCGAGAAAACGCCGAATACCTCTTCCTGCTTCGCGGCGGGAATACCGATGCCGGTATCGCGTACCGCGATTTCGATGCGCGCCTTACGTCCTTCGCGACTGATCTGGCCAACGGTAACTTCGATTTCGCCCTTTTCAGTGAACTTGATGGCATTGCCGAGAAGATTCATCAAGACCTGTCTCAAGCGGTTGGGATCACCACGCAACACTTGCGGTGTGCCAACCTCGATGCCGTAGATCAGCTCCAGACCCTTCTGGTGACCGCGCAGCGCCAAGGACTTGAAAGTATCGCCAAGCACGGCTGGCAGCGAGAAGTCGATCATCTCCAGTTCAAGCTTGCCGGCTTCGATTTTCGAAAAATCGAGAACGTCGTTGATGATGGACAGCAGCGATTCGGCCGAGGATTTGACGGTCTGCAGGTAGCCGCGCTGCTCGGCATCCAGTTGCGTATCCAGCGCCAGTTCCGTCATGCCGATGATGCCGTTCATTGGCGTGCGGATTTCGTGGCTCATGTTGGCGAGGAAGTCACCCTTGGCGCGACTCGCCGACTCGGCCACTTCCTTGGCTCGCAACAATTCGTTCTCGAACATCTTGCGATCGGAAATATTGCGGTGCACGCCGACCATGCGTAGTGCAAGGCCGTTTGCGTCGCGTTCGACCACTCGCCCGTAGCTGCCCACCCACTGCCAGTCACCGCCGGCATGGCGCAAACGATATTCGACAGCCACCCCGGACGTGCGGCCTGCCAGATGCGCCGACAAGAGGCTCTCGACAGCCGGCCAGTCATCGGGATGAATGCGCGATTGCCACGCAGCTAGTCCCTTGCCACGCTCGGCCTCACCGAAACCGAGGGCTTTCTTCCATTGAGGGCTCAGGTAATCGCTATTGGAAACGATATCCCAGTCCCACAAACCATCATGGGCGCTGTCCAGGGCCAAGGCGATGCGCTCTTTTTCGCGCAGCTCGAATTCCAGCAGATCCTTCAGTCGCCAGGCCAGTTCCTCCGGCGAGCCGGCGTGGCCATCGAAAAAACCGACGCGCCCCGCGCGCAAGGCTACCTGCTCGAGAGCCGCACGCAAACTCGGCGTGGCGGCATTCGCGTCGGGCACCCCATCCACGTCTTTCGTAACGCTCTTAGTCATGCTTGTGTTCTTTCAACGCCGCTGTCATTGACATTGGCTCACGCCACGCGATGGCTTACGCAAGATCCGTCACACAAATTAACGGAAACAAGCACGAAAGACTGAAGTACAGCGCGGCCGCAAGGCTCGTCGCTTCTAACCGAGCAACTCGGCGCAGGTTTTTTCGAGGCGCTGCAACCCCTCATCGAGCTCCTCATCACTGATGATCAGGGAGGTGGCCACGCGCAACACGTTTGGCCCGGCCAGCAGCATCAATACACCATTGGCAGCGCCCCTGGACACCAAGTCCCCGGCGCGATTGGCCAAGGCTGGCGACAATTCGCAACCGAACCACAGGCCCGCATGGCGAACGTCGCTGAAGCAACCATGGCGCGAGCCGATCGCGCGCAGTGCCGTCGCAGCGCGCTCCGCCTTGGTCCGCACGCTCGCCAGCAAGACAGGATCATTGATGACGTCGAATGCTGTTTCTGCCACCGCGCAGGCCAGCGGATTGCCGCCGAAAGTCGAGCCGTGGCTGCCTGGATGAAAATGATTGCCAACCTCGGCCGTCGTCAGCATCGCACCGATCGGAAAACCGCCCCCCAGGCCCTTGGCCGTCGTCAGGATATCCGGCACCACGGCGGTATTCATGTAGTCGTAGAGCGCACCGGTACGCCCGTTGCCGGACTGGATTTCATCGAAAATCAGGACGGCGTCATGCGCGGTGGTGAGATCACGCAACGTCTGCAGAAACTCCGGTGTCGCGGGCAGGATGCCGCCTTCGCCGATCACCGTCTCGACAATCACCGCGCAGGTCTTTGGCCCGATTACGCGCTTGACCGCTTCGATGTCATTGAAGTCGACATGTACGATGCCTGGCGGATTCGGCCCCATGCCGGATGAATACTTCGGTTGACCACCTACGGATACCGTGAAGAACGTACGGCCATGAAACGAGCCGTTGAAAGCAACGATCTCGACCTTATCGGGATGCTTGTCAACGCCCCGCTTGCGCGCCAGTTTCAGAGCGGCCTCATTGGCCTCTGCACCGGAATTGCAGAAAAACACCTGCTCGGCGAAAGTCGCATCGCATAATTTCTTCGCCAGGCGCAGTGCCGGCTCATTGGTGAAATAGTTCGAGACGTGCCACAGCCTGGCCGCCTGATCGTGCAGCGATTTGATGAGCGCAGGATGGCCATGCCCCAGGGAAGTCACCGCTACGCCGGCGCCAAAGTCGATGTAATCACGCCCTTGCTGGTCCCACAGGCGCGAGCCTTCACCTCGCACGAGAATCATCTCGAGCGGGTTGAACACAGGCAGCATGTACCGATCGAAATCGGCGCGTTGGACAGCAGCAGTCACGGACTTTCCTTTCAGGAAGCGGGGGAAAGTCTGATATTACTACCTGAAGTGACTGAAACAGCACAACGCAAAAAGACAAACCCCGCAAGGCATAACGCTTTGCGGGGTTTGTTTAGTCATCGGAGCGAGGAATCACGCAGGGGCCGTAGCGAGCGGGTCGAGGTCAAGCCGAGAAGCGCAGGCGTACTTCAGTACGTTGAGCATCGCAGGCTTGAGATCGGCCTGCGCAGTAGGCCCATGCGTGGTTCCGGTCAGCCGAAGCGGCCCGTTATGTAGTCTTCCGTTTCCTTGCGTTGCGGCTTCACAAAAATCTTGTCCGTATCACCAAACTCGATCAACTCGCCCAGATACATATAGGCGGTGAAGTCCGAAATACGCGCAGCCTGCTGCATGTTGTGAGTGACGATGACGATGGTGAACTCCTGCTTGAGCTCATCGATCAATTCCTCGATGCGCATCGTCGAGATCGGATCGAGTGCCGAGGTTGGCTCATCGAGCAGCAAAACTTCAGGCTTGACGGCCACGCCGCGCGCGATACACAGGCGCTGTTGCTGACCGCCTGAAAGGCTCATGCCACTCTTGTGCAGCTTGTCCTTCACTTCATCCCATAGTGCGGCCTTGCGTAGCGCCCATTCGACACGCTCATCCATCTCGGCCTTGGAGAGGCTTTCATGCAGATTCACGCCGAATGCGATGTTGTCGTAGATCGACATCGGGAACGGCGTTGGCTTCTGGAACACCATGCCCACCTTGGAACGCAAGGAGCTCAGGTCAATATCGGCCTTGAGAATATTGTCGCCTTCCAGCAGCAACTCGCCCTCGGCACGCTGCTCCGGGTAGAGGTCATACATCCGGTTGATGGTGCGCAACAGTGTCGACTTGCCGCAGCCCGACGGGCCAATGAAGGCCGTAACGTGGCGCCGCGCCAGTGACAGATTGATGTTCTTCAACGCATGGAACTTGCCGTAGTAGAAGTTGAAATTCTTGAACTCGATCTGCGAAACAAGCTGGGTCATCACCATTCCAATTCAAATCAATTCGATAACTCGATGTTGTGTCAGCGCCGTGCCGTCAGTGCTGCTTGTCTTGTCGCAGGAACACACGCGCAACGATGTTCAAGGTCAGCACACCCAAGGTGATCAACAACACCCCAGCCCACGCCAGCTGCTGCCATTCCGCAAACGGGCTCATGGCAAAACGGAAGATGGTGACCGGCAAATTCGCCAACGGCTGGTTCAGGTTTGTGCTCCAGAACTGATTCGACAGCGCGGTAAACAGCAGCGGCGCTGTCTCGCCAGCGATCCGCGCAATGGCCAGCAATATGCCGGTTGCAACGCCTGACTTTGCCGCCCGCATGGCAATGCTCATGATGACGACACGCTTGGGAGCTCCTAACGCAAAGGCTGCTTCACGCAACGAGTTGGGCACGAGCATCAGCATGTTTTCGGTGGTGCGTACCACCACCGGTACGACGATCAAGGCCAGCGCCAGAACGCCTGACCAGCCCGAAAACTGGCCGGTATGTGCCACAACGACCGCATATACAAACAGACCGATCACGATGGATGGCGCGGACAGCAACAAGTCATTGACATAACGCGTCACGCGGCCAAGCGGCGTCTTGAGGCCGTACTCAGCGAGGTACACCCCCACCAGCACACCGACCGGCGAGCCAATCAATGTGCCCAGCCCGACCATCATCGCGCTACCGGCAATGGCATTTGCCAGGCCGCCGTCTGCGGTGCCGGGCGGAGGTGTCATCTTGACGAAAAGATCGGGCGACAAGCCACCTATGCCCAGTTTCAGCACCGTGAACAGAATCCACGCCAGCCAGAACAAGCCAAAAACCATGGCGCCCAGAGAGAGGCTCAGCGCGATCTTGTTGATGAGTTTGCGACGACTCAGGAGATTCATGATGGCTATGGCAGTCCGGCTTACTTGGCGCCTTCGCCGCGCGACAAACCGGCGAGGAACATTTTGGAAATCACCAGCACGATCAGCGTGATGACAAAAAGAATCAGGCCCAGCTCCATGAGCGCGGCCGTATGCAATCCGGGTCCGGCCTCTGCGAATTCGTTTGCAAGGGCAGAGGTGATGCTGTTGCCCGGCATGAACAGCGAAGCTGAGCTGAGCATGTTCGTATTACCGATCACGAACGTCACCGCCATCGTCTCGCCGAGTGCGCGGCCGAGGCCCAGCATGATGCCGCCGACGACGCCGGCCTTGGAGTGCGGCAGAACGACGCTCCACACCACTTCCCACGTCGTGCAACCCAGACCGTAAGCCGACTCCTTGACCATTTGCGGCGTGACTTCGAATACGTCGCGCATAACAGATGCAATGAAGGGAATCACCATGATTGCCAGGATGATGCCGGCCGCGAGCAAACCGATACCCATCTGCGGGCCGGTAAACAATTTGCCGAGCAGCGGCAGCTTACCCAGGGTAGCCGCCAGTACAGGCTGAACATATTCGGAAAAATAGGGAGCAAATACCAACAAACCCCACATGCCGTAAACGATGCTGGGGATTGCTGCCAACAACTCGATGGCAGTGCCGAGCGGACGGCGCAACCATGCGGGAGACAACTCGGTCAGGAACAGGGCAATGCCGAAACTGACGGGTACCGCGATAAGCAGCGCAATGATCGAGGTGACGATCGTGCCATAGATAGGCACGACCGCACCGAATCGTTCCATTGGCGGATTCCATTCGGTCGTCGTCAGGAACGAGAGACCGAACTTCTGGATGCTGGGCCAGGCGGCGAAGGCGAGTCCAACGATGATGCCAGCCAGCGTCAGCAGGACGAGGAAAGCTACCGAGCGTGTCAGCCACGCAAAAGCAACATCTCCCAGATCCGTCTTGCGACGTCTGAGCGCGCCGTTAGCCTGCGTTTTCACGAAAACACTCTCCATCACCGGATCCTCCGAAGCCAGGACGGCTCCGGAGTTCGATGCGCCAGAACCCATCGAAACAGACATGGATTCTACTTTACTTGGCCGAGAACACAGGCTTGCCGGAAGCGTCCTTCACCTGCTCCCACGAGGTACGCACAAGCTTGGCAGTCGCGTCAGGCAGCGGCACATATTCCAGCTCTTCTGCCAACTTGCTGCCGTTCTTGTAGGCCCAGTCGAAGAACTTCAGGACTTCGGCGCCTTGCACCGGTTTGTCCTGCGACTTCTGCACCAGGATGAACGTGGCGCTGGTAATCGGCCAGCTCTCTTTGCCCGGTTCGTCGGTCAGGATTTCGTAGAAAGTGTTATCCCATTTTGCATAATTCGCCGCGGCCTTGAAGGTCGTATCGTCAGGCTGCGGGAACTGCTTGTCCTTGTTCTGTACGAGAACGTGGGTCAGCTTGTTGGTCTTGGAGTAGGCATATTCGACGTAGCCGATGGAACCTGGCAACTTCTGAACGTAGGTCGAAACGCCTTCGTTGCCCTTGCCACCCAAGCCAACGGGCCACTGTGGCGCAGTGCCTTCACCGACCTTGGTCTTCCAGTCGGACGAAACCTTGGAGAGGTAGTTGGTAAAGACGAACGAAGTACCCGAGCCATCGGCGCGGCGCACGACGCTCACATCTTCATTAGGCAGGCTCAGGGACGGGTTGAGGTCCTTGATCGCCTTGTCATTCCACTTGGTGATCTTGCCGAGGAAGATGTCTGCCAGCACAGTGCCGGTCAGCTTGAGCTCGCCAGCCTTGATGCCGGCGAGATTGACCACCGGCACGATGCCGCCGATCACGGCAGGAAACTGGGCCAGACCATCCTTGCTGAGTTGCTCAGGTGTCAGCGGCATGTCCGAAGCGCCGAAATCGACGGTCTTTGCCTGGATCTGCTTGATACCGCCGCCCGAACCGATGGACTGATAGTTGATCCGGTTGCCGGTGGCCTTTTGATAGGCATCAGCCCACTTGGCGTAAACCGGGGCCGGGAACGAAGCACCCGCACCGGTCACTTCGGCGGCGGAGGCAACCAGAGAAGCACTGGCCAGAAGACTTGCAACTACAGCGGAAATAAAGGTCTTGCGCATCGCTTTTCCCCATGGGGTTGTGAGAACGACGCTAGATTATTTCCGTTGTGTTACAGGGATATTTCAGTGGTCAGGGGAGGGACATGAGATTCGCTGAAAGCAGCGAAGAAAGCAGGCAAAACCGGGAGCGGTCTAGCTACTAAATGCCCATCAGACCGAGATATTCATGATGTCCTGATACGCAGTCACGAGTTTGTTGCGCACCTGAACCATTTGCTGAAAAGAGATGTTGGCTTTTTGCAGATTGATCATCACGTCTTGCAGATTGACGTTCGAATCGCCCGAGGAAAAGCCCTGAGCCATTTCCTGGGCACTGGCCTGAACCTGGCTGACTTCCTTCAGGGCGCCTTGCAAGGCCTGGGCAAAATCGGCGCCGTCCGCCGGCTGGACAGACGATGACGCCTTGCCGGACGCCAGCTCCGTCGTGGCCTTCAGTTGCCCGATCATCTGTTCAATGCCGCGTGTGTCCATTGTTGCCACCTGTTGATTGCATCCGGTTTAAAGCAGCTTGCATGCCAAGAAACCCTTGCGTCACCCGCTTATAAGTCCGTGAAGCCTTCTTCGCGATACTGTTGCAGCTTGTAGCGCAGGGTGCGCTCGGAGATTCCGAGCTTTTCCACCGCCTTCTTGCGTGAGCCGCCAACGGCTTTGAGCGTGTCCAGAATGTGTTGCCGCTCCAGGTCGCGCATGCTGGCGGGCTTGTCATCCTGCTGATTTGCCTGCCGATCATGCGCGGCGAAATTTACGCCGGCGCCATCGGCCGACATGGCTGGCGCGGGGCTCATTTGGGACAAGCCTTGCGGATCGGGCAGACACATGCGCACGTCTTCCCCGCTGATCGTGTCACCCGAAGCGACGATAACGGCCCGCTGCACCGTGTTTTCAAGCTCGCGAACATTGCCGGGCCAACGCCAGGCGGCAAGAATTGCCGCCGCTTCATCGGCAATTTTTGCCGTCTTGCCGATTCGCTCGCCGTGCCGCTCGATGAAGTACCTCGCCAGGGGCAGTACGTCGGCGGGCCGGTCGCGCAGGCTCGGGATGGCTAGCGGGAAGACATTCAGACGGTAGAACAGGTCTTCGCGGAAACGGCCGGCCTGCACCTCGCGCATCATGTCGCGGTTGGAAGTGGAGAGGATGCGGATATCCAGCGCAATCGGCTTCTTGCCGCCGACCCGCTCGACTTCGCGCTCCTGCAGGACGCGCAGCATCTTGGCCTGCAAGCCCATTGGCATTTCCGAAATTTCATCGAGCAGGATGGTGCCGCCCTGCGCCTGTTCGAATTTGCCGGCCTGCGAGGTTTGCGCGCCGGTGAAACTGCCCTTCTCGTAACCAAACAGCGTGGCTTCGAGCAGGTTCTCGGGAATCGCCGCGCAGTTGATGGCGACAAAGGGGCCGGTGCGGCGACGCGAGTGCTGATGAATGTAGCGCGCGAAGACTTCCTTGCCAGTGCCGGATTCGCCGGTGAGCATGATGCTGGCATCAGTCTCGGCAACCTTGGCGGCCAGCGCCAGTACGTTGCGCGTGCGCGGGTCGGCGGCGATCATGTCGTCCTGGCTGGGCGCAACGGTGGCATGGCGGCGCACGTTTTCGAGCAGCACGGAAGATTCGAAAGGCTTCATCAGGAAGTCGCAGGCACCGCCGCGCATCGCAGCAACCGCCTTGTCGACATCGCCGAAAGCCGTCATCAGCAATACCGGCAACTGGGCGTGTTTGGCGCGGATATTGGCAAGCAGTGCCAGGCCATCCATCGGGTCCATGCGCAGGTCGGAGATGACCAGATTGAAGTTTGCCGACTCCAGCAAAGTCAATGCGTCCGGCCCGCTGGCAGCCAGTTTCACGCGATGCCCGGCGGATTCGAGAATCATGCTGATGGCGTCGCGCAGTGCAGCGTCATCATCGACCACGAGAATGCTGAGCGTTTCTATCATTTGCTTTTCTGCTCCATGCTTTCCTGCTCAATGCTCTCGGCAACTGCCTGTGGCAGCACCAGACGGAATTCACTTCCCTCGCCGGGCGCCGAACACAGCGAAATGTCACCGCCATGCGCGCGCGCGACACCCCGTGCAATGGCCAGTCCCAGACCGGTGCCATCGGCCCGCGTGGTGAAAAAAGGCTCGAACAATCGCGCCTGCAATTCGATCGGGATACCTCGGCCGTTGTCGCGCACCACGAATGCAATTCTTCCGTCCTGCTGCCCACTTTCTTGCCCACCCTCCTGCACGGCCGACAGCACGACCTCACCGCCCTCCCCCAGTACCTGGATGGCATTTTCGAGCAGATTGATGATGGCGCCGGCAATTTCCTTGCGATTGCCGAAGAGCTGTTGCCCGGCGGCCTGGCAGTCCTGCCGGAAAACGATCTGCTGACGCTGCGCAACGGGCTCGATGGTGGCGCCCAACTCCAGAAGCAGATCGCATACGCCGAAAACTTCGCGTCCCAGCGCTTCGCCGCGCGCAAAGATCAGCATGTCCTTGATGAGTTTTTCCAGATGCCTGAGGCGCTCCACGGCACGGTCGGCAACGCTGGCCCGCTCGGCAGCCGGCAACTGGACGTTGGCCAGATGCCCGGTATAGAGCAGCGCTGCGGCGAGCGGCGTGCGGAGTTGATGGGCCAGCGACGCGACCATTTCGCCCATTGCGGCGAGGCGTTCATTGCGCGCAGCCGAAACGCGCATGCGCCAGGCCTCGGTAACGTCGTGAAGCAGGACGATGCGGCCACCCGTCGTGGTTTGCGCGGTGGCGGAAATCGAAATACGGGTCTCTTCGAGTTTTTCGGGAAACAGCGCCAGTGCCCATTCGCCGGGGGTATCGGTGGCAACGAATACGCGCGCTGCGAAGCTCTGCCATTCCACACCGGCGATGTCGCCGAGCATATCGAGTGCTGCCCGATTGGTCTGCTCAACTTGCCCTTGCTGATCGAGCACCACGACGCCGGCGGGCAATGCCGCCAGCAACAGATCGAGCCGCTCCGTCAGCACGCCGACCTGGCCTTGCAAGCCGCTGTAAGCTTGCGTCAGTTCGTCCGAAGCGCGTGCGAAGACCTGGAAAGCTTCGGCAAGACTTGCCGCATCCATGCCCGGTGCCGCCGCAAACGGCGCCGGCACCGCGGTCCCGGGCGTCGACTGATCGAAGATTTCAGGGCTGGCGTGATTCAAGGCTGACTCACTGATGGCTCGTGCGAGGTTCATGAAATAAGGGGATCCCACGGCATCGCACTTTAGTCGTCGCCACGCAAGCCAAGCATGCGGAGAAGGCGGCAGAACTTGCCGCTTATTGGGCACTTGCTTGCACAAGGCCCAGCGCAGAATGCGCCATCACAAATGGGTTTCCGCCTGCGTCTGTCAAACAAATGCATACGCATAAAGACGAACACCAAAACGAAGACAAGATGCCATGGCTGCCGAAGATACTCTAGCCGCACCGGTGCCCTCACCCATCCAGGTGATGGTGGACAATCTGAACAAACTCTCGCAACGCCAGAAGCTGGCAGGCGCCGTCGCGCTGGCAGTGGCCATCGCGTTGCTGGTGGGGGTGTGGCTATGGAGTAACAAACCGCAGTATTCGATCCTGTTCTCCAATGTCGCGGAGAAAGATGGTGGCTCCATCATCACAGCCCTGCAGGCACAAAACATACCGTACCGCGTCGACAACGGTGGCTCGACCATTCTCGTGCCGGAGAATCGCGCCAATGAGTTGCGCCTGATGCTCGCCTCGCAGGGCTTGCCGAAGGGCGGCCTGGTCGGCTTTGAATTGCTTGAGACGCAGAAAATGGGCGTCTCGCAATTCAACGAGCAGATCAACTATCAGCGCGGGCTGGAAGGCGAACTGGCGCGCACCATTCAATCGCTTTCCGCAGTCTCCGGCGCACGCGTGCACTTGGCAATTCCCAAGCAATCGGCCTTCCTGCGCGACGAACAGAAACCCACCGCCTCGGTGGTCGTTGCGCTGCATCCCGGGCGCAAGCTGGAGCCACAGCAGATTGCCGGCATCGTCCACCTCGTTGCTGCCAGCGTGCCGGAACTGGCGTCGGACCAGGTCAATGTCATAGATCAGAATGGCAACCTGCTCACGCGTGCCCGCGACCCGCGATCCGCCGGTCTGGACTCCACCCAGCTCGGCTATGTCGAGGAAGTGGAAAACAGTTACAGCAAGCGCATCGAGACCATCCTCAACCCGGTACTCGGCGAAGGCAATTTCCGCGCGCAAGTCACGGCTGATGTGGACTTCGATTCCACCGAGCAGACATCGGAAACCTTCAAGCCCAACCCGACGCCGAATACGGCCATCCGCAGCCAGCAAAGCAATGAGAACCTGACCAATCAGCCACCGCCTGTTGGCGTGCCCGGCGCGCTTTCCAACCAGCCGCCAGTGCCTGCCACCGCGCCCATCACTTCGCCGCCGGTACTTGGTCAGGCACTGGCGAGCCAGTCCGGCATCCCGATCAATTCCATGAAGAGTGCGACGACCAACTATGAGGTCGACAAGACGGTACAGCACATCAAGCGCTCGCTTGGCTCCGTCAAACGTTTGTCGGTTGCCGTGGTGGTGAACAATCGCTCGGAGAAGAGCCCTAAAGGCGACGTCAAGACCGTCGCGCGCACCGACGACGAAATGAAGAAAATCAACGATCTGGTGCGTGAGGCGGTCGGCTTCAGCAAGGATCGTGGCGACACGCTCAATCTGGCCAACACGCCTTTCACGGAGCCGGTCAAGGAAGAAGTCATCGATGTGCCGGTGTGGAAGAACCCGGACACGCTGGCGACACTCAAAGAGATACTGCGCTGGGCGATTCTGCTGGGCGTGATTTTCTTCGTGGTGCGTGGCGTCATACGTCCGCTGCTCGGCACCGTCCTGCCCTCGCAGAATCGCGACATGATGGAAAAGGAACCTGCGCCCAACAGCGCGGCAGCCATGGCCGCCGCTCTCGAGGCAGAACAGCTCGCCGACGAAGACATACCGCCGGAAGTGCTACAGGCGGAACTGGCGAAGATGAGTTACGAGAAGAAGGTAACGCGCGCCAAGGAGATCGCCGCCAAGGATCCGAGGATGGTTGCGCAGATGCTGAAGGAATGGATTGGAGGCGCACCAAGTGGCGAAGGACACTAACGAAGGCCTGGAAAACTGCGCCATGCTGCTGCTCACGCTCGGACCCGATACCGCGTCCGAAGTGCTCAAGCACATGTCGCCACGCGAAGTGCAGAAGCTCGGCGCCGCGATGGCCAAGCTGCCGCCGCAACCACGCGAACGCGTCGAGCGTCTCGTCGAAAAACTTCAATTGCATGCAGCGCATGGTTCGCACATCGAGCCGGATGAAGAATCCATCCGCATCATGCTGACCAAGGCGCTCGGTGACGAGCGCGCTGCCAACCTGATCTCGCGCGTGCTGCAGGGCTCCGACACGGCCGGCATCGAATCGCTCAAATGGATGGATGCGGCCACCGCCGCCGACCTCATCAAGAACGAGCACCCGCAGATCATCGCGACCATTCTTGTCCACCTGGAGTACGACCACTCCGGCGAAATTCTCAAGCACTTCTCCGAGCGCCAGCGCAATGACGTGCTGTTGCGTATTGCGACACTCGATGGTGTGCAGCCGACTGCGCTGAAGGAACTCAACGAAGCGCTGACGCGCGTGCTGTCGGGCTCGACGCAAACACTCAAGAAGACCGCCATGGGTGGCACGCGGCATGCCGCGGAAATCCTCAACTTCGTTGGCAACGCGGCGGAAACGGCAATTCTCGACAATGTGCGCGAATACGATCCGGACCTTGCCCAGCGCATCCTCGACGAGATGTTCGTGTTCGACAATCTCATGGATATTGATGACCGTGGCATACAGGTCATCCTGCGCGAGGTTCAGTCCGACCAGCTGGTACTGGCACTGAAGGGCGCCAGCCCGGAAATGCGCGAGAAGGTATTCCGCAACATGTCCAGCCGTGCGGCGGAGATGATGCGCGAAGACCTGGAATCGAAGGGGCCGGTGCGCCTGTCCGAAGTCGAGGGCGCGCAGAAGGAAATCCTCAAGGTGGCACGACGCCTTTCGGAAGAAGGACAGATCGTTCTTGGCGGCAAGGGCGGCGACGACGCATTCGTGTAGTCGACGTTTACATCTGCCATATGACAAAAGCAAAAGGGTAAAGCCTCGTGTCAGTCATCCAGAACAACCAGGCATCGGGGGCATATCAGCGCGCCGAATTCGTCAATTTCGACGCGCCGCGCCCGAGCATGCCTGCCCCGGCCGAAACAGAAATCACGCATGCAGAACCGGAACAGGCCGTCGAAGAGCGCCTCGAACTGGCGCCCGGCGTGTCGCTGCCTACTGCCGAAGAAATCGAAACGATGCACCAGGAGGCCTGGAAAGAAGGCTACGCCGCGGGCTATGAAGAAGGCAGTGCGCGTGGCCGGCTGGAAGCCGCCGAGCTGCACCAGTTGCTGCAATCCATGCACGAAGCGCTGAGCAATCTCGATCAGGAAGTGGCTGAAGAGATACAGGCATTGGCGCTGGAAGTCGCTCGCCAGGTTGTGCGCGACGCGCTCAAGGTGCAACCGGACAGCGTGCTGGCGGTGATCCGCGAAGCATTGACGCAAGTGCCACAGCAAGGCGCAACCGTGCGCGTCAATCCGCTGGACGCCGCATTGGTACGCCAATACCTGGGGGAACAGTTCAGCAGCACCAGTCATCGCTTGCGCGAAGATGATGACGTCATGCAAGGCGGCTGCCTGGTAGATTCCGAAGGCGGCCAGATCGACGCGCAAGTCACGACGCGCTGGCGCCGCGTGGTGGAAAATATCTCACGCAGCGCTTCGCAGTTCGAGGAGGAATAAATGGGGCGCTTCGGTCAGAACTGGCGCCCGTTTCTCAGGGATTGCCGCAAGCTCTCGCGTGCGGCGCCTTCGTATCAACTCTCCGGTCGTCTGACACGCATCAATGGCCTGGTGATGGAAGCCGCCGGGCTCAAGCTGCCACTGGGTTCGGGCTGCCGCATTCTGGTCCCCGGCGGTGGTGGCGTGGAAGCAGAAGTCGTGGGTTTCTCGGGAGAGAAACTGTTCATGATGCCGACCGACGATGTCTTCGGCCTCGCACCCGGCGCCCACGTCATTCCCAACGAACCCGTACAACCCATCGCCACCGCCGCAATTCGTGTCGAGCCACGGCGTCGCGCGTCGGACCGCGCCAAACACCTGCCCGTCGGCGACGGCCTGCTCGGTCGTATTCTCGACGGCGCCGGCCGTCCGCTCGACAGCCTTGGCCCGCTGACCACCACACACACACGTTCGCTGCAGAGCCGCCCGATCAACCCTTTGGCACGTGCGTCGATTGACCGCAGTCTTGACGTTGGCATACGCGCCATCAACAGCCTGATGACTGTCGGGCGCGGCCAGCGGCTCGGCCTGTTCGCCGGGTCCGGTGTCGGTAAATCGGTGTTGATCGGCATGATGGCGCGCTACACCGCTGCCGACGTCATCGTCGTCGGGCTGATCGGCGAACGCGGCCGCGAAGTGAAGGAATTCATCGAGCATAATCTCGGCCCAGAAGGTCTTGCACGCTCCGTTGTCGTTGCCGCGCCCGCCGACACCAGCCCGTTGATGCGCTTGCAAGGGGCTGCCTATGCCACCACGGTTGCCGAGTATTTCCGCGATCAGGGCAAGCACGTCCTGCTCATCATGGATTCGCTCACGCGTTACGCCATGGCGCAACGTGAAATTGCCTTGGCGATTGGCGAGCCGCCTGTAACACGCGGCTACCCGCCATCCGTATTCGCACGCCTGCCGGCACTGGTGGAACGCGCCGGCAACGGCCCGGAAGGCGGCGGCTCGATCACGGCGTTCTACACCGTGCTGGCTGAGGGCGACGATCAGCAGGATCCCATTGCCGATGCGGCACGCGCGATTCTGGACGGCCACTTCGTGCTCACCCGCGCGCTGGCCGACCAGGGCCACTACCCTGCCATCGACGTCGAGCAATCCATCTCGCGCGCCATGCACGGACTGATCCGCCCGGCACATTTCGATCTCGTGCGCCGCTTCAAGCAATTGTTTTCGCGTTACCAGCGCTCGCGCGATCTGATCGCTGTCGGCGCTTATCAGGCCGGCGCCGACCCGCTGCTCGACGAAGCCGTACGCATGTATCCGGCACTGGAAGCATTCCTGCAACAGAAGATAGAAGAACAGGCTGATTTCGAAAACAGCCTGACCGGTCTGTATAGCTTGTTTGGTACACCGCGATAACAGGAGTCACGCATGAGCTCCAACACGATGAAGGTCCTCCTCAGCCATGCTCACACCAAGGTCGACGAGGCAACCAGGCGATTGGGCGAATTACTTGCCAGCGAACACGCCTGCGAAGTGAAGCTGGAAATGCTGGTGCAATATCGCATCGAGTATCGCGGCCGCTTCATGCAGGCGGCGCGCGAGGGCATGGGCCCGGACGCATGGCGCAATTATTCGAGTTTCATTGCCAAGCTCGACGACGCCATCAATCTGCAGCAGAACATCGTCGACCAATCCAAACAGATGACCGCAAGCGGCCAGCAACAATGGATGCATGAGCGCAACCGCATGAAGGCTTTCGATGCGCTATCGCAAAGACAGGTCGCACAGGAACAGCGCAAACACAACAAGCAGGAGCAAAATATCAGCGACGAGCATGCCGTGAAACATTTCCGCACCAAGGAAGAGTAAGCGCGCAGCGGCTTCGCACATCCCGCACTTACGGGACGCACTTCACAAAACGCAATCACAGGAACTCTACGATGCAGACGCGCCAGGCGGTCAATGCTGCCTACACCAGAACCTTGGACACCGAGGGTTTGCGCAGCGAATTCCTCGTTGAAGAAATCTTCACCGCTGACCAGTTAAGCATGACGTACAGCCATGTCGACCGAATCGTCTTTGGCGGCATCATGCCGGTGAGCAGCATGATCGCGCTGCCCGACGACCTCGGCAAGACTTTCGGCACAGCATATTTTCTGGAACGCCGCGAGCTCGGCCTGATCAATATCGGCGGCGATGGCATCGTCGAGATCGACGGCGAGCTGCATGCCGTCGGCAACCAGGAAGCGCTGTACATCGGGCGTGGCGCCAAGTCTGTGAGCTTCAAGAGCGAGAACCGTGACGCCCCCGCCAAGTTCTACTACAACAGCTGTCCCGCACACGCCTCGTACTCGACGAAGAAAATCACCATCGACCAAGCGTCGCCACAGACCATCGGCGAAGCGCGCACCAGCAACCGTCGCACCATCTACAAGTACATCATGCCGGGCGTCGTGGACTCATGCCAACTGGTAATGGGCCTGACCAAGCTCGACGAAGGCAGCTTGTGGAATACCATGCCATGCCACACGCATGAACGCCGTATGGAGGTCTATTTCTACTTCGGCATGAATCCGGACGGCGTCGTCTTCCACATGTGCGGCGAGCCCACCGAAACACGCCACATCGTCATGCGCAACGAGCAGGCCGTGATCAGCCCGAGCTGGTCGATCCACAGCGGCGTCGGCACACAGGCCTATACTTTCATCTGGGGCATGTGCGGCGAGAACCAGACATTCCCGGATATGGATCATGTGGCGATGGGGACGCTTAAATAGCAAAAGCCCAACCCAAAAAAACAAACAACCCATGCTTAATTCATAAAAATTGACGCTCATTTCAAACAGAATCGTAAGCGTTGATGTCGCCAAATTAATTGCGATTACGATGGTGATCGCAATTCACACGCAAGCAAGCAACAGCCTATTAATAACACACACCGACTTTTGGACACCGCACCTACTGCTTGACCAATCAGCGCGATTTGCAGTGCCGCTATTTTTTGTTATTTCAGGCTATTTTTGGGGTATTCGTCTAGATCACGGCACTTCAATTACGGCGATATCGAGCCAAATGGCCAAGCGAATTTTTACGATATTTATCGCATGGTCTCTCATTTACCTGCTCCCATATAACGTAGGAACAATAAACGAATTTGGTTTTTCGGGGCCAATCAAAGCCGCTTACTGGTCACTAGCAAGGCTCGCCCAGGAGCCCCTTGTACTGCTCACACAAGGAACAAAAATTCATCTTTGGTTTTTGCTATCCCTCTTATGGGCATTGGGAATATGTGCTTTTTTTGTGGCAAAAAAGTGCTACAAAACTTTGGCTATTTTTTCTATAGCGCTCTACGTCGTGGGTTTGCTAGCAAAAGCCTACGCTGACACGCCCTTCGGCATACCCACAAGTTTCAATACAAGAAACGGCCCCTTTTTCGGCACAGTTTTCTTTGCAAGCGGATTTTTTCTTTCGCATCTAAAACCAAATGAAACATGGTTTGCAAAAGGCATAGCGCTCCTTATTGCAGGAGGGGCGCTGCATTTCTTTGAGATCTACACCCTTTGGCATTTATATGGCACATCGCCCTATCAAGACTATGTAGCAGGCACCTACCTTATGGGCATAGGCGCTGCCATGGCGGCACTATCGAACAAACGATTTTTTATGGACGAAATTTTTCACAAAGCGGGAAAACTCACTTTAGGAGTCTATGCCGCTCATTTCCTCTTCGTAGAAATTCTAGGGCCCGCAGAAAACCTATTTTCATCAAAGCTATGGCACGTGTGCTACATAGCGCTTGCCCTAGCCCTGTCCATCGCCACTGCCTCAGTCTTGTCGCAATTCCCACTCACAAAAAAAATCGTCATGTAATAAATTGGGATTCAATCAATGTAAAAATGTGGGGCAGCTCTAACAGCCTTGTAGGGTGTGCAACATCTTTTCGTTGCGCATGCCGCCTGGCCCCTAAAGCATCATGGTCAATCTTGCGCCGCCCCACGGTGCTACTAACTGACAATCGGCAATAAAAACGGCGCAAGGTGCGCCGTTTTTGTTTCCAACCCAGCGGAGGGTAGTGCAGGAAGCGTAGCGAGCGGGCCGAGGTTGAGATGAGGAGCGGATACGTACGCATGTACGTTGAGCACCGGAGTCTCAAGATCGGCCCGCGCAGTAGCTTCATGCACTACCCGGCCTTGAGAGCGACTAGTACCTCATCCAGCATCTTCTTGGCGTCCCCGAACAGCATGCGGTTGTTGTCCTTGTAGAAGAGCGGATTGTCCACGCCGGCGTAACCCGACGCCATGCTGCGCTTCATCACGATGGAGGTCTTTGCCTTCCAGACTTCCAGCACTGGCATGCCGGCGATGGGACTGCCCGGGTCTTCCTGCGCGGCCGGGTTCACGATGTCGTTGGCGCCGATCACCATCGCCACATCGGTCTCGGGGAAGTCGTCGTTGATCTCGTCCATTTCCATCACGATGTCATAAGGCACCCTGGCTTCGGCCAGCAGTACGTTCATGTGGCCCGGCATGCGACCCGCCACCGGGTGGATGGCGAAGCGCACATTGACGCCCTTTTCGCGCAGGAAGCGGGTGATCTCGAAGACGGTGTGCTGCGCCTGCGCCACGGCCATGCCGTAACCCGGCACGATGACTACGTTCTTCGCATCGCGTAGCAGTTCAGCCGTTTCCGCGGCCAGGATCGGGCTCACTTCACCGACCGGTTCGGCGCTGCCTGCCGCCTTGGGTGCGGGTGTGCCACCGTCAGAGCCGAAGCCGCCGGCAATCACGCTGAGGAAGTTGCGGTTCATGGCCGCGCACATGATGTACGAGAGGATCGCGCCACTGGAGCCGACCAGTGCGCCGGTGACAATCAGCAGGTCGTTCGACAGCATGAAGCCCGTCGCAGCAGCGGCCCAGCCGGAATAACTATTAAGCATTGAGACCACCACCGGCATGTCGGCACCCCCAATCGCCATCACCATGTGGATGCCGAACAGCAGCGCGACCACGGTCATCACGATCAGCGGCAGCATGCCGTCCTGCGCCGTTTCAGCCTGCAGGAAGGCATAGCCGAAGTAGAGGACCAGCAGCAGGCCGATCAGATTGACGAAGTGACGGCCCGGCAGCAGCAGCGGCTTGCCGCCGATCTTGCCCGACAGCTTGCCGAATGCGATCACCGAGCCGGACAGGGTCACCGCGCCGATCAGGACCCCGATGTAGACCTCCATGTGATGGATGCTCTGCTCGGCAGGCGAGGCACCCCCCGTGAAACCGGGATCGATGTAACTGGCGAAGCCGACGACCATCGCGGCCAGGCCGACCATGCTGTGCATGAACGCGACGAGCTCGGGCATCTGCGTCATCTGCACGGTGCGCGCGAGATACATGCCGATGCTGCCGCCGATCAGCAGCGCGCCGATGATCCAGCCGATGCCGCCGCCGGTCACGCGCGGTCCGACGATCGTGGCGAGCACCGCGATCGCCATGCCGATCATTCCATACAGGTTGCCGCGTCGCGACGACTCGGGATTGGAGAGGCCGCCCAGGCTCAGTATGAACAGAATGATGGCGGCGATATAGGAAACGGTGGCGAGGCCCGCGGACATGTCGTCGGCTCCCTTATTTGCGGAACATGGACAGCATGCGCTGGGTGACGGCAAAACCGCCGAACATGTTGATTGCGGTCAGTCCGATGCCGGCGACTGCGAGCCAGCGGATCACCGCGTCGGGCCGTGATATCCCGTCCATCGCCGGCGGCGCGATCTGCACCAGCGCGCCGATGATGATGATGCTGCTGATGGCGTTGGTCACGCTCATGAGCGGCGTGTGCAGGGCGGGGGTCACGTTCCAGACCACCATGTAGCCGACGAAGCACGCGAGCACGAACACCGTGAAGTGCCCGAGAAACGCGCTCGGCGCATAGAGGCCGACCAGCACGAAGAGCGCCGCCGCGACCGCGAACATGATCGCGAGCTTTCCCGCCGCCATCGGCGCGCCGGCGCCGTGCCCGTGACCTTTTTTCTCGGAGGTGACGGGTACGGCTTTCGGCGGCACCCTGGCCGGAGGTGCCGCGGAGAGTTTCGGCGCGGGGGGCGGCCACGTGACGGCGCCGTCCTTCACCACCGTCGTGCCGCGAATCACCTCGTCGTCCATGTTCACGTTGTAGACGCCGTCCTTCGCCTTCGTGAGGTCCTCCGAGAGGCGGAAGAGGTTCGTCGCGTAGAGCGTGCTAGACTGGGTCGCGAGCCGGCTCGGCAGGTCCGTGTATGCGATGATTGTGACGCCATGCTTCACCACGACATTTCCAGTCTCGGTCATTTCGGTGTTGCCGCCCTGC
>JAQGMG010000001.1 GCA_028292485.1 Rhodocyclales bacterium | reverse complement strand
GGATCCGGCTTGGCCTCGGGTAAAACTGGTCGGGGTGGAGGGATTCGAACTCTCGACATCTTGCTCCCAAAGCAAGCGCGCTACCGGGCTGCGCTACACCCCGAGGAGGCCGAATTCTATGTGAATCACCTCAGCCCGTCAAACAAAACGAGCAAGTTTCTACAATTCACACAAAAGCCAACCCAACACACCAAGATCTGGCTTTTCTTCAACAACCGCAGTCTGGAAAATACGCGAAGAAATCGTAGCGAGCGGGATCGAGGTTGAACCGAGAAGCACAGCTGTACTTCAGTACAGCGAGCATCGCAGGTTCAAGATCGGCCCGCGCAGTAGATTTATTCGCGTATTTTTTAGTGGTGGTGGCCGTGGGCTCCGTGTACATGGCCGTGAGTGATTTCCTCGAGCGTCGCCTGACGCACATCGGCAATCGTCACATCGAACAACAGTGCCATGCCAGCCAGGGGATGATTGCCGTCGACGACGACCTTGCCATCGGCAATATCGGTAATGCGGAAGACCATGTCTTCTTCGCCGTCTTCACCGACGCGCTCGAAGGCCATGCCGACTTCGATGTTTTCAGGGAACAGTTTGGCGTCTTCGATCATGATCAGGCTCTCGTCCATGTCGCCGAAAGCGTCATCGGGTTGCAGCTTGATCTGTAGTGTTTCGCCGAGTTTCTTGCCGTGCAGTTTTTCTTCCAACAGCGGGAAAATGCCGTCGTAACCACCATGCAGATAGACGAGTGGCTGGGCGCCGTCGTCTACGAGCGTGCCATCTGGATCATGGACTTTGTAGTTAAGCGTGACGACGGTATTTTTGACGATCTCCATGATTACTCCTGGTCAGTTTTTTCAATAATTGCAGCACCTCTGCCAGGTGTTCTCGCGTGCCTGCATCGTGAAGAACGTGATGGATGACGCCGTCTCGTCCGATAATGAAGGTCGTACGTTGCACCGAAGCCTTTGGCACCCCACCGATCTCCTGTTGCTGCCAGACGCCGTATAGACGGCAAGCTTCGGCATCTTCATCGGAGAGCAGTCGCATGGACAGTCCGTGCTCGTCACGGAAGTGCGCGTGCCGCAAACAATCGTCGAGGCTCACTCCCACCACTTCGGCATCACAGTCGAGGAATTCCGCTTCGTGATCGGAAAACGCGATGGCCTGACGCAAGCTCGATGGCATGCCATCGCGCGGATAGAAGTAGAGCACCACATTGTGACGGTTCAACGCATCGGCCAGATCGAACATTTCCATGTCCGCATCAGGCAGTGAAAACATCGGCGCGTGTGCTCCTGCGACGAGTTGGCTGTCCGTGCCATGCGGGACGGATTGTACGCCTACAGGGCAAACGGGAGTATCACTGATGCGTTCCATCACTCGGGCCATATTGCTCTCCTTTTGTGTAGCCGCTGCGGCGCTTCTCGGGGCCATACTGTTGGAATAGTCAACGGCGGCGCGCTTAACAAGTTGATCCGTACTTGATTACACAATCCTTCACGGTTTTTGTTGCATGAATGCGAATACCGTGTGGTTTGTGATCGCCCGCCAATGCGCATCTGCCTTGTCGCAGTGCAATGAAACTTGTCAGCGCAGGCAAACCTTGCGAACCTGTGTCATGTCGGTGTGACCGGCAAGCACTTTTTCGATACCGTCCTGCCGCAAGGTACGCATGCCATCGTCCATTGCCGCGAGCAACAGCTTGGACACCGTGGAGCGCGCCTGAATGAGACGCTTGGCCTCATCGGAGCCGACCATGAGTTCGTGCAGACCGATGCGGCCGCGATAGCCGGTGTTGTTGCACTCGACACAGCCCTTGGCACGCTTCAGCGTGAAGCGGCCATGCTCGTCGGCAAAGCGCGTGCTCCAGTCTTCCATCAATGCATTGCGTGCCGCCACAGGGTCGGCGGCAAAGCGCGGCGAGCGCCGCAGGTCTTCGCAGTATTCGTCGAGCAAGGTTGCAAGCTCCTGCTCGCCGGCCTGGTAGGTTTCGCCGCAACTGCGGCAGACGCGCCGCGCCAATCGTTGCGCGAGCACACCGAGCAGCGCATCGGCAAAATTGAAGGGGTCCATGCCCATGTCGAGCAAGCGCACGATGGATTCGGGCGCACTGTTCGTATGCAAAGTGGAAAACACGAGGTGGCCGGTCAGCGAAGCTTCGAGCCCAATGGTCACCGTCTCGATATCGCGCATTTCCCCGACCATGATGACGTCAGGATCTGCGCGCAGAAAGGCGCGCATCACGCTCGGAAAATCCAGCCCCGCCTTGCGATTGATCTGTACCTGCCGCAGACCTTTCTGGGTGATTTCGACCGGGTCTTCCGCCGTCCAGATCTTGGTATCGGGCGTATTGATGTGCTTGAGGATGGAGTGCAGGGTGGTCGTCTTGCCCGAGCCCGTCGGGCCACAGACGAAGAAGATGCCGTAAGGTTTGGTGATCGTTTCCTTCAGTCTGCCGAGGTTATGATCGGACAGCGCCAGTGACTCCAGCGGCAGCGGCTCACCCTGCGACAGCACGCGCATGACAACGTCTTCCATGCCACCTGCCGTGGGGACTGTCGCGACACGCAATTCGATATCCAGCGGGCCGTACTTACGGAACTTGATCTTGCCGTCCTGCGGTTTGCGACGCTCGGAGATGTCCAGATCGCACATGATCTTGATGCGCGCCACCATGGGATTACGATAACTCGCTGGCACTTCGATGTATGGCGTCAGCGCGCCATCCTTGCGGAAGCGCACGAGGGTTTTTTCCTTGCCCGGACGCGGTTCGATGTGGATGTCCGAAGCACCCTGGCGGTGGGCATCAACGATGATGCGATTGACCAGCTTGACGAGCTCGTTGTCGGCGGCGGCATTCAGATCATCGGTGCTCGGCGCCTCGCCCTCCTCGATGAGATCGGAAAGCAGATCGCCCATCGAGAAATCATCGGAGAGCTGATCGAAAAACTGCGCGATGGTCTGATCGAATTCGATCTGAGTGGTGACGCGGTAGACCAGTTTTACATGTTGAAAAACATTGTGGACAACGCGCGAACCCATTACATGCTCGGGGTCGACGGCGAGGATCAAGACGCCTTCCGTGTTTTCTTCCAGTGGCAGCCACAAGCTCTTGATGGCGTACTCGCGTTTGATGTTGCGCAGCAGATCCATCGGGCGGATACGTTCGGGCCTGAAGGGTTCGTAGGCCACGCCATAGAAACGCGCCATCGAGTCGCCGATTTCGGCCAGCGAGCACTGTAGCTCATCAACGAGATAGCGCTCCAGGCTCACGCCGCGCTGGCGTGCTTTCTCGACGAGATCGTCCGGATTCTGACCGGCTAGCTTGCCCTCGCGCACAAGGTAGTCGTACTTGGAGCGCAGCGGTACTTCGGCATTCAGGCGCTGTGCAAAAGCGATGGAAAGCGTCTGCGCAAGCGCCAGGGCGCCCTCTTCCTCTATCGGTGAAAACGGCTGGCCATCGGTTGTGTTGATAAGCTGCACCACGCCGATGAGTTCGTCATCCTCGGCATTGACCAAGGGCGCGACCAGCATCTGCTTGCTGCGATAGCCACTGCGTTCGTCGACCTCGTGGCGAAACTGCAGTTCGGCAGCAATACCTGCCAGCTCTGCATCGTCGTACGCGTTGCGGATATTGAGCAGTTGCCTGCGGTGGGCGACGAAGCCCGCCACGCTCTTGTCAGAAATCGGCAAGCGGATCGAACGCGTGGCATGCAAACCCGTTTTCACCCGCGATGAAATGCTGGTTTTCGACTCATCGACGATGTAGATCGTCACACGCTCTGCACCGAACAATGCACAGACTTCGCTGGAAACCTCGAAGATGATTTCATCGATGTTGCGCGTTTCGTGCACGCGCGCAGTGAGCGTCTGCAAGCCCTTGAAAAAGGCCAGCCGCCGTGCCATCGCGTTGTTCTTGGGACTTGCGCTCATTGCTTCTCCGGACTTTCAAGTGCAAGCAAGATGCCGGACTGTAGGGTGACCGACGTGCATATGAAGGGTTCTACGCTCTTGCAGGCATCCAGCAATAAGTATCGGCATCTGACCGGAAAAACTTCAGAGCGAGAAGACCTGATCGTTGCGCAGGAAGCCTGGTCGCAAGCGCCCGAACCCGGCCTGCAATTCAGCGGTGATCTCGTTGACCGAGCCTGGCTTCAGGTGGGTGATGAACACCTCGGGCTCTCCGGTGAGGCGGTCCAGCAACACGCGCAACATGCTTGGGCACAAATGCCGTGCAGCGAGCGCCAGATCGTGCTGGGCATCCGGAAACGCCGTTTCGACGATGAAATAGCGCAGATCGGGAATCGCGTTCAGCGCGTCGACCAGCGCGTCGCACAAGGTCGTATCACCTGAGAAGACCAGGCTGCCTTGCGGCCCGGTCAGTTGATAACCCACGGCCGGGACGGCATGCAGGGCGGGCACGGCAGTGATGCGACGCTGGCCCAGCTCGATCGTTTCGCCGACGGACAGAGGCTGCAAACGCAGGAAGGGATGATCGCGATCAGGGATGGCGGTGAAATCGGGCCACACCAGCCAATTGAAGATATGCGAGCGCATGATGCGCACCGTCTCTTCCGAGGCATGCACGGTGATCGGCTGCTTGCGGAAATCGCCAACCGTGTCGACCAGCAACGGTAACAAGGCAATGTGGTCGAGATGGGAGTGCGTGATGAAAACGTGATCGATTGCCAGCAGCTGTTCGAACGACAGCACGCCAGCACCGGTTCCGCAATCGATCAGGATGTCGTGATCGACAAGCAGCGAGGTGGTACGGTTATCCGGGCCACCGATTCCTCCGCTACAGCCAAGAACCCGGATATCCATACGATATCTGCCTACGCCTGAAGCGGCTCGGCGGGATCAGCCAAGCGGCCGAAGGTAGAAGCCCATCTTGACGCCCGCAATCTCGATCACATCCTGATCATTGAGAAGATGTGCCTGGGCATCGAGCTGGCGGCCGTTGAGAATGGGGAAGCTGTCGCCCTCAACGTGGGTAAGGAAATAACCGTGCGGGCGGCGTGTAATGACGGCGACCTGGGAGCCCGGCTTGCCGAGTGTCGTCAGCGATTTGGAGAGCTCCAGCTCCCGCCCGGCGTTTCGGCCGGAAAGGATCTGCACCATGCCGACAGGCTCGTTGCCTTTGGGCGCAGGCGCACCTTCCGGCGCATTCCAGCCTGCCGTGGCAGAAGCATCCGTCACCGAGGTTTCAACGCCAAAGCCTACCATCGTGTCGGTGTGACCACGCGGGCTGCTGGTCAGCTTGGCCGCTTCGGGAGCGGCGATGAAAGCCTTCTCGAAAGTGCTGCCGGCCGCGAATTCAGGCGAATCCTTGATGAACTTGAGACGGTATTTGCCGAGCTCGACGACATCGCCGTCCTTGAGCACGTGTTTCTTCACCGGCTGACTGTTTACGTAGGTGCCGTTGGTGCTGTTCAGGTCTTCGAGAAAGGCATCGTTGAGGATGCACACGATGAGCGCGTGTTCGCCACTGATGGCCAGATTATCGATCTGAATGTCATTGTGCGGCTTGCGGCCAATGGTCGTGCGTTCCTTGCTCAACATGATTTCCTTGAGCACCAGACCATCCATGCTAAGAACCAGCTTCGCCATCATTTCCCCAAGCTAATAAACCAACGTACGAGGTGCAGCAACGCCGACAGATGCCCGACGTCGTCATACTCATTCATGCCAATACCGATCTGCCAGCGCCTGTGTCGCAACTACGTGCGCCTTGCCTAGTATGGCAAAGTCTGTCCCAAACCGGCGAGTTTTGCTTGCTGCAGCAATTCCACTCCCAGCGCCACATCCTGAATCGCCAACCCTTGCGATTCGAACAGGCTGACATCGTCAGACGATTGCCGACCCGGTCTGAAACCAGCCAGCACATCTCCCAGCTCAAGCAACTGGCGCTGGGTAAATCGCCCTTTCTCGATGCCCGGCAGCAAATCGCCGGCCTCCAGCAATGCTGTTTCCCTGCTATCCACACACAATACGTCGGCGCGCATCACCGCAGCTTCGTCCAGTTCCCGGCGTGCCAGCGAGTTCGAGCCCATCGCGTTGATGTGCGTACCGGACGCCAGCCATTCACCTTGGAGCACGGGTTGAGCCGCCGTCGTGGCCGTTACCACGATATCGCTGTCACGCACGGCTTGTTCCGCCGATTCAACCGGCTCTACGCGAACGCCCAGCTCAGCAGCCATATCCGCGCAAAACAATTGCAATTTGTCGGCACGCCGCGCAAACACCTTGTAGTGCGTCAGTTCCCGCGCTGCCGCCAGCGCCAGCATCTGACCACGGGCTTGCCAACCCGCACCAATGATACCCGCCACGCGGGCATCCGGCCGCGACAAACAGCGCGCCGCCAGCCCGCCAGCGGCGGCGGTTCGCATCATGCCGAGCAGATCTGCCTCGATCACGGCCAGCGGCTCACCTGAATCCGCCCGGAAAAGATGCAGCCAGAAGCGGGCCCCTGCGGTGGAGGTGGTGTAGACCTTGTAGCCCATGACACCGCGGGACGACCAGACGGCTTGCAGGATGTGTTGCATCGCGCCGTTGCCGCGCACCCGTCTGCGCGGCACATCGTTGGCCTCGCCACGACTCAGGGCCTGATGCGCCGCGTCGACAGCCATGAGTGCCAGCGGCATATCGATAAGCCGCGCCACATCGGATTCGGTCAGATAAATTGCCATCGCAGGCCCTCTGCAATCCTTCGCCAAATAGTCAGGAGCCGGCCTGTTTTGCTGTACTGAAAAGCCTCAGGCGGGCCAGACCCAACACCAGCAATGCACCACCTATGGCCAAAGCATAGTGTACGGCGGAAGTGACTTGAACATAGTTCTGGAATTTCTGCTCTGTACCGAGCATTTCTCCAGCAATCCAGCCAAGCAACATTGCACCGAGCGTGATGATGACCGGAAAGCGCCCCATCAGCTTCAACACCACGCTGCTGCCAAAAATCACGATGGGAATAGACAGCCCCAGGCCGATGATCAGCAACGCAAGCTTGGCTTCTTGAGGCGCTCCATCCGCTGCCGCAGCCACCGCCAATACGTTGTCCAGACTCATGATGAGATCGGCGATCAAGATCGTCTTGATCGCGCCAAGCAGTGAAGACGATTGCTTGATATCGGCGCCCTCATCCTCTTCCTCGAGCAACTGCACACCGACCCACACCAGCAGCACCGCGCCGACGAGCTTGAGCCAGGGCCACTGCAGCATCTGCACTGCAAATACCGTCAGCACGACACGCATGATGATTGCCGCCACCGATCCCCATATCACTGCGTACTTCTGCTGTGCAGGTTGCAACGAGCGCGCCGCCAAGGCAATGACAACAGCATTGTCGCCAGACAGCAAAATATTGACCCAGATGATCTTTGCCAATCCAAGCCAGAAGGCGCTTTGCGAGAGGATGTCCACGGTATTTCCTTAGTTTTACAGCAACCGGTCTGCCGGTCACGACAAGATTCAGAACAACGCAAAAACAAAAACGGGCAGCCCAGGCTGCCCGTTTCTTACTCCCATGTCGCTTAGAGAACGCTCTTCAGCAACTTGGCCATTTCGGATGGATTGCGTGTCACGGTGAAGCCGCACTCTTCCATGATGGCAAGCTTGGCATCGGCCGTATCGGCACCGCCCGAGATCAGCGCGCCAGCGTGGCCCATGCGTTTGCCGGCAGGCGCCGTAACACCCGCGATGAAACCTACGATCGGCTTCTTCATATTGGCTTTGCACCACAGCGCCGCATCGGCTTCGTCAGGGCCACCGATCTCACCGATCATGATGACGGCATCGGTATCAGGATCGTCGTTGAACGCCTTCATGATGTCGATGTGCTTGAGACCATTGATCGGGTCGCCACCAATACCAACTGCCGAAGATTGGCCCAGACCGATTTCGGTCAGCTGCGCCACGGCCTCATAGGTCAACGTGCCGGAACGCGACACGACGCCGATGCGGCCCTTGCGGTGGATGTGACCGGGCATGATGCCGATCTTGATTTCGTCCGGTGTGATCAGGCCGGGGCAGTTCGGGCCGAGCAGCAAGGTCTTCTTGCCGCCAGCAGCTTCCTTGGCCTTCATCCTGTTGCGTACTTCGAGCATGTCGCGAACAGGGATGCCTTCGGTGATGCAGATGGCCAGATCGAGATCGGCTTCGACTGCTTCCCAGATTGCAGCAGCAGCGCCTGCTGGTGGCACGTAGATGACGGAAACGGTGGCGCCGGTTTGCGCCGCGGCTTCCTTCACCGAGCCGAAGATCGGGATATTGAAGATGGACTCGCCCGCCTTCTTCGGGTTCACGCCCGCAACGAAACAGTTCTTGCCGTTGGCATATTCCTGACACTTTTCGGTGTGGAACTGGCCGGTCTTGCCCGTGATGCCCTGGGTGATGACTTTGGTATCTTTATTGATGAGAATCGACATTTCTTTGAACTCCTGGCCTGTGGCTTACTTGCTCGCCACGGCGGCAACGATCTTCTGGGCGGCATCTGCCATGGTGTCGGCAGCGATGATGGGCAGGCCGGATTCGGCAAGAATCTTCTTGCCAAGATCTTCGTTGGTGCCCTTCATGCGCACCACCAGCGGCACTGCCAGCTTCACTTCGCGCGCGGCAATCACGATGCCGGTCGCAATGGTGTCGCACTTCATGATGCCGCCGAAGATATTGACCAGGATGCCCTTGACCGCAGGGTTCTTGAGCATGATCTTGAACGCTTCGGTGACCTTCTCGGCAGTAGCACCACCGCCCACATCGAGGAAGTTGGCCGGCTCGCCGCCGAACAGCTTGATGGTGTCCATGGTCGCCATCGCGAGGCCGGCACCATTCACCAGGCAGCCGATGTTGCCATCGAGCGAGATGTAAGCCAGATCGAACTTGGAGGCTTCGATTTCGGCCGGATCTTCTTCATCCAGATCGCGGTACTCGACGATGTCCGCATGACGGAACAACGCATTCGGATCGAAGTTGAATTTGGCATCGAGCGCCTTGATGTTGCCGTTGCCTTCGAGAATCAGCGGGTTGATTTCCGCCAGCGAGGCATCGGTTTCCATGTAACAGGTGTAAAGCTTCTTGAAGGTATCGATCGCTTGTGGAATCGATGCTTCCGGCACGCCAATACCGCGTGCAAGTTCCTGGCCTTGCGCTTGCGTCAGACCAATCAGCGGGTCCACGAAGACCTTGATGATCTTTTCTGGCGTGTTGTGGGCAACTTCCTCGATATCCATGCCGCCTTCGGAAGAAGCCATGATGGCAACCTTCTGCGTGGCACGGTCGGTCAGCGCGGCGACGTAATATTCCTTCTTGATATCGGCGCCTTCCTCGATCATCAGGCGGCGCACCTTCTGACCTTCAGGGCCGGTCTGGTGCGTGATCAGCTGCATGCCGAGAATCTGGCCTGCGATCGTACGCACTTCATCCTTGCTGCGCGCCAGCTTGACGCCGCCGCCCTTGCCGCGGCCGCCAGCGTGAATCTGGGCCTTGACCACCCAGATGGCGCCACCCAGCTTGTCGGCAGCAGCAACCGCTTCATCAACGCTGAAACAGGCAATGCCCCGTGGCGTCACAACGCCGAATTTGCGCAAAATTTCTTTTGCCTGGTACTCGTGAATTTTCATGTTTGCCCTTATTTTGCGCTCGCGCGAACCGCCGACTGTTATTCGCGGTCGACTGGCACGCATTAATCACTTGATTTTGTCGGTCACCCGGACAGTTCATGCGAGCTCCTGAAGGAGGCTGGCCTGAACGCGACACGCAGCTTCGTTAGGGGGAAGACTGAATTGGCGCAGCGGCAGGATGAGCCGCTCATTGTACCGAAACGTATGCTGTTACGCACAAAGAACGCCGCTCCCAAGGGGCCCTGAAGCGTTCGTTATGGGGTTCCGAACTGACAAAGAATGAAAAATGCGGCACTAGCTCAAGCTATTCGCTGCTTGCAGAGCCCCGCCGTCCTTTAGAATCGCGCTACATGACATCCGTCCGAGCTCGCACGCCCACTCCGAATCGACTTCTCCGGATCGACCACCTTGATCGCAAACGCTGCCGCGTAACGACCAGGCTGGGGCGCGCCCTGATCGGTGCAGCGCTGCTGTGCGCGATACTGCCGGCCGAAGCGGTAAGTCTTGGCGAAGTGCATAGCAACAGCCGCATTGGCGAAATACTGCAGGCGCGCATTCCACTGTCTGCGAGCGCCGATGAAGGCGTCAGTGCCGACTGCATACGCCTGGAAGGGCCGCGTAGTGAAGGCAATGATGACCTGCCCTGGCTGCGTGCCGGTCGCCTGCGCCTGAGCACCCAGGCAGATGGCCAGCAAGTGCTTCTGATCAGCTCGCTGCAATCGGTGCAGTCGCCGGTGATCATGCTTGCCGTGCGCATCGACTGTAACGCCACGTTGCGTCGCGAATACACCCTGCTGCTCAACCCGCCGCTGGCAGCTGATGCAATACCCCAGCCCACAGCGCCCACCGTCACAGCAGAAAACCCGGCAAGCAACTGGCGCGCTGTCAAGGGCGAGAGCCTGCGCTCGATTGCGGCTACGCTTTTTCCCGGCAACCGGGCTTTGCAGACTCGTTACCTTGCCCTGCTGCGCCAGCGCAACGCCGGCAAACTGCAAGCTATCGGCAATTCGACGCCACTACCTGCCGGTATCGAACTCGTCGTACCCGATGCCAGCGAGTTGGCCACATCAATACCGGCTGAATCGCCCGCCGCACCAAGCACCGCGCCAGATACCGCTCCGGCCAAGGCCACAAGAGCGGCGTCATCGCGCAAATCGGCCGCCAGTGTGCCGCGGCTGGTCGTTGGCGGTGAGGAACGCGCTGGTCTGCAAATGGCAACCGGGCTTGCCGGGCGCAAGGAGCTCTCTGAAAAGGAGCGCGAAAAACTGCGCACCGAGCTGCAACTGATTGCCACGCTGGACGACAAGATCGCCACTCAGCTCGAACTGAGTGAAAAGCTACGACAACTCGAAGCGCTGCAGGTGCAGTTGCAGTCCGACGTGCAGGGGCTGGAAGCGCGCATTCGCGCACAACAGGCCGCCTTGCAGGCCAATCACGTATCGAGTGTCAGTTCCGATCAGGCAGGCCAAGCGACAGTGAAGGCAGATACGAGTGCTATGCCTGCTGCACCGGCACCGGCACCGGGCAACACGCTTTTTGACTGGTCAGTCTGGCTGTTGCCACTCGGCGGAATCGCCGCTCTGCTTGTCCTGCTCCTTGGCTGGCAGCGCTATCGCAACAGCCGCAGCTACGCTGAAGAGCCAACACTCGTTCCGCTGGCAATCGAAGAAGCGGAGCCTGCCGGACAGCCCGCCGACGATCTGTTCGAGCCGCTATCGGAAGAAGATATCTGGCCCGAAGCGAATGTCAAACGTCCAGCGGGCGCTTACGCGAATTCGGATTTGCCGGGCTTGTCCGACCTCGGCCCGCCATCCGTCCTGCATATCGAGGAGGACGTGGAAGAGCACAACTCGGCAGTCGAACTGGCCGAGATCATGATGTCTTTCGGACGCGTTCAGGGCGCGGCACAAACGCTGGCAGACTTCATTCGCGCCAACCCGAAGCAGGCCGTCAAGCCCTGGGTCAAGTTGCTGGAGGTTTACAAGACGGCAGATATGCGTCCTGAATTCGATGCGCTCACCTCGCAGCTCAACAAGACCTTCAATGTCAAACCCGTGACCTGGGATGAGTTCGACGTTGCAATGCGCGCGCCGGAATCGCTGGAGGACATCGGCCATATCACGCAGAAACTATGCGAAACCTGGGGCAAGCGCGATTGTCAGGCCTACCTGCACATGCTGCTGCGCGACAATCGCCAGGGTACGCGCCAGGGCTTCCCGCTCGCCATCATCGATGAAATCCTGCTCCTGCTGGCCATTCTCGAATCCCAGCTCGGCCCTTACAAGCAGGATATCGAACCCGACTCTGCGCCGCCCACGCCCGAACCTCAGACAATCACAGCGTTTGGTACCCCGCAAATCGCGTCAGCCCCTTCATCGCATGCGGTGCCGGAGACCTCGGTGCCACGCTTGCCGGAAAGCCGGGAAGAGCGCTCTACGCTCAACTTCGATCTCGGCACGACGGATTTCGATCTGGGCCTCGATACGCATGATCTGACACGCACGCTGCACATCAATCTCGACGATCTGCCGGACGAGCATACGCGTACCGACGTCACACCGCGCAAGCTTGACGACGACTCATAGCTGAAGATGCCTGTGCTGCCGACAAGGCACTAAACGGGATTGTCCAGATTCAGGAATTGCACATCCAGCCCGAAGCGCGCAGCAAGGTGATCCCCGAGTGCGGCAATACCGTAGCGTTCGGTCGCGTGATGTCCCGCCGCCAGGTAGGCCACTCCACTCTCTCGCGCCAGATGCACTGTGGGTTCCGAAATTTCTCCAGACACGTATAGATCCACGCCTGCAAGAATGGCTTGTTCAAAGCTGCCCTGCGCT
This sequence comes from Rhodocyclales bacterium, assembly GCA_028292485.1. Lineage (GTDB taxonomy): Bacteria > Pseudomonadota > Gammaproteobacteria > Burkholderiales > Rhodocyclaceae > Viridibacterium. Next base: position 61,709 of record JAQGMG010000001.1, on the reverse strand, counting down.
GCACCGGTGCACCAGGCTATGCGCTTGACATCACGATCAGGATTGCCGATGAGTTGAGGCTCACGCTCAAGGCTTGCCGCAAGCGCGCGGGAAAGCGCGCCGGCCGTTGTCGGCGACGCGGGCTCACCGATGAAAACCAGGTCGTGCTCGCCGCAACGGCCTGTAATTTTCCAGTTCAGCCGCGCAGCCAGCTGGGCATTGTTGCCAAGCTCGGGATGCAGATCCAGCGGCAAGTGGTAAGCAAACAGGTTGATGTCATGCGCCAGCAGTGCAGCCAGCCGCGCTTTGCGGAAACCCGTAACGCGACCGTCTTCACCGCGCCAGAACCAGCCGTGATGCACAAGGATCGCATCCGCCCGCAGCAGCGCCGCCTGCTCGACCAGCGCCAGGCTCGCGGTAACACCACAAACGATGCGCCGCACCTCATCCTTGCCTTCCACCTGCAGACCGTTTGGGCAATAATCCTTCACGCGCCCGCATTCGAGCAGCTCGTCGAGATAGGTTTGCAGTTCCTGTCTATTCAAAACACAACTCCTGTCAGGTCTCGCCTGTGCGGGTCTGTTATCTGGTTTGTACATGCAACGACTGTGGCTCATCTTCGCACAAACCGTTACTGCTGCCATGGCAGTACTGTTTGTCATCTCGACGCTCAAACCTGAATGGTTGATGCGCAAGACCGTCACCACCGCGTCGCAGGTCAGCGTGTTCTCATCGAACCCGATGAGCGCCGCGCCGCCACCCATTACTACGGCCGGATACGGCGAAGCGGCGCGCGTGGCATTGCCTTCGGTCGTGCACATTTTTACCAGCAAGGACGTACGCACGCCGCGACACCCTTTCATGGACGATCCGCTGTTTCGTCACTTCTTTGGCGACAGCACTGACAATTCGGCACAGCGGCGCGCATCGGGGCTGGGCTCAGGCGTCGTGGTCAGCGCAGAGGGTTACATCCTCACCAATAATCATGTCGTGGAAGCCGCCGATGAAATCGAGGTGGCTTTGCAGGATGGTCGCAAGCTGCCGGCAAAACTGGTCGGCCGCGATCCGGAAAGCGATCTGGCAGTGCTACGTATCAACGCCCCCAAAGCACTGCCGGCGATGACATTTGCTGACAGCGACGCAATACATGTCGGTGACGTAGTACTGGCCATTGGCAATCCGTTCGGCGTCGGCCAGACCGTCACCATGGGCATCGTCAGCGCACTGGGGCGCTCGCATCTCGGCATCAATACTTTCGAAAACTTCATCCAGACCGATGCAGCCATCAATCCCGGCAACTCGGGTGGCGCGCTGGTCGATGCGCAGGGACGGCTTGTCGGTATCAATACTGCGATCTATTCGCGCTCGGGGGGCTCGCTGGGTATCGGCTTCGCCATCCCGGCTACCGGTGCGCGCAAAGTCATGGAAGAGATCATCCGCAGCGGCAGCGTCACACGGGGCTGGGTCGGCGTCGAAGTGCAGGAGATCACACCGGAGCTTGCCGAGTCATTCAAGCTGCCACCACAAGGCGCCTTGATCGCCGGCGTCGCACGCAACAGCCCCGCAGAAAAAGCGGGGGTACAGCCGGGTGATGCCATGGTGTCGGTTGACGGTCAGCCCATTACCAACCCGCAAAGCATGCTTGAACACATCGCCTCACAGGTGCCGGGCAAGTCGGTGCGTTTCGGTTTCGTGCGCCGGGGAAAATCTCTGGAACTAAGCATCGAGGTAGGCCGCAGACCGCCACCCGAAACGCGAAAGCTCGACGAATAACTGTCTCGGTGAATTGCGAGAATCAGATCGAGGCTGTGCCGGCAGCCTGTCTGCGTACCATGACGGCCGCAATCAAAACTCCCACTTCATACAGCACGCACATCGGCAAAGCGAGCATCACCTGCGAGGTGACATCGGGTGGTGTCACCACGGCAGCGACCACGAAGGCGCCGACGATCACGTAACGGCGCGCCTCACGCAACTGTTTCACGGTCACGAGACCTGTCTTGACCAGCAGCAGCACCACGATCGGCACTTCGAAGGTGACACCGAATGCGATGAACATGGTCATGACGAAAGACAGGTACTGCTCGATATCTGGCGCGACAGTGATGCTTTTCGGCGCGTATGAAGCAATGAAATGGAAAACCGTGCGGAAGACGAAGAAGTAGCAGAAGGCCATACCCGTAATGAATAGCGCCGTCCCCCCCATCACCATCGGCAATGCAAAGCGGCGCTCGTGCGCATACAGACCGGGCGCCACGAAAGCCCAGGCTTGGTACAACACGACCGGCAGCGCAATGATGAAGGCCGCCATCAGCGTGATCTTCACAGGCACAAAGAACGGCGTGATGACGCCTGTCGCAATCATCTTCGTGCCCTCAGGCAAGCTTTGCAGCATGGGCGAAGCAAGCAAATCATAGATATCGCTGGCCCAAGGCATCAGGCACAGGAAAACGACGACGATCGCGGCAACGGCGCGGATCAGACGATTGCGCAATTCGATAAGATGCGACAGGAAAGAGTCTTCGAGGAAGGCCACGGTTCAGTGTTTTTCCGGTAATTCGCGCGGTTTGGCCGGGGTGCCAAAAAGGTCCATCTGATTGGGGTCCACGACGGCTTCGGCAGGCGGGACTTCCAGCCCGGGCGCTGATTCGAATTCAAACAGATCGCTCGTTGCCGGTACGGCTTCGGCCACTGATGTATCAGCAAGCTGATGTGCTTCGGACACCCCCATGGCCTGCTGAACATCCGACTCGATGCCGGCGACCTGTTCACTCACCGAAGCCACCAGACTGCGTGCCGAATCCTGCACTTCTTCGTGGATGCGCTGCAGATCGGCCAGCTCCATTTCGCGCGTGATGTCTGATTTCACATCAGACACGTAACGCCGCAAACGCCCCATCAAATGCCCTGCCGTGCGCGCCACGCGTGGCAATTGCTCGGGGCCGATGACGATGAGCGCCACCAAGCCGATTACACCCAGTTCTGAAAAACCGACGTCAAACATCGCAGGAACCTTGGAAAGACAAAGGGCGCCTGGTCAGCGCCCCTCTTTACGAAAGAAGAAAGCGGATCAGGACTTGCTCTTCTCGCGCGCTTCGGCATCGATAGTATGCGCGTCCGGCAAGTTGCCAACCTGCTGGGCAGGCGGTGCAGCCGTTTCGGAGCCATCCTTCATGCCCTGTTTGAAGCCTTTGACGGCACCACCCAGATCTTCGCCGATGTTGCGCAGCTTCTTGGTGCCGAAAACCAGCATGACGATAACCAACACGATCAACCAGTGCCAGATGCTGAAGGAACCCATGATCTTTCTCCTTAATACTTGAGCATCGCTGGCAGGGTCTTGTCCCCTCCCAGCACGTGAATGTGCAAATGATACACCTCTTGCCCGCCCACTCTGCCGGTGTTGATGATGGTGCGGAAACCGCCGTGGCTGCCCTGCTCCGCCGCTATATGCGGCGCCAGCGCCAGCATTTTGCCGAGCAGCGGGATATCTTCGTCCTGTGTCTGCGAAAGGCTTTCGATATGGCGCTTGGGGACGATCTGCACATGCAGTGCCGCTTGCGGATGAATGTCGCGAAAGGCTATGACTTCGTCATCCTCGTATACCTTGCTGCTGGGGATTTCGCCCTTCACGATACGGCAGAAAATACAGTCACTCATCGTTACGCTCCCGTGCGTGAGGCTTTTTCGTCCGTACCTGAAATACCCTCACGGCGATGCAGTTCGGCCAGCACGTCATCGGCCGACAAGCCGAATTGCGCCAGCAGGATCATCGAATGAAACCAGAGGTCCGCCACTTCGTAGACGATGTGACGTTGGTCACCATCCTTGGCGGCCATGATGGTTTCGGCAGCTTCCTCCGCCACCTTCTTGCAGATCGCATCGGTGCCCTTGGCATAGAGCCGAGCCACGTAGGAAGACTCGGGCGCCGCCAGTTTGCGTTGCGCCAGCGTGGTGGACAAACGCTTCAGGATTTCCGTATCGATCATTCCATTTGCCCTCGATCGTCACCTTCTCCGTGTGGCGCTGAACTGGATCCCGACTCTCCATAGATCAAGTCCGGGTCCTTGAGTACCGGGTCAACCGCCTCCCAGCCATTACCTGCCAGATATTGCTGAAAGAAGCAGCTGCGGCGGCCGGTATGGCAGGCAATATCGCCAACCTGCTCGATACGCAGCAAGATCACGTCGTTGTCGCAGTCGAGCCGGATCTCGCGCACTTTCTGGATATGACCGGACTCTTCGCCCTTGTGCCATAGCTTGCGACGGGAGCGAGACCAGTAAACGGCCTCATTGATGCGTGCAGTGGTCTCCAGCGCTTCGCGGTTCATCCACGCGAACATCAATACTTCACCCGTAGCGTGGTCCTGTGCAATGACTGGCACCAGCCCCTGGTCGTCCCAGGAAACCTTGTTGAGCCAGCTCATAACCTTACCTCGATGCCGCGCTCTCGCATGTATTGCTTGGCTTCGCGCACGGTGTGCTCACCATAGTGAAAAATGCTGGCCGCCAGCACGGCATCGGCCCGCCCTTGCTGAACACCGTCAGCCAGATGCGCCAGCGAACCGACACCGCCACTGGCGATGACGGGAATCTTCACTGCATCGGAGATGGCGCGTGTCAGCGTCAGATCGAAGCCGCTCCGCGTGCCATCGCGATCCATACTGGTCAGCAGGATTTCGCCCGCACCGAGCGCCTCGACGCGGCGCGCCCATTCGATGGCATCCAGGCCGGTATTCTTGCGGCCGCCATGCGTGAAGACCTCCCACTTGCCCGGAGAGGTCTGCTTGGCATCGATGGCCACGACAATGCACTGGTTGCCTACCTTGCCGGAGGCTTCAGCCACCAGGTCGGGATTGTTCACGGCAGCGCTGTTCATGCTGACCTTGTCGGCACCGGCATTGAGCAGACGCCTGACATCGGCAACGGTACGCACGCCACCGCCGACGGTGAGGGGAATGAAAACCTGGTCAGCCACTTGCTCGACGATGTGCAGAATGATGTCGCGGTCATCGGAGCTGGCCGTAATGTCGAGAAAGGTGATCTCGTCGGCGCCCTGTTCGTCGTAGCGGCGCGCCACTTCCACAGGGTCGCCCGCATCACGCAAGGCGACAAAATTGACGCCCTTCACAACGCGACCGGCGCTGACATCCAGGCAGGGGATGATGCGTTTTGCGAGCATGCTCTCTTACCACTTGACCACTGATTTACGGCTTTGGCTCCGTCAGCTCTCACACAACAGCTGCGGAATGATTTCAGCTTTCGCCGTTGAGTTCGTCGGCGCGCGCCTGCGCGGCGCGGAAGTCCAGCGTGCCTTCGTAGATTGCACGACCGGTAATGGCGCCCATGATGCCTTCTTCTTCCACCGCACAGAGTGCGTCGATATCCAGAAGATTGGTCACGCCACCGCTGGCAATCACCGGAATGCGCAACGCCTGGGCGAGCTTCACAGTGGCTTCGATGTTCACACCGTTGAGCATGCCGTCACGGCCGATGTCTGTGTAGATCACACCTTCAACACCGTAATCTTCGAACTTCTTGGCCAGATCGATCACGTCGTGCCCGGTCATCTTGGACCAGCCGTCCACTGCCACCTTGCCGTCCTTGGCGTCGAGACCGACGATGATGTGGCCAGCAAACGCACTGCAGGCATCGTGCAGGAAACCGGGGTTCTTGACCGCTGCGGTGCCGATGATGATGTACGAAATGCCACCGTCAAGGTAGCGCTCGATGGTGTCCAGATCACGGATACCACCGCCCAGCTGCACCGGGATTTCATCGCCGACTTCATCGATGATGGCCTTGATGACAGCCTCATTCTTGGGCTTGCCTGCAACAGCTCCGTTCAGGTCGACAAGGTGCAGGCGACGCCCGCCCTGGTCAATCCAGTGACGTGCCATGGCACGTGGATCTTCGGAAAAAACGGTGGCGTCCTGCATATCGCCTTGGCGCAGGCGTACGCAGTGGCCGTCCTTGAGATCGATGGCAGGGATCAGCAGCATGATGGCAGTGAGCGCAGTGTCAGGAAGTCAAAAATCGGAGCCGAAAGTAGCGTGAGCTGTTTCGTGCAGAAAGGAATACACAGGGAAGACATGGAAGTACGCGAAGAGTGGGTGCGGAATTTTCTACAACCGTTGGCGGAAGCGAAGCTACGTTCAGGGTTGCCAGTCGATAAAATTTGCGAGCAGCCTGAGGCCAGCTGCAGCACTCTTTTCCGGATGAAACTGGATGGCTGCGATATTAGCTTGGGCCACTGCACAGGTAAAGGGTGCGCCATAGTGGGTGCGTGCGGCCACGGCCGAAGGATCGGCGGGATCGCAGTAATAGCTGTGCACGAAATAGAAACGCTCACCAAGGTTTCCCCCGATTGGCCCGCCGATACCTTCCCACAAGGGATGCGGCGCGACTGGATTCACCTCATTCCAGCCCATATGCGGCACTTTGAGTGGCACGCCCTGCGCATCGACCATATCGCTACTGAAGCGGCGCACGCGCCCTGGCAATATGCCAAGACCCTTCGTATCGCCTTCTTCGCTATGGTCGAAGAGCATCTGCATGCCGACACAGATTCCCAGGAAGGGCTTTTCCGCAGCCACTTTCAACAAGGCATCATGCAAACCGCGTGCCATGAATTCACGCATGCAGTCATGCATCGCGCCTTGCCCAGGAATGATGACGCGATCTGCCTCCAGCAGGCTTCGTGCCTGATCGCTGACGAGCACTTGCGCAGTTGGCGCAACGCGCTCGACGGCCTTGGCCACCGAGCGCAAATTGCCCATTCCGTAATCGACGATGACGACTTTCATGATTGATGCGGTAAAAGAGGATTGGCAGTAGCAGGAAGGCGGCGAACCTCACCGCCTTCACATGGCCCTACAGCGCACCCTTGGTCGAAGGAATGACGCCTGCCGCGCGGGGATCCAGCGTCGTCGCAATGCGCAAGGCGCGGGCGAAAGCCTTGAATACCGTCTCGCACTGATGGTGCGAATTGACACCACGCAGATTGTCGATATGCAGGGTCACCAGGGCATGATTGACGAAGCCTTGAAAGAATTCGCGCGTCAGATCCACGTCGAATTCGCCAATATGGGAACGCGTGAATTCGATATTGAATACCAGACCCGGACGGCCGGAAAAATCGATGACGACGCGCGACAAAGCCTCGTCGAGCGGCACGTAGGAGTGGCCGTAGCGTACAAGGCCCTTCTTGTCGCCGACAGCCTTGGCAATGGCCTGCCCCAATGTGATGCCCACATCTTCAACCGTGTGGTGCGCGTCGATGTGCAGATCACCCTTGGCGTCCACTTCCAGATCGATCAGGCCATGGCGCGCGATCTGATCGAGCATGTGATCGAGAAAGGGCACGCCGGTGGCCAGCTTGGCCACTCCCGTACCGTCGAGATTGACGGCCACGCGGATCTGCGTCTCCAGTGTGTTGCGGACAATCTCGGCCTGACGTGCCGTCACGTTCGGGGCATTCATGTTGATTCTTTCAGTTCATTGCAGAGCAAACGCGATCTTCAAACGCCACGATCAGAGGAGCTCTGACAGCACATTGAGGAAAGCATCGTTTTCGGCTGGCGTGCCGATGGTGACACGCAAGCAGTTGTCCAGCATCGGATGTGCACCGTGCAGATTCTTTACCAGGATCTGACGCGCTTTCAGTCCATTGAAAACCTGTAAAGCATCCGCCACATGCAGCAACAGGAAATTGGCCTGGCTGCGGAAGACTTTCACGTTGGTCATGCCCGCCAGTTCATGATAGACGCGGGTACGTTCGGCAACGATGGTTTCAGCCTGCGCCTGCAAGGCTTCGCCCGATTCGAGTACCCGTGCTGCAATCTCCTGGGTCAGGGAATTGATGTTGTAGGGCAGACGCAGCTTCTCGAACTCGTCCATCCACTCCCTGGCGCCTGCCATATAGCCAAGGCGCAATGCCGCCAGGCCAAGCTTGGACAAGGTGCGCATGACGATCAGGTTGGAGAACTCGGCGAGTCGCGGCATGAAGCTCTTGCCCGCAAACGGCGTGTAAGCCTCGTCGATCACCACCAGACCCGGGGCAGCCTTGATGATTGCCTCGATGTCTTCGACTGCAAACAGGTTGCCACTGGGGTTGTTCGGGTAGGAAATGAAAATGACAGCTGGTTTTTCCTGCTCGATGGCGGCAATCAGCGCGCCAAAGTCCAGGCTGAAATCCTCGCGCAACGGCACACCCACGTAACGCATGCCACAGAAGGTTGCGATCATGCGGTACATGACGAAGCTGGGCTCGATGGTCAGGATCGCGGCGCCCGGTTTGGCCAGTGCCATCGCGATGATCTGGATCAACTCGTCCGAACCATTGCCCAGCACGAGCCCGCAGGCTTCAGGAATCTGCATTGCCTGACGCAAGGTGCTTTTCAGCTTTGCGGCAGAAGCATCCGGGTAACGGTTCAGCGATACCCCATGAGCCACATCCGACACCACATCGCGCAGTTGCTCCGGCAAGTGGTAGGGATTCTCCATCGCGTCGAGCTTGATCATGCCCACGGCGGGTGGCACGTGGTAGGCGGACAAAGCCATTATTTCAGGGCGAATGAGATCTTGCGGGCTGGCGCTCATGGTTCTGCAATCGCTATCGATAAAAATGAAGGACAGCGGATTGTACGGTTATTTGCGGTATTCCGCGGAGCGGGCGTGCGCCTGCAAACCTTCGCCATAGGCAAGCGTGGCTGCCACCGGTGCCAGCTCTGCGGCGCCCTGGCGCGAGATGCGGATCACGCTGGTCCGCTTCTGAAAATCGTAAACACCGAGCGGCGATGAGAAACGTGCACTACGCCCTGTCGGCAGTACGTGATTGGGTCCGGCACAGTAGTCGCCCAGCGCCTCGACCGACCAGTGGCCGACGAATATGGCACCGGCATGGCGGATCTTCGGCAACAGTGCTTCCGGGTCGTCGACGGAGAGCTCAAGATGCTCTGCCGCAATGAAGTTGGCAATGTCACAGGCCTCGTCCATGTCACGCACCTGAACTAGGGCACCGCGGTCGGCCAGAGATGTCCGGATGATCTCGGCACGCGGCATTGTCGGCAGCAAGCGGGTAATCGACTCCTCCACACGCGCCAGATAGGCTGCGTCGGGGCACAGCAGGATCGACTGCGCACGCTCATCGTGCTCGGCCTGCGCGAACAGGTCCATCGCCACCCAGTCAGGGTCCCCGGATGCGTCGGAGATCACCAGCACTTCGGACGGCCCTGCCACCATATCGATGCCGACACGGCCAAACACGCGGCGCTTGGCTTCAGCCACATAGGCGTTTCCCGGCCCGACGATCTTGTCCACCGCAGGAATGCTTTCAGTGCCATAGGCAAGTGCGGCCACGGCTTGCGCGCCACCCACCGTGAATATGCGATCAACGCCGGCAAGGGCAGCAGCAGCCAGGACAAGCTTGTTGCGCTCGCCATTCGGCGTTGGCGTCACCATGATGATCTCGCGCACGCCGGCAACTTTGGCCGGCATGGCATTCATCAGCACCGAGCTGGGATAACTCGCCTTGCCGCCGGGCACGTAGATGCCGACGCGGTCCAATGGCGTCACGCGTTGGCCAAGGCGCGTGCCATTGGCTTCCTGCATTTCCCAGTCAGGCTGGATTTGTCGTTCGTGGTAATCGCGCACGCGCTTGCAGGCTGTTTCCAGCGCCGCGCGTTGCTCGCCGGGCAGGCCATCAAGCGCCGCTTGCAACTCGCTCTGCGGAATCTCCAGCGCGGCAATGCTGCTGGCATCGACACCATCAAACCGCCGTGTCAGTTCGAGTAAAGCTGCGTCGCCACGCACCCGTACATCGGCGATGATTTCGGTAACCGCTTTCTGCACGCCCGAATCAAGAGCGGACTCGAATGCCAGCAAGGCTTCGAGCTGCGGCCAAAAGTCGTCCTGCTTCGTCGAGAGACGATTGATGAGAGCCTTGTCAAACGAGTTGCTCATGGCGTGATTGCTCCTGCAAATGCCTCGATCACAGGTTGCAGCAATTCACGCTTGAGCTTGAGTGCCGCCTGATTCACCACCAGGCGCGAACTGATCTGCATGATCTCTTCAACTTCAAGCAGATTATTGGCGCGCAAGGTGCCGCCGGTAGACACGAGATCGACGATAGCATCTGCCAGACCTACCAGCGGTGCCAGCTCCATCGAGCCGTACAGCTTGATCAGATCGACGTGCATGCCCTTGGCAGCAAAATGTTCGCGGGCCGTCTTGATATATTTGGTAGCGACGCGAATACGCGCGCCGCGCTGCACGGCGGCCTGGTAATCAAAATCGGCGCGCACGGCCACGCTCATGCGGCACCTGGCGATATTCAGATCGAGCGGCTGGTATAAACCGCTACCACCATGCTCCAGCAGCACGTCCTTGCCGGCTATGCCGATATCGGCCGCGCCGTACTCCACGTAAGTCGGCGTATCCGTTGCGCGCACAATCACGAGATTCACTTCGGGCCTATTGGTGCCGATGATGAGCTTGCGCGACGACTCCGGATTTTCCGCGGGCACAATGCCTGCAGCCGCAAGTAGCGGCAGGGTCTCTTCGAAGATGCGGCCCTTGGAAAGGGCTAGGGTAATTCCGGTCACTTTGTGAAATCCGTCTGGTTTAATCGGGCTGACAAGGAAAGCTCATGCGGTCAGCGGGATTTCTGAACTTCAACCCACTGCTGCGGCGTATAAGTCTGCAACTGCAAGGCATGTATCTCGTTGCCCATCAGCTTGCCCAAGGTCGCGTAAACGGCCTGATGCTGGCGTACGCGCAGCTTGCCCTCAAATTCGCCGCTGACGACGATACCGCTGAAGTGCACGCCATCATCGCCTTCAATGGCGATGAATTCACATGGCATACCCTCTGCAATGAGTCGTTTGATTTCTGTTGCCTGAAACATGTGTTGCCCCGGATTTCTTCAACCAATTGATGAACACAACGAAGCCTGCTGCTGATTTTTCAGTGCCGCAGCTTGTAACCTCGCCGCAGCATTTCCAGGCAGACGATAGCAAAAACAACCAGCGCCACCGCTACGACACCGAGGCTCAACCAGGGAGAAACGTCGGAGACTCCGAAAAAACCGTAGCGGAAACCGTCAATCATGAAGAAAAACGGGTTGAGATGCGAGACCCCTTGCCAGAAAGGCGGCAACGAATGTATGGAATAGAACACGCCCGAGAGCATCGTCAGCGGCATGATCATGAAATTCTGGAAAGCCGCGAGCTGATCGAACTTGTCGGCCCAGATGCCCGCAATGATGCCCAACGTGCCTAACATTGCGCCGCCCAGCAAGGCGAAAGCAAGCGCCCATAGCGGGTGCGTCACGCCGACCTGGGCAAAGGGCAGCGACGCGATCCATACCCCCAGTCCCACCACGATGCCGCGCATGATCGAGGCAATGACGTAAGCGCCGTAAAACTCGCGGTACGAGATGGGCGGCAGCAGCACGAAAACGATATTGCCGGTGATCTTGCTCTGGATCAGCGACGAAGAACTGTTCGAAAAAGCATTCTGCAGCACCGACATCATCACCAGGCCGGGGATGAGGAAATCGGTGTAACGCACGGTGTCATAGACCTTGACGCGATCGGCCAGCACTTGCGAGAAGATCATCAGGTACATGACCGAGGTCAGCACTGGCGCACCGACTGTCTGGAATGCAACCTTCCAGAAACGCAACGCTTCCTTGTAGAGCAAGGTACGGAAAGCGATCATCGCATCAGGCCTTGCTCATCATGCCAATGAAAGCCTGCTCGAGATCGGGCTTGGTTATCTCCACATCCTGCAGTATGGCGCCAGCAGCACGCAGCGTTGCCAGCAACGTCTCCACATCGTCGTATCGCTCGAAGCTGAAACTCAGTTCCCCCGCTTCATCGCGCACCAGCTTTTCGCGTAACGCATCCGGCAAGGTGATCGATTCTGCGATGCGCACCTTGAGCGCATGGCTGCTGACGTGCCGCAGGATATTTGCCGTCGTGTCGAGTGCAATCACGCGGCCTGCCTTGAGCATCGCGATGCGCGTGCACAGCGCTTCAGCCTCTTCCAGGTAGTGCGTCGTCAATACGATGGTATGACCCGCTGCGTTGAGTTTCTGGATGAACTTCCACAGCGTCTGGCGCAGCTCGACATCTACCCCGGCCGTTGGCTCATCGAGCACGATGACTGGCGGCTTGTGCACCAGCGCCTGAGCCACCAGCACGCGGCGCTTCATGCCACCCGACAGGGTGCGCATATTGGCGTCTGCCTTCGATGTCAGATCGAGATTCTCAAGCAGCTCGCTGATCCAGGGCTCGTTGTTCTTGACCCCGAAATAACCGGATTGAATACGCAGGACTTCGCGCACGGTAAAAAAGGGATCAAACACGAGCTCTTGCGGCACAACACCAAGCATGCGCCGCGCCTCGCGATAGTCATCCACGACGTCCTGCCCCATCACCGCAATGCGCCCGGCAGAGAGACGCGTCAGCCCCGCCAGCGCGCTGATCAGCGTGGTCTTGCCCGCACCATTGGGGCCAAGCAGACCGAAAAATTCGCCCTGCGCGATTTCGAGATCGACACCCGCAAGTGCCTGGAGACTGCCGTATTGCTTGACTGCTCCCTGCACCCGGATGGCTGGGCCATCATCACCACTACGCATGAAGCAGGATGGTGTTCGTAGGAACGAGATGTTCCGCAATGATGGCGTCGACGCCGTAAAGCGCGGCAAGACTATTGAATGCAGGGGGCGTATTCACGACCGCCAGCCGATGCCTGGTTTCCATGGCGATACGCAACAAACTCAACAGAACCGAGAGTGCAGACGAATCGACAGCGGGCACTGCCGCCCAGTCGAGCACGCAATTTCTTGCGCGCACATACGGCTCAGCAGCCGCCAGAACGGCTGCTGCTGTATCCATATTCACTGCAGTCTGAATGCTGAGCATGCCGGCATTCTCGACAATCAACTCATCCGTCATTTTTTCTCGATGACTTTGGCGGCGTTCTTTTCGCGCAGGGACTTGATCAGGCCGTCGATACCGTTTGCCTTGATTTCCTGGTTGAAAGTATCGCGATAATTTGCGACCAGACTGACGCCGGCTACATATACGTCATAGACTTTCCAGCCATCAGCCACCTTGGTCAGGTCGTAGTCGATCGCCACCGGCTTGCCGCCGGGTTGCTTGACCTCGGTCTTGACGGTTACTTCCGTATCGGCAGGCTGCGACTTGAGCGGCTTCACATCGACTGTCTGGTTCTTGTACTGGGTCAGCGCGTTGGAATAGCTACGCACCAGAAGCGTCTGGAATTCCTTCGCCAGTTGTGTCTTCTGCTCAGCACTGGCGTTGCGCCATTCACGGCCCACCGCCGAGCCCGTCATCTTGTTGAAATCGAAATAGCGCAGGACCTTGCTTTCGATGACTTCCTGCGTGTGCTTGACGTCGCCGGCCTGAATCGCCTTGTCGGTCTTGAGCAATTCGATGATTTCGTTTGTAGCGTTCTTGATCAAGGCATCTGGCGCCTCTTGAGCATGTGCGCTCATCTGCAAGCCAGCGCCAAGAAGACCAGTCAGAATGAAGCGTGTCAGAAATTTAAGCATTTTCAATCCCGTTAAAAGTTTTCAACTGCCGATGCCTGGTTCGGCCACTGCCACGATTTCGGCAGCAGGAGGGACGTCTACGTGCAAGGCTGGATAAGCCCTGTCGAGCGCCACAAAGACAAGACGGCGTGTGCCGATTTCAACGTCACCATCTGCCATGGCAAGCACAGCAGGAACAGCAATGCTTGAATCCTCTTCATCACGCACACGGCGACCATCACGAATCAGGCTCTTGCGACGACTCAGATAGAAATCGCGCAAGTACGAGTAACGATCGAGAGCCGCGTCATTAAGCGCGTTTTCGGCACTCAGCAAATCGGCTCTGTCACTTACGACCTTCAATCCTCGCGTAATGTTCCTGGTGGGAATGGCTTCAATGTAACCAAGCGGGCCGGCAAAGGCGTCCACAACGAAGCCGCCTGTATCCCTTAACGTGCGAGGGCCGAAAAAAGGCAACATGACATAGGGGCCATCGCCGACACCCCATACGCCAAGCGTCTGACCGAAGTCTTCCTCGTGCTTCTCGAGGCCCAGTTCGGTCGCTACGTCAAATACGCCGAAAATTCCGAGGGAAGAATTGATCGCGAAGCGGCCAAGATCGCTAGCCGCTGCCACCGGCTTGCCCTGCAGAAGGTTGTTTACGGCGATCCATACATCTTCGACATTGCTGAATACGTTCGATACGCCAGCGCGCACAGGCAATGGTGCGGCGGCGTCATAACCTTGCGCTACCGGCTTGAGCACCCAGGCATCGAGTTTTTCGTTGAACACGAAAACCTTGCGATTGACGCCTTCCCATGGATCTTTTGGATTGCTGCCCGTTGCACAGCCAGCAAGGGAGCCCACCAGCAGCAATAGTCCGATCAGCTTCAATAGCGACACTTTCGACATTGCTTATCTCCGACAAACTCTCCGACAAACGCGTCTGACTTTACTTGCTTGGCTCGGGTGCGGCAGCAGGCGCAGTTTCGGCGGCCTTGCTGAACATGAACTGGCTGATAAGCTTTTCAAGCACAACGGCCGACTGGGTTTTCTTGAGCACTTCGCCCGGCTTGAGCACGTCGGTATCACCACCCGGTTCCAGACCGATGTACTGCTCACCAAGAAGACCAGAAGTGTTGATGGTGGCATATGTATCGCGCGGGAAACTGTAACGACTGTCGATATGCATGGCGACGACCGCCTGGAAATTCTCCGGGTCGAGCTTGATCGAATCTATACGGCCCACCACAACGCCCGCGCTCTTGATCGGCGCACGCGCCTTGAGACCGCCGATATTGTCGAACTTGGCAGTCAGCGGGTACGGGTCCGCCAGTTGCGCGCCATTGAGATTGCCAACCTTGAGTGCCAGAAAAACCAGCGCCGCAATGCCCATGGTGACAAAAATACCTACCCACAAATCTATCGTAGTGCGATTCACGTCAACCTCTGAACATGAAAGAAGTCAGGATAAAGTCCAGCCCGAGAATGGCCAGGGAGGAAGTTACAACAGTACGTGTTGTTGCACGCGACACGCCTTCGGCCGTCGCGTCCGAGTCGTAACCTTCAAAAACAGAAATCAGCGCAATTGCGAAACCAAACACCACGCTCTTTACAACACCGTTGAGAATATCGCGCTGGAAGTCGATTGCGGTTTGCATCTGCCCCCAGAACGCACCCGCATCGACACCGATGTGCACGGCACCAATCAGAAAACCGCCGTACACCCCCATCGTCGAAAACATCGCGACCAGCAAAGGCAATGAAATTGCAGCGCCCCAGAAACGCGGTGCGATCACACGCGCAATCGGATTGACCGCCATCATGTCCATGGCATCGAGCTGCTCGGTGGCTTTCATCAAGCCGATCTCGGCAGTAATGGCCGATCCTGCGCGGCTGGCGAACAGCAATCCAGCAACAACCGGGCCCAGCTCGCGCACCAGCGACAGAGCGACCAGCACGCCGAGCGCTTCTTCAGAGCCATACCGCTGCAAGGTGTCGTAGCCCTGCAACCCCAGAACCATGCCAACGAACAGGCCCGACACCAGGATGATGATCAGCGACAACACGCCGGAGAAGTAGATCTCCCGCAAGATCAGATTGAAGCGCCGAAAACCTGTGCCCGACGCCGCCATGATGCTGACGAAGAAACGCGCCGCATACCCCAGTCGCCAGACGGCGTTGATCACACGCGTGCCGATGTTGCGAAAGGCGCTCACTGTCCCGTCAAGCATTGCGAGCCCCGAGTAGTGCATCGGCATATTTGGATGCCGGGTACTGGAAAGGCACGGGCCCATCCGGTTCGGCCCATACGAACTGGTGCACCCAGGGGTCGGTGGAGGCGCGGATTTCGTCCGGCGTACCTTCGGCCACGACCCTGCCTTCAGAGAGGAAGTAGATGTAGTCGACGATCTTCAGCGACTCCTGCACATCGTGCGTCACGACGATCGAACTGGCGCCCAAGGCGTCATTGAGCCGGCGGATCAACTGACCGATCACGCCCAGGGAAATAGGGTCGAGCCCGGCGAAGGGTTCGTCATACATGATGATTCCAGGATCCAGCGCAACCGTGCGCGCCAATGCAACGCGCCGCGCCATACCGCCGGAAAGCTCGCTTGGCTTGAGATGCGCAGCACCACGCAGGCCAACCGCGTGCAGCTTCATGAGGACCAGATCGTTGATCAGCTCGTCCGGCAAATCAGTGTGTTCACGCAGCGGGAAAGCCACATTCTCGAAAACGGAAATATCGGTAAACAAGGCGCCGAACTGAAACAGCATGCCCATGCGGCGACGCAACCTGTACAAGCCGTCGCGGTCGAGCTCATGCAGGGCTTCGCCGAACACGCGGATCGGCCCGCCGCGCGCGCGCAACTGGCCACCGATGAGGCGCAGCAATGTGGTCTTGCCGCAGCCTGAGCCGCCCATGATGGCAACCACCTTGCCGCGAGGCACGGAAAGATTGACGCCGCGCAATACTTGGCGAGCACCATAGCCGAAGCGCAGGTCTTTGACTTCGACCAACGGCGATGTGTCCTGAGGCTGATTATCCAAAACCATTCCCGTACGTTCTTGTCGTTTTTTTATTTTCCCTGGGCGCGGATGATAGCACGCTGCCATGCAGCACCCGCCGACCAGGACGACCGCCAGAATGCGCTACACTGCCCTGCGATGCGCATGCCTGCCCCTTTGTACATTTTGTACAGGCGCTACAAATCCATGAAACCGGCCTGATGTTCCGACCCCATGACAAGTTCGGCATCCTCCGCTTCCCCACCATCGTCACTGCCCTCGCTGCTGATAGTCGATGACGATCCCCTGATTGTCGACACATTGCGGTACGTGCTGGAGCGCGAATTCGAATTGCTCTCGGCCAATAGCCGTAGCGCTGCAATTGCCACGGTACGGCAACGCGGCGGTCATCTTGACGTGGCCTTGATCGATCTGGGCTTGCCGCCGCTGACCAATCGTCCGGACGAGGGACTGGCGCTGATCAGCGAACTGCTCGCCCATGATCCGCACTGCAAGATCATCGTGCTGTCCGGCCAGAACGAAGAAGCGCACGCGCGCCACGCACGCACGCTGGGAGCGCTCGAATTCATCGCCAAACCCGCGCAACCCGAATTGCTGCGCGCGGCGTTGCAACGCGCACAGCAACTTCGCAAACAGGAGCTGGCCGTTGTCTCAGCCAGCCAGGCGCTCGAGCGCATCGTTGGCGAAAGCCCGGTCATCCTGGCGGCACGCGCGCAGCTGCGACGTTTTGCGGGCTCCCATTTTCCCGTACTCATTGAAGGCGAATCCGGCGCCGGCAAGGAGGTCGCCGCCCAGGCCCTGCATGAGCTCTCGGGCGCGCAGCGGCGCTTCGTCGCGCTCAACTGCGCAGCAATCGCACCAGGGCTGATCGAAGCCACCTTGTTCGGCCACACACGTGGCGCTTTTACTGGCGCGCAGGCGGCACAGGCTGGCTATTTCGAAGAAGCCGCCGATGGCACCCTGTTTCTCGACGAAATCGGCGAGCTGCCATTGGAGCTGCAACCCAAGCTGCTGAGAGTGCTCGAAAATGGCGAATACCAGCGCGTGGGCGAAACGCAGAAACGCATCGTGCGTGCGCGCATCATCGCCGCGACAAATCGTGACCTGCAACAAGAAGTGCGCGGCGGCCGCTTTCGCGCCGATCTGTTCCACCGTCTCAGCGTGTTGCGCGTGCGTATGCCGGCCCTGCGCCAGACCGGTGATGACAAGCTGATATTGCTCGATCATTACAAACGCATCTTCAGTGAGCAGATGGGCTTACCGCCCTTCCGCATCACCCCTGACGCGTTGCAGTGCTGGCTCGCCTATGACTTCCCGGGCAATGTGCGCGAACTGCGCAACATCGTGATTCGCTTACTAGTCCGCTATGCCGGCCAGACCGTCGGCCGTGAAGAGCTTGAAGCCGAACAGGAAGCCGACGTCGTAACCAAATCCGTCGATATCGACAGCGCTGCGCCAGTATTGCCCGCGCCGGGAACCGTGAGAGACATTGCTCCCAGCGGCGTCGACTTGCCCGCTGTGCTGCGCCGTGTCGAACGCGATTACATCGCGGCAGCGCTGCAGCAGTCGCACGGCAATATGAGTCAGGCAGCGCGCCTGCTTGGCATCAACCGATCCACGCTTTATAACCGGATGGAAACACTTGCGCGGCACGGTGAGGACTTCGGGACCGCTGGAGTACAAGGCGCACAATGAGCTCAGCAATGTATCTTGATCACTTCGGCCTCACCGAGCCGCCTTTCCGCATCACCCCGCAAACGGCCTGGTTTTTTTCCGGCGCGCAACGTGGTGCCTTGCTCGATGCGCTGCTGTATGCCATCGAACATGACGAAGGCATCATCAAGATCAGCGGTGAAGTCGGCGTCGGCAAGACCATGTTGTGCCGCATGCTGATAGAACGCCTACCTGCTGATGCACAGGTTCTCTATCTCGCCAATCCTAGCCTGTCGCCGGAAGCTTTGTTGCAAACGGTCGCGCATGAATTGGGCATAGCCGATACGAATTCGCTGACCATTCTGCGCCAGATCGAGCAGGCGCTTATCGAGCTTTATGCGGCTGGTCGCCGTATCGTGACGATCATCGACGAGGCGCACGCCATGCCGGCGGAATCCCTCGAACAAGTGCGCCTGCTGTCGAACCTGGAAAGCGCCAATCGCAAACTGCTGCAGATCGTCCTGTTCGGCCAGCCAGAGCTCGACGAATTGCTCGGCTTGCGCGAGATGCGCTCCCTGCATGACCGCATCACGCAGCATTTCTCGCTCGCGCCGCTCTCTGAAATCGAAGTGGCTGCTTATCTTGGGCACCGGCTCGAAGCAGCCGGTTATCGCGGGCCTGATCTCTTCAACAAGCAGTCCGTACGTCTGGTGACACATGCTTCGAAAGGATTGACCCGGCGCATCAATATTCTGGCTGACAAGACCCTGATGGCAGCCTTTGCCGCCAGAACGCGCAACGTATCGCGCCGCCACGTGCGCCTGGCCGCCACGGATGCACGTTACACCCTGCCGCCGGCCAGACGTTTTGGCGCACCGCTGCTGATCGGCATTGGCATTGCCTGTGCGGTTGTTGGCCTGAGCTTGATTAGCTGGCATCTCCTGCGCCCTGTTGGCAAGCAGGCATTGACTCAGCCGGTGGTCGTTGCAGCAACACCATTGGCAGTATCTCCCAGCAACATGTCGTCAGCCGCCTCATCCCCTGCCCAGGCGACAGCCATCAGCCCGCCAGCCGCTGTGACGACACTCGCAGCCTCATCGACAGGATCCGCTGCGGCTCTCGGCTTGGGGCCCTCCACCACGGTACTGCTGGAAGCGTCGCGCGCGCGCATTGCGAAAGCCGCGCCGGATCACTACTTTGTTCAGTTACAGCGGGTTTCCGCAGCCGATGCGCCGTCGCTGGAAGCCTTCCTGCAACGCGTGCGCCAATCGCTCGACCCTGCCGAGTTACGCCTTTATCAGGCCACGGTAGGTGGGCGCGTTCGCTATGGGCTGGTTTTTGGCGACTATGCAACCGCCAGGGAGGCGGCTCTTGCAATCACTAAGATGCCGGAATGGATCCGCGCGCTGGGCGTGTATCCACGCCAGTACAGCGCACTGCAATGATCAAGTGCTGAAAACCAAAGTGCTGATTGAATCAGGGTTTGGCGTTAACCGCGAGCTCGGCTGGCGTCAATGCTGCAGCCTGCGCTTCGGGCGCGAGACGGCGACCACCGTCGAAACGCTTGACCCAATATGAAGTATCCATACTCTCGACGCGTACTACACCGCCCGTAGATGGGGCGTGCAGGAAGCGGTTCTCGCCAAGGTAGATACCGACATGGGAGAAAGCGCGACGCATGGTGTTGAAGAACACCAGATCGCCTGGCTTGAGCTCTTCCTTGTTGACGCGATTGCCCAGCTTGGCCATCTCCGCCGCAGTGCGCGGCAGGTTGAGACCGAGTGCATCACCAAACACCTTGCGCACCAGGCCACTGCAATCGAAGCCGCCGTCATTCGGGCCATCGCCACCATGCAGATAGCGAATGCCGAGGAACGAGAAACCCTTGTCGAACAGGGATTCAACGCCGCTCCTGGTGGCTGTGAATACTTCCTGGGCACCCAACGCATAGCGTTGCAGCTTTGAAGGCTGCGGCGTTTGCTGGGAGGGCTCATCGGCACCCATGGCGCTGAAAGAGACACTGCACAGGCACACGAGAAGAAGGGTCTTTCGTAGCATGGTCTGCACTATAGCGGCCTACTCAATCTCGGTAAACCCGTACCGACACACGGCAAACAAGGCGCGGGAGCGGTTTCGCAAACATGCGAACCGCTCCGTTCGTCAGTCCAATAAACGGTTTTATCGCCGATAACTTAAGTGAGCTCAAGCGCTACAACACCTCTGCAGCGTGGTCTGCGAGACGCGAACGCTCGCCACGCGTCAAGGTGATGTGCCCGCCATGCGGCCAACCCTTGAAGCGGTCCACCACATAGGTCAGACCCGAACTGCCTTCGGTGAGGTATGGCGTATCGATCTGCGCAATATTACCGAGACAGATCACCTTCGTACCTGGGCCGGCACGTGTAATCAGCGTCCGCATCTGCTTGGGCGTCAGGTTCTGCGCTTCGTCGATGATGAGGAACTTGTTGATGAAGGTACGGCCACGCATGAAGTTCAGTGATTTGACCTTGATGCGTGTGCGGATCAGGTCGCGCGTCGCGGCGCGTCCCCATTCGCCGCCATAGCCGCCGCCCTCTTCTGCGCCGCCATTGAGCACGTCGAGGTTGTCCTCGAGCGCCCCCATCCACGGCGCCATTTTTTCTTCTTCGGTGCCGGGCAGGAAGCCGATGTCTTCCCCCATCGGCACCGTCACACGCGTCATGATGATTTCCGAATAGCGCTTGGTTTCGAGCACCTGCGTCAAACCTGCTGCGAGTGTCAGCAAGGTCTTGCCGGTGCCGGCCTGACCGAGCAGCGAGACGAAATCGATTTCGGGGTTCATCAGCAGATTGAGTGCGAAGTTCTGCTCGCGATTGCGCGCGACGATGCCCCACACGTTGTTCTTCTGATGACCATAGTCGATCAGCGTCTCGATGACCGTATTCGGCCCGTTACGCTGTTTGACAATGGCATGCAGGGGCTTGTCGCCGTCCTGATAAACCAGTTCGTTGACGTACATATCCGCCGACAACGGACCCTTGACCTTGAAATAGGTGCGGCCGTTTTCCTTCCAGGACTCCATCTCCTTGCCATGGGTTTCCCAGAAATTGGCAGGCAGCTCGCGCATGCCGCTGTAGAGCAGATCGGTGTCTTCGAGGACCTTGTCGTTGAAGTAGTCCTGCGCTTCGAGACCCAATGCACGCGCCTTGATACGCATGTTGATGTCTTTCGACACCAGGATCACCGAGCGCGGCGCGAAGCGCTGGCTCAGGAACATGACAACGGCAAGAATCTGGTTGTCTGCCTTGGCTGTTGGCACACCAGCGGGCAGCGTCGGATCGATGGATTCGGTTTGCAGGAACAAGCGTCCTGACGCCAGCTCGCTGGACGGCTCCAGCAGGGATATACCATCGGCAATATCGCCCTCATGCGAGGTAACAATATCGTCCATCGTGCGGCTCGCCTGGCGAGCGTTGCGCGCGACTTCAGTCATGCCCTTCTTGTTATTGTCGAGCTCTTCGAGGGTCATGATCGGCACGTAGATGTCGTGCTCCTCGAAGCGATACAGACTGACGGGATCGTGCATCAGCACGTTGGTGTCGAGCACGAACAGCTTGGTATTCGTCTCTGTTTTCGGGGTGCGCTTGGTGGCCATATATCTCGAATGGTTGGTATCAGTCCGTTTGGAAAAGCGGGCAATTCTTGATGCCCGCGCGGCAGGACACGGCGCTAGAGGGTCTTGACGAAGTCGAGCACCTCCCGCGCATGACCATCGACCTTCACACCGCGCCACTCGCGCGCCAGCTTGCCGCTCTTGTCGATAACGAATGTGCTGCGCTCGATGCCCAGCACCTGCTTGCCATACATGTTTTTCATCTTGATGACGCCGAACAGCTTGCACAGCGTTTCGTCTTCATCCGATAGAAGTTCAAACGGCATGCAGAGCTTGGCCTTGAAGCCTTCGTGCGATTTAAGGCTGTCGCGCGACACGCCGTAAATCAAAGCGCCGGCCGCATCAAAATCGGCGTTTAGTGCGGTGAAATCCTCGCCCTCGGTGGTACAGCCTGGTGTGTTGTCCTTGGGGTAGAAGTACAGGACGACGATTTTGCCCTTGAGGCCTGACAGGGAAACAGTCTGGCCGCTGGTGGCCGGCAGACTGAATTCAGGAACGGGCTTGCCCAGCATGCAGGGTCTCCTTTGTGTGGTGTTGGATGTCAGCCTAAACACATTCGGCGACGGCCGCAACCGTGCCACGGAGTGGCATACTGGGCGTCCCTGTCTTGCGTCCTCTCTACTTCCACTCCGCGTTCAGTCGAGCATCAATGCCGCTGCAACGCGTCGGCCTTCGGCGGCCAGAATATTGTAGGTGCGGCACGCCGACCCCGTATCCATAACCTCGAAGCCAATGCCCGCATCGATCAGGGGGCGCAGCAAAACAGGCTTCGGGAATCGCTGGCGACTTCCCGTGCCGATGATGACCAAAGCCGGCGACAAATCGCGAATCTGCGCAAAATCAGCGTCAGTCAGGGCATCGAACCCTTCTTTTGCCCAGGATGTCACTTCGTGCCCCGGCATCACCAGCACACTGCTTTCGTGCCGCTCGCGGTTGATGGCAACGTGGCCTGCGTCGTAACCGGTGACGAGCAAAAGGCCTTCAACATCGTCGCGATAGAGCTTCATGGCAGATGTGATTCAAGGTGGGGCTTGTTATGATAAGCGTTTTCACGCTCGGCGCTGCGCCGGGGGAGCCGCATCATGAAGCATCAGACCAAGCTGGGCACGCTGCGTGTCGCCGAGTTGACGCCCCTTGCCGAAGGGGCCACACCATCCATTGAAGGACGTAAAGTGAAGACCGTCAGCAAGTCCGCCAAGCTCGCCAATGTCTGCTACGACATCCGTGGCCCGGTGCTCGAACGCGCGCGCCAGATGGAGGAAGAAGGTCAGCGCATCATGAAGCTGAACATTGGCAATGTGGCGGCCTTCGGTCTTGAGCCACCCGCCGAGATCGTGCAGGACATGATCCGCAACCTGCCCGATGCAGCAGGCTATACGGACTCCAAGGGTCTGTTCGCACCGCGCAAGGCCATCATGCATTACTGCCAGGAAAAGCAGATCGCTGGCGTCACGATCGACGATGTCTATCTCGGCAATGGCGCATCCGAGCTCATCGTGATGGCCATGAACGCGCTGCTCAACAGCGGTGACGAAGTCCTGCTGCCTGCGCCCGACTACCCGCTTTACACCGGGGCCGTTGCGCTCTCAGGCGGCACGCCTGTGCATTACCTGTGCGACGAAGCCTCGGACTGGATGCCGGACATCGCCGACATGCGCAGCAAGATCACGTCGAACACCCGCGCCGTGGTCATCATCAACCCGAACAATCCGACGGGAGCACTCTATCCACGCGAAGTGCTGCAACAGATCGTTGACCTTGCCCGCGAATATCAGCTGATAGTGTTTGCTGATGAAATTTACGACAAGACCTTGTATGACGATGCGATCCACACAAGCATCGCCGCACTGGCTGACGATGTGCTGTTCCTGACCTTCAACGGTCTGTCGAAAAACTATCGCTCCTGCGGCTATCGCGCGGGCTGGATGGTTGTATCGGGTGAAAAGCGCCACGCCAGGGACTACATCGAAGGCCTCAACATGCTGGCCTCGATGCGCCTATGCGCCAACACACCGGGCCAGCTGGCGATCCAGACCGCGCTGGGCGGCTATCAAAGCATCAAGGATCTCGTCGGTCCAGGCGGTCGCCTGCGCCGTCAACGCGATCTCGCCTACGAATTGCTGACTGCCATCCCTGGCGTCACCTGCGTCAAGCCCAAGGCTGCGCTGTACCTGTTTCCGCGTCTCGATCCGAAGATCTATCCGATTGAGGATGACCAGCAATTCATTCTCGAGTTGCTCGAAACGGAGCGCGTGCTGCTCGTACAAGGCACGGGCTTCAACTGGAAGCAGCCCGACCACTTCCGCGTCGTATTCCTGCCGCATGAGGATGACCTGCGCGAAGCCGTTGCGCGCATCGCCCGGTTCCTTGAAGGCTACAGAAAGCGTCACGGCACCTGATCGCGTTGGAGCGCTTGGCTCCGACGGCAAACTCAATCTCCAACAGAAAACAGCTCACATGAAACCCATCAACGTAGGCCTCCTCGGCATCGGTACAGTCGGCGGCGGCACCTGGACCGTGCTCGCGCGCAACGCAGAAGAAATCACCCGCCGCGCTGGCCGTCCTATCCGCATCACGGCCGTTGCGGAACGTAACGTCGAGTTGGCTCAGGCTGTCACGGCAGGCGCAGCGCGCATCACGACAGATGCATTCGAGCTGGTCAAAGACCCGGAAATCGATATCGTTGTCGAGCTGATCGGCGGTTACACGATTGCCAAAGAACTGGTGCTGAGCGCCATTGAAAACGGCAAGCACGTCGTCACTGCCAACAAGGCGCTGCTGGCCGTGCATGGCACAGAGATATTCGCCGCTGCGCAGAAAAAAGGCGTGATGGTCGCGTTCGAAGCCGCAGTCGCCGGTGGCATCCCCATCATCAAGGCACTGCGCGAAGGCCTGTCCGCCAACCGCATCGAATGGATTGCCGGCATCATCAACGGTACGACGAACTTCATCCTGTCCGAGATGCGCGACAAGGGCCTGTCCTTTGCCGAAGTGCTCAAGGAAGCGCAACGCCTCGGCTATGCAGAAACCGATCCGACCTTCGATATCGAGGGCATCGATGCCGCACACAAAGCGACGATCATGTCAGCGATCGCTTTCGGCATTCCCATGCAATTCGAAAAGGCCTATGTCGAAGGCATCACCAGGCTTGAGGCCACCGACATCACCTACGCCGAACAACTCGGCTATCGTATCAAGTTACTCGGTATCGCCAGACGCCGCCCGCAAGGTATCGAGCTGCGTGTGCATCCGACATTGATCCCGGCCAAGCGCCTCATCGCGAATGTCGAAGGCGCGATGAACGCCGTCCTGGTACAGGGCGACGCAGTGGGCGCTACGCTTTACTACGGCAAGGGTGCTGGTGCAGAACCAACGGCTTCTGCGGTGATCGCCGACCTCATCGATGTCACGCGTCTGCACACCGCCGACCCGGGGAACCGCGTGCCACATCTCGCCTTCCAGGCCGATCAACTCGCCGACCTGCCTATCTTGCCCATCGAACAAGTGGAAACAGCGTACTACTTGCGCATGCGTGTCGAAGACAAACCCGGCGTCCTTGCCGACATCACACGCATCCTGGCCGACAACGCCATCTCGATTGACGCCATGTTGCAAAAGGAGCCGGCTGAAGGCGAAGCGCAGACCGACCTGATCGTGCTGACCCATCGCACGGTGGAAGGCCAGGCCAACCTGGCCATCGCTGCTATCGAAGCGTTGAGTACAGTTGTCGACTCAGTGAAGCGCATTCGTCTCGAAGAGCTGAACTGAGACGCGTAGCGTTCGCACTCCGCCGCATCTACCTATTTCCGAGCCCTGTATGCAATATCTCTCCACCCGCGGCAACGCTGAGCCCAAAACCTTCACGCAAATTCTGCTGGGCGGGCTAATGGAAGACGGTGGCCTGGCGCTGCCGGTCACGTATCCGAAAGTCGGCGATGCCGAGCTGAGCGCCATGCGCAGCATGAGTTACAGCGAACTGGCTTTTGCCGTGCTGTCTAAATTTGCCGATGACATACCGGCGAGCGATCTGCACGCACTGGTCGACAAGACCTACACCGCCGAGGTGTACTGCAATGGTCGTCCGGATTCCGACGCTGCAGCCATTACGCCGCTGCGAGAGCTCGAGCCCGGCCTGTATCTGCAAGAGTTATCGAACGGCCCGACATTGGCCTTCAAGGACATGGCCATGCAGTTGCTCGGCAACCTGTTCGAGTACGCATTGGCGAAGAACGGCGACACGCTGAACATTCTCGGCGCCACGTCGGGAGATACAGGCTCATCAGCAGAATACGCCATGCGCGGCAAGAAGGGCGTCAAAGTCTTCATGCTGTCGCCATACGGCAAGATGAGCGCCTTCCAGACCGCACAAATGTTTTCGCTGCAAGACCCGAACATCTTCAATCTCGCGGTGCGAGGTGTGTTCGATGATGCACAGGACATTGTCAAGGCCGTCTCGAACGATCTGGATTTCAAAACGAAGCAGCGCATCGGCACAGTCAATTCGATCAACTGGGCACGCGTTGTTGCGCAGGTCGTGTACTACTTCAAGGGCTACTTTGCGGCGACGCAGAGTAACGATCAGGAAGTCGCTTTCTCGGTGCCTTCAGGCAACTTCGGCAACATCTGCGCAGGCCATATCGCACGCATGATGGGCTTGCCGATTCGTCGCCTGATTCTCGCCACCAACGAAAACAATGTCCTCGACGAATTCTTCCGTACCGGCGTGTACCGTCCGCGCGGCGCGGCAGAAACGCATCAGACATCAAGCCCGTCGATGGACATTTCCAAGGCTTCAAATTTTGAACGCTTCGTCTACGACCTCGTCGGTCGCGACCCCGCCGTCGTGCGTGAGCTCTGGCGTGAAGTCGACAAAGGTGGTGCGTTCGATCTATCGAGAACGCCCTACTTCCTGCGCATCGCGGACTACGCGTTCACGTCAGGCAACAGCAGCCATGCCGACCGCATAGAGACTATCCAGCGTGTATGGAAACAATATGGCGTGATGATCGACACGCACACGGCTGATGGCCTGAAGGTCGGACTCGAGAATCGCGAAACGGGCGTGCCGCTGATCGTGCTGGAGACTGCCCTGCCAGCGAAGTTCGAAGAGACCATCATCGAAGCGCTCGGCCAGAAACCGTGGCGGCCGAAGGCTTACGAGAACATCGAGTCGCTGCCGCAGCGCTCGACTGTGGTCGACGTAGATGTAGAACAGGTCAAGGCGTTCGTCGTAGCTAATAGCTAATCACTGTCATTCCCGCGAAAGCGGGAATCCACTTCCATGTGACATGCCGTGCCATTTGGTGGATTCCCGCTTGCGCGGGAATGACAAATAAAGAGCCCCGAGGACTCTCGTCACTCGGGGCTTTTTATCTCCAGAAGCCTGCAACGTGTCACGGGCGGAGCGAGCGGGTGCCGGGCAAGGCGGCTCGCGCAGAGCAGTGCTCATGCACGGCGAGCGAGCCAACGCCGTCCGGCGCCCGCTCGTGGCACGTTCAGCGCCAGTGGACGCTATCTATATTCGAAGTAGCCCCTGACATCACACTCGCACCAAACCGCTTTGCAAAGCGCTCGGCAATATTCTCACCCTGCGTAAAGTCCTGGATGTCTTCAGCCTTGATGACATCGCGCGCTACCGAATTCACCGTACCGTAACCATCGGCCAGCCCCAGCTCGATGCTCTTCGCGCCACTCCAGAAAAGTCCCGAGAACATTTCAGGCGTTTCCTTCAGGCGCTTGCCACGACCTTTGCGAACTACGTCGATGAACTGCTGATGGATTTCAGACAACATGCCACGGGCATGTTCCACCTGGTTTGGCTCGGTGGGCATGAAAGGGTCCAGAAAGCCCTTGTTTTCACCAGCCGTGAGCAAACGACGTTCGACGCCGACTTTTTTCATGAGTTCGGTGAAACCGAACCCGTCCATGCGCACGCCGATCGAGCCAACGATGCTCGCCTTGTCGACGAAGATCTTGTCCGCCGCCGCAGCGACGTAATAGCCGCCCGAGGCGCACACGTCTTCGACCACAACGTACAAAGGAATTGTCGGATGCTTGCCACGCAGCCGTACCATCTCGTCGTTGATGATGCCGGATTGCACGGGACTACCGCCCGGGCTGTTGATGAGCAAGACGACACCCTTGGTGTTCTTGTCATCGAAGGCCGCGGTAAGACCGGCAACGATCTTCTCGGCGCTGGCTTCACCACCGGGCCCGATCGCGCCTTCGAGTTGCACGAGCGCTGTATGTGGACCGAGGCTACCGCCTTTCTCCGCATCACCGTGCTGCCAGTTCCAGACAATCAGCAGCGCGAGACCGATCCAGGCGCAGCTGACGAGTTTGAAGAAGATGCCCCAGCGTCGACGTCGCCGCTGCTCCTTGAGGCCCTCGAGGGCCAGTTTCTCCAGAATGCTGCGCTCCCAGCTCGGTGGGCTAGCGGGTGCATCGCTGGGGAAATTGCCGGGGGAGTTTTCTTCTGTCATCAATCAGCTTTCAAGTAAATATGACCATTGCGTTCTTCGACAGCCACAGGCTCCAGCCCCTGACCGTTGCAGGGGCCGCCTGCACATTGCCCTGAATCGGGCGCGTAGATTGCGCCATGCGTGGCGCAGACCAAGTATAAGCCCTCGTTATCGAAGAACTGCCCAGGCATCCAGTCGAGCTCGACCGGAATATGGCCACAACGATTCACGAAAGCGCGCGCCACGCCATCGTGACGAACCACGAATGCGGGCACATCTTCACCGCGTAATGTGACGGTGAAACGTACACCGTCGGACCCATCCAGCACCGCCGTCGATGCGCAGAGGGGTTCGTTCAATTTTGACATGTCAGCCACGCTGGCAAGGCACTCACGTCCGGCAGCATCACCCGATGCGGCTCCCGCAAAAGCTGTTCCTGTGGATGTGCTCCACACGTCACCGCTACGGCATGGATTCCGGCATTGGCTGCCATCTGCAAGTCGTGCGTTGTATCGCCGATCATCAACACACGTGCGGGCTCGACCATCAGCTCATCCATCAATTCCATCAGCATTTGCGGATGCGGCTTGGAGAATGTTTCATCCGCACAACGTGTCGCATCGAAGTGCTTGACCAGATCAGCCTGCTGCAAGGCGCGATCCAGACCCTGACGGGCCTTGCCCGTGGCCACGGCCAACAAGTAGCCATCCTGCCGCAAGGCAACCAGCAACTCGCGCACTCCCTTGAATAGCGCCACTTCGTGATCGCGTTTGAGAAAATGAAAGCGGTAGCGCTCGATCAAGGCCTGGTACCGGTCGGTGGCAAGGCCGGGAAACAACCAGGCCATGGCCTGCGCCAGGCCAAGACCGATGACATGCTGCGCATCCTCGAACGAAGGCACTATGAGGCCAAGATCGGCCGCCGCAAGCTGTAATGAACCAGCGATCAAGGCAGTCGAATCAATCAGCGTGCCATCCCAATCGAATACGATCAGATCGAACTCTCGCTGCGTTGTGGCAATGCTATTCACTGGAAACATACTCCTGCTGCTGATCGCGCTTGATGCGGGTGAGAAAGTTGTTCAAGTCCGGTGGTAGCGACGCACGCAACTCCAGCAAGGCACCGCTTACGGGATGATGAAAGCGCAGGATGGCGGCATGCAGAAACATGCGCGGCAAGCCCTCTTTTGCCAGTGCCTTGTTGAGCGGGAAGTCGCCGTACTTGTCATCGCCAAGCAGAGGAAAGCCGAGATGCTGGAGGTGGACGCGAATCTGATGGGTGCGGCCGGTCTTGAGCTCGACCTCCAGAAGACTGTAATTCTCCCAGCGCCCCAGCAGGCGCATGATGCTGTGAGAGGCCTTGCCTTCGGCATTGACGCTGACGCGGCGCTCGCCGTCGGGCGTAAGGTATTTATGCAAAGCCAGCTTCACGTGCTGCAGCGGGTTCATCCAGCGCCCGCTTACCATGGTGAGATAGCGCTTTTCGATCCGGCCGGCACGCATCTGGTCCTGCACATTGTTCAGCGCCGCGCGGCGCTTGCCGATGATGAGCAGGCCGGACGTTTCGCGATCAAGCCGATGTGCCAATTCGAGAAAGCGCGCTTCCGGACGTTGCGCACGCAGCTGTTCGATGACGCCAAAACTGACCCCGCTGCCGCCATGCACAGCCAGCCCTGCGGGCTTGTCGATGACCAACAACGAGTCATCTTCGAAAACGATATCGAAGTCGCGTGGCGGCGTTTTCGATGCCACGGCTACGGCAGCCGCCGTGTTGTCCTGCTTTACCCCTAGACGCAAAGGCGGAATACGCAACTCATCGCCAGCCTGGATGCGGTAGGTCTGGCTGATACGACCACCGTTCACACGCACCTCACCGCTGCGCAGGATGCGGTAAATGTGGCTCTTCGGCACTCCCTTGCATTCGCGCAGCAGGAAATTGTCGATACGCTGCCCTGCATCCTCTTCGCCAGCCACCACCCGTCGGACGGAAAGCGCCTGTGCAGGTCCGGCCAATGCTGCTTTGCGTAAAGTCACGTTTTTCCCATATACTGCAACTGTTTTTCCGGACAAACGTCCGGTGCGCTGTCCGTCTGAGCCCCGCCGGGGTTATACAGGTCGGAATCCTGTGTGCCGATACTTGTACCCCCGGAGCCGACCGGCGCTGCGCCAGTCTGATGATAAGGGTTTCCAAAGAAGCCCTGTTGTCGCGCAGCAGTAAGGCCAGCGGTTCCCCTGCGTACGCTTCGCTTTGCCACACGATTGCCTTCCTGCCTCCGCTGCTATTGCCCTTGTTGCTGCCGACACCTTTGTCGCGGAAACGAAGGCCGGGTTCAAGGACATGCCACCCAGCCGACCGAATGTCTGGCTGCTCGGGACCTTGCTGGAAAGACAACACGCCACAACACGCCGCGGTCAAAAGTCCGCGATGTTATAGCAAAGAGCACATATCAAACCATGCCAAACCACGTGAGTTCACGTGATTGATTGAATAGAAACACCATAACGAGCGCGCGTCGCAGAATACACAAAACGCTCCGGATACCGCTGGCACAGCCGCAACGTCCTGAGCGTAGTTAGAGAACAAACCGATTCACCCGATTGCACCAGATAATGACGAACACAAAGTTTCTGACATTCTGAGTAATCAGGCCGCTACCTGAAAGGTCGCGGTCGGTGTGTTGTTCTGCCCGCTCGCGCGCGGGAGAACCAAAATGAAACGCATGCTTTTCAACGCGACGCAGGCCGAAGAACTGCGCGTCGCAATTGTCGATGGTCAGAAACTGATCGACCTCGACATCGAGTCGGCCGCCAAGGAACAACGCAAGAGCAATATCTACAAGGGCATCATCACCCGCATCGAGCCCAGCCTCGAAGCCGCCTTTGTCGATTACGGCGCAGAGCGCCACGGCTTCCTGCCATTCAAGGAAGTATCCCGCTCCTTCTTCCGCGAAGGCGTTAACGCCTCGACCGCGACGATCAAGGAAGCCCTGCGCGAAGGCCAGGAAATCATCATCCAGGTGGAAAAAGAAGAGCGCGGCAACAAGGGCGCTGCCCTGACCACGTTCGTTTCGCTGGCAGGACGTTACCTGGTCCTGATGCCGAACAATCCGCGTGGTGGTGGCGTATCGCGCCGCATCGAAGGTGACGACCGCGCCGAGCTGCGCGAAGCCATGGACTCGCTCGAAGTGCCGAACGGCATGAGCCTGATCGCACGCACCGCCGCCATCGGCCACGCTGCCGAAGAGCTGCAGTGGGATCTGAATTACCTCATGCAACTGTGGACCGCCATCGACGGCGCTGCCAAGTCGCAATCGGGCGCTTTCCTGATCTACCAGGAAGGCAGCCTGGTGATTCGCGCTATCCGCGATTACTTCCAGCCCGATATCGGCGAAATCCTCATCGACACCGACGAAATCTACGAACAGGCGCGCCAGTTCATGGCGCACGTGATGCCGGCCAATGTCCATCGCGTGAAGCGTTACCGCGACGACGTGCCGCTGTTCTCGCGCTTCCAGATCGAACATCAAATTGAATCGGCATATTCGCGCCAGGTGACACTGCCTTCCGGCGGTGCCATCGTCATCGACCACACCGAAGCACTCGTATCGGTGGACGTGAACTCGGGCCGCGCCACCAAGGGCAGCGATATCGAGGAAACCGCGCTGCGCACCAATAGCGAAGCGGCCGATGAAATCGCCCGCCAGTTGCGCCTGCGCGACTTGGGTGGCCTGATCGTCATCGACTTCATCGACATGGACAATCCGCGCAATCAGCGCGAAGTCGAGAACCGTTTGCGTGACGCGCTACGCTTCGACCGCGCGCGCGTGCAGACTGGCAAGATCAGCCGTTTCGGCCTGCTCGAACTATCGCGCCAACGCCTGCGTCCGGCGCTGGCGGAGACGAGCTATATCACCTGCCCACGCTGTACTGGCACGGGGCATATCCGCTCGACCGAATCGGCAGCACTGCATATCCTGCGCATTCTCGAAGAAGAGTCGATGAAGGAAAACACCGGCGCATTGCACACGCAAGTACCGGTCGACGTCGCCACCTTCCTGCTCAACGAAAAGCGCGATGACATCGCCAAGATCGAGCTACGCCACAAGGTCAATCTGCTGATCATTCCCAATCGTCATCTGGAAACGCCACAGCACGAAATCGTGCGTCTGCGTCACGACCAGTTGAACCTGGAAGAGGTCACCCTGCCAAGCTATCGCATGGCAGCAGCCCCCACCGAACCGAGCTACACACCGCCATCGGCTAACCTTGAGGCAAAGGCCGGCCGCCAGGAAGCTGCCATCAAGAGCATCACCACAGGTCAGGCTGCACCGATCGTGGAAGCGCGCTCCACGGCAGCACCGATGGAAGTATCCAAGCCAGCAAAGGGACTGTTCGCGCGCTTTGTTGCCTGGTTGAATGGCAGCGAAGAGACGACGCCTGCTCCGGCCGCACCCGCCAAGCCGGCGAGCGACAATGCACGACGCGATGCATCGCGTCGCCGCGACGGCGAACGCAAGCCACGCGACGGTCAAAAACCCCGCGAAGACCGCAAACCACGTGGCGAGGAACGTGCACCGCGTGAAGAGCGCCAGCCGCGTGAAGATCGCAAGGAACGCAGTGGCCGTCAGGATGGGCAACGCCAATCTGGCGACAAGGCGAAGAGCCGCACCGACGCGGCTCCGGCAACCGAACTGAACGAAGCCCAACCAGCCACGCAGAACAAACCGCGTCGCGAACGTCCGCCTCGTGAACCGAGGGAGCCGCGTGAACCACGCGAGGCGCTGCCGGTTGTTGCCGCGACTGAAGATGAGCAGGCCTCGAGCAATACGCCGGGCGCAGAAGGCAGCACGGCAGCCAACGGCGAACGCGACGGCAGTCGTCGTCGCAATCGTCGCGGCCGTGGCGGTCGTGGCCGCGGTGAGGGCGATCAAGGCGCATCCATCAATGGCAATGGCACAGACAATGCGGACAGCATACTGAGCGCCGAGAACGAAGGCATGCCTGCCACCGGTCCGGACGAAAGTAACGCGGCTCCGGCTCCAGCCATGCAACAGGAACTCGGCTTTGCTGCTGCGGAACCTGTCATATTGGCACCCGCCGTGTCGGCTCCTGTTGCGGAAACGGCGGTGCCCGCCGTTGAGCTTCCGGTGATTGAGGCGGCACCCGCTGCTGCGGAAAATGCTCCGGTCATGGCCGAAGAGCTTGAGCGTGTCGCACCTCCAGTCCAGCACGAAACAATCCAGCCCGAAGCCAGGAAGGATGAGATCGTCGCTGCCCCACAAGTTGCACCACCCGTGGCACGCGCGCCGATCGATCTCTCGGCCATCCTGGCGGACAGCAGTCTCGAAATGGTCGAGACCGCGCCCGGCGCAGCCGTCGCCACACCTGTTCAGCAAGAACGCGAGCAATCTGCGCCTGCACGCCGTCAGCGTACGCGCCCGGCGGTAGTGCCTGCACAGGATGAACCGCTGCAACAAGTAGAGACCCGTTCGTAACTGTCACGCGTCTGAACGTTGGCTCAAGCCAAATAAAAAGCCCCGCAATGCGGGGCTTTTTATTGTCAAAGATTTATTACTGGTGTTGCTCTCCAGCGTGGCTGATCACCTCAGTCTTGCCTGCTGATGAGATCAGGCGTTCGTATCGCCAGATAGCTGTAGCGTTGATACCAGTCTGATTGCACGCAACATACCTTCATCATCAACCGACCCCAGACCCATGAATGACGTAGCGCCGTACACCCGGACCTCGCCTCGAGGAGCAGCAAGGTCGGCGCATGAGACTGCATTGCCATGGGAAAAACGTTCTTCGAGCGCGTCCGTCAGCGTAAGTCGTGGCAGATGGGCCAGCAGGCTGTCTGGCGGCAAGAGCCGGGCAACACGTGCGGCCTCTTCCAGCTCTGCCAGCGACTCCAGTGTCACGGCCGATTCGAGGCTGAGCGGGCCCGTCGCCAGACGGCGTAAAGCTGTCAGGTGCGCGCCACACCCCAATACTTCGCCGATGTCTTCGGCTAAGGTCCGTATATAGGTGCCCTTGCTGCAACGTACACAAAGTTCGACCATCGGCAGCTCGATACGCTCCACTTCAAGCTCGTAGATCGTGACCTTGCGCGCCTCGCGCGCGATCTCGATACCTTGCCGTGCGTAGTCGTACAAAGCGCGCCCCTGATGCTTGAGCGCGGAGTACATCGGTGGCACCTGCTCGATCTCGCCGAGAAACTGCGCACAGGCAGCAAGCACTTCGGCCTCTGAAGAAGTCACCGCGCGTTCGCGCACAATTTCACCCTCCGCATCAGCCGTGCTGGTATTGATACCGAGACGCAGCCTTGCGCGATAGGTCTTGTCGGCGTCCAGCAACATGTGGGAAAACTTTGTCGCTTCGCCGAACAACACGGGCAACAAACCCGTTGCCATCGGATCGAGGGTGCCTGTATGACCGGCCTTGGCGGCGGAATGCAATCGCCGTGCGGCCTGCAAGGCGGCATTCGATGTCATGCCGCTCGGCTTGTCGAGGATCAGCACGCCATCAATGACGCGCCATTTCTTGCGCGGAGCTGCCTGGTTCATCGGTCCGTCTTTCGCGAATCAGTCAGCGGCTTCCCCATCATCCTCCGGGGACGTATCGGCCATCGCCTTGTCGATCAAGGTCGACAGACGTGCGCCTTCTTCTATTGAATTGTCATAGACAAAATGCAACTCCGGAGTCGTGTGAATGCGCACGCGACGGCCAAGTTCGCGACGCAGGAAACTGCTGGCGCGACGCAAGCCTTCCTGGATTTCCTCGACACCATCTTGCCCTTTGAGTGAGGAGAAAAACACTTTGGCATGAGCATAGTCGGCGGTGATTTCAACATCGGTAATCGTGATGAAGCCGACGCGCGGATCCTTCACTTCGAGACGAATCAGCTCGGCAAGCTCACGCTTGATCTGTTCGACAACGCGCGAACTTCTTGAATAGTCTTTTGGCATGTTCAGCCCTTTTCTGTTTCAACTACAAACAACAACGGGCCCGTCAAGGCCCGTTGTTGTCCGTGCAGACAAGCACGTGTTAGAGCGTACGTGCGACTTCCTGAATCTCGAAAATTTCCAGCTTATCGCCTTCGACGATGTCATTGAAATTCTTGAGCGACAAGCCGCATTCAAAATTGCTACGCACTTCTTTGGCATCGTCCTTGAAGCGTTTGAGCGAATCCAGTTCGCCGGTGTGAATGACAATATTGTCACGCAGCACACGTACCAGAGAGGTCCGCTTGACCAGGCCTTCGAGCACATAGCAACCGGCAATCGTACCAACCTTCGATACGTGGAAGACCTGGCGCACTTCGACCATGCCGATAACCTCTTCGCGTTTCTCCGGCGAGAGCATGCCCGACAGCGCAGCCTTCACTTCATCCACGGCGTCATAAATGATGCTGTAGGAACGGATATCCACACCGAAGGATTCAGCCAATTTGCGTGCATTAGCATCGGCACGGGTGTTGAAGCCGATGATGACCGCGCCCGAAGCCTGCGCCAGATTGACATCGGACTCGGAGATTGCACCCACGGCACCGTGAATGACCTTGACGCGCACTTCTTCGTTGGACAGCTTGGACAAGGATTGCACCAATGCTTCCTGCGAGCCTTGCACATCGGCCTTGACGATGAGGGCCAGCGATTTGACTTCGCCTTCCTTCATCTGGTCCATGATCGATTCGAGCTTTGCGGCCTGTTGCTTTGCCAGCTTCACATCGCGGAACTTGCCTTGGCGGAACAGTGCAATTTCACGTGCGCGGCGCTCATCGGCAATGCCCATGACTTCGTCACCGGCGCCCGGCACATCCGACAGGCCTAGAATCTCGACCGGAATGGATGGGCCTGCTTCGGCAATGGACTTGCCATTTTCATCGAGCATGGCCCTGATGCGGCCGAAGGTCGCGCCAGCAAGTATTACGTCGCCGCGCTTGAGCGTGCCGCTCTGCACCAGCATCGTCGCCACCGGGCCACGGCCCTTGTCGAGACGTGCTTCGATGATGAGGCCCTTGGCAGGCGCATCTTTCGCAGCGGTCAATTGCAGCACTTCAGCCTGCAGCAGGATGGCCTCGAGCAATTCGTCAATACCCGCGCCCGTCTTGGCTGACACCGGCATGAACATGGCGTCGCCACCGTATTCTTCCGGGATCACGCCTTCCGCAACCAATTCCTGCTTCACGCGTTCCGGATTCGAATCAGGCTTGTCTATCTTGTTGATCGCCACAACGATGGGCACACCAGCAGCCTTCGCATGGTGAATCGCTTCCTTCGTCTGCGGCATGACGCCGTCATCGGCAGCAACCACTAGAATCACGATGTCAGTCGCCTTGGCACCCCGCGCACGCATGGCCGTAAAGGCCTCGTGACCCGGCGTGTCGAGGAAGGAGATCATGCCGCGACTGGTTTCGACGTGGTAAGCACCGATGTGTTGCGTGATACCGCCCGCTTCGCCCGCAGCAACCTTGGCGCGACGGATGTAGTCGAGCAGCGAAGTCTTGCCGTGATCGACGTGACCCATGACCGTCACCACCGGGGCACGCGGCGTCAGCACGACATCCTTGTGTTCGTCGCCCTCGTCGAGGAAAGCTTCCGGATCGTCCAGCTTGGCCGGAATGGCTGTATGGCCCAGTTCCTCGACAAGAATCATCGCGGTTTCCTGGTCCAGCACCTGATTGATGGTCACCATCTGACCCATCATCATCATCTTCTTGATCAGCTCGGCCGCCTTGACGGACATCTTGTGTGCAAGGTCGGAAACCGAAATGGTTTCCGGCACGTGCACTTCACGTACGATGGCTTCGGTCGGTGCCTGGAAGTTTGTCTGTTCCTGTGACTGCTTGCCATGACGGCTACCGCCACGCGGACCACCACGCCAGCCGGCACCCGCATTGGTGTCGCCACGCGTCTTGATCGTGCGGCGCTTGTTGTCCTCGGGCTGTTGCTTGGCGTTGCGATCCGGTGCCTGAGCCTTTTTCGGCTTTTCGTCGGTCTTGGCTGGCTTGTGCAGCGTGCCAACCTTGCCTTCCGGCTTGACAGCCGCCGCTGCAGCTGCTGCCGCAACACGCGCTTTTTCCTGTTCGACCTTAAATCGCTCTTCTTCGACTTTGCGCGCTTCTTCAGCAGCTTTGCGAGCTGTTTCACGCGTTTGCTTTACCTTGACTTCAGCCGCTTGCCGCGCCATCAGCTCGGCATGGCTACGGTCAGCACGCTGGCGCGCCGTCAGTGGCGCAGCGGCTGACGACTCCGAAGGCTCTTCAGCCTCTGCCTGCACATCAACCAGGTCGGCTTCCGTAACGGCTTCAACGGCAGGAACGACCTCTGGCTCGGGTTCAGGCTCCGGTGCCACAACGACTTCCGCTATGGGTTCAACGACCAGCACAACAATCGGTTCAGCTTCCGGCACGGTGGCAACGATATCTTCTTCAGGCTCCGCCACGGCGCCTTCGACGGTTGCGTCCGCACCATCGCGCTTGACGAATACCCGCTTCTTGCGGACTTCGACCTGAACGGTGCGTGCCTTACCCGTCGCGTCCGTCGCCTTGATCTCACTGGTCTGCTTGCGCGTCAGCGTGATCTTGGACTTGGGTGCGATATCGCCGTGCGAACGACGCAGGTAGTCGAGCAGACGTGTCTTGTCATGCTCGCTAACACCGTCGTCCAGCGTCGACTTCGTAACGCCAGCCTTCTGTAGCTGTTCAAGCAGCGCAGAAGCCGGCATCTTCAGTTCCGTGGCGAAATCCGCCACGCTCATTTCTGCCATCTGTTCTTACTCCCCCGCTTGCTCAAACCAATGCGCGCGCGCCTTGGTGATCAGATCCTTCGCACTCGATTCGTCGAGCTCCGTTATTTCGGTCAGCTCGTCAACCGCCAGGTCCGCCAGATCGTCACGCGTTTTCACGCCGTGCGTGGCGAGCTTTGCAGCAAGCGGCTTATCCATGCCTTCGAGGCTCAACAAGTCCTCTGCAACGCCTTCGAGCTGCTCTTCGTTGACGATGGCTTCGGTCAGCAGCACATTCCGCGCCCGCTGGCGCAGCTCATTGACCGTATCTTCGTCAAATGCTTCGATTTCAAGCATTTC
The DNA here is from genome assembly GCA_028292485.1 of Rhodocyclales bacterium. Taxonomy (GTDB): domain Bacteria; phylum Pseudomonadota; class Gammaproteobacteria; order Burkholderiales; family Rhodocyclaceae; genus Viridibacterium. The sequence continues at coordinate 23,289 of JAQGMG010000001.1, read as the reverse complement.
GGAAATGGGCACGTAGGCAATTTCTTCCAGTGAAGAAAAACCTTCTTCAATCAGGATGTCAGCAACTTCTTCATCGACATCGAGCTTCGCGCAGAAGATCTGACGCAGGCGACCCTGCTCCGCTTCGCTACGCTCGGCAGCTGCAGTTTCGGTCATCAGATTGATGTTCCAACCGGTGAGCTCCGAGGCCAGTTTTACGTTCTGACCACCACGACCGATGGCCATGGCGAGGTTGCCTTCATCGACCACCACGTCCATGGTGTGCGTTTCTTCATCAACCACGATGGAACTGACTTCGGCGGGTGCCAGAGCGCTGATGACGAACTGTGCCGAATCGGCCGACCACAAAACGATGTCGACGTTCTCGCCACCAAGCTCGTTACGCACAGCGGTGACGCGCGAACCGCGCAGACCAACACAGGTGCCAATCGGATCGATGCGCGGGTCATTCGACTTCACGGCGATCTTGGCACGCAGGCCGGGATCACGCGCCGCAGCCTTGATCTCCAGCAGGCCATCTTCAATCTCCGGCACTTCCAGTTCGAAGAGCTGCGAGATGAAATCAGGCGCGCTACGTGACAGCACCAGCTGCGGGCCACGAGCATTGCGATCTATGCGTAGCAGATAAGCCCGCACCCGGTCGCCAACGCGCAGGTTTTCTTTCGGAATCTGCTGGTCGCGCGGCAGCACAGCTTCGAGACGGCCTGCCTCGACGATGGCATTGCCACGCTCCATGCGCTTCACCGAACCGGTAACGAGATGTTCGCCACGTTCCAGGAAGTCGTTGAGGATCTGTTCGCGCTCAGCGTCACGGATCTTCTGCAGGATGACCTGCTTGGCCGCCTGTGCGCCGATGCGACCAAAGTCGATGGGCTCGAGCGGCTCTTCAACGTAATCGCCAACTGCGATGTCCGGATAGTCCTCACGTGCATCGATGATGCCCATCTCGGCTTCGTCGTTCTGGACTTCGGCATCGATCATCACCACCCAGCGACGGAAGGATTCGTAGACGCCTGTTTCGCGGTCGATGGATACACGCACATCGGCCTCATCGTTGACACGCTTCTTGGTCGCGGCGGCCAAGGCCATTTCCATGGCCAGGAAAACTGTTTCCTTGGCCACGTTCTTTTCACGCGACAGCGCGTCGACAAGCAGCAAGACTTCGCGGCTCATTGCTTAACTCCCTCGAAAGCGAATATTTCAGCCTGTTCAAACATGAACAAACCCTGAATCAAAACTTGGGTACCAGACGTGCTTTTTCGACATCGTCGAGTTCAAGCAGCTGTTCACCCTTCTCGGTCCGAACCACAATCTTGCCGTCGCGCAGGCCCAGTAACTGGCCGGCGAAATTACGCTGATTGTTGATCGGCAGACGGATACGAATCTGCACATCCTGGCCTGCGAATCGCTCGAAATCGATGGCTTTGCGAAGTGGCCTTTCCAGTCCTGGAGAGGAAACCTCTAATCGATCATAGTCGATGCCTTCGACCTCGAAAACACGCACCAGGTGGTTGCTCACTGTGGCGCAGTCCTCGACGGTAATGCCGCGCTCGATATCGATGAAGATTCGCAGCAATCTCGCTTTGGGCGAGCGCTCCAGATCCACCAACTCAAAACCCAGCCCGCTTACGGCCTGCTCAATGACGCTTACGATATCCATCCGCAGTACTGTTCCAACAAATTTGGCGCCCTGACCACCAGCCCTTCAAATCGAACCTGGCCACGCCACCATCACAATCACTCGCCACAAATAAAAAATGGGCGAAACGCCCATCCGATGCAACAAGTCCGGAAGATCGCCGCTGTCATTTTCGCGATCCCGGAGGATTCGCGAAAGTCACACGACGCATTAACCCGTCAATTCTAGCATGTCGGCCCGCCGCCGTACATCCATGCAGCGTAATGTCTATTGCTTGTACTGTCGCCCCGCATGCACCCGGGGCGACGATACGAATTCAGGCAGCGACGACGACTTTCGGCTTCGGCTTGCGGCTGCGCCCGCCACGCGGACGACGATTCTCGCCGCCACGACCGACCCCCGCATTGCCACCTGGCGCCGCACCGTCGGGGGTAAAAACAGCTTCCCCACCTGTGCCATCGGCAGAAGCCTCAGCGGCCGGATTACGGCGCTTCTGCTGCCCGTTGCCGGCTCCATTGGGTGCCCCCGGCCCTTTCGGACCGCGCCGATTGCGGGTACGGCGGGTTTCGCCGTCGCCCGGACGCGCGGTCGGCTGCTTGCCAGCCAGCGACTTGACCAATTCCGGCGCCATATCTTCGAACATGCCGCGCTTGAGGCGACTCGGCAATTCCACCGGGCCGTAGCGCACACGCATCAGGCGACTTACAGTCAGCCCAAGGGCTTCAAACATGCGGCGCACTTCGCGGTTACGTCCTTCCGAGATCGAAACGCGATACCAGTGATTCGAGCCCTCGCCACCTTCGTCACGCACCATGTTGAAACGCGCGGGGCCATCTTCCAGCTCGACGCCTTCCTTGAGCTGCTTGACCTGAGCTTCGTCAAGAAGACCAACAATGCGCACAGCATATTCGCGTTCGAGGTTGTAGCGTGGGTGCGTCAGGCGGTTGGCCAGATCACCATCATCGGTGAACAGCAACAAGCCACTGGTATTGAAATCGAGGCGTCCGATTGCGATCCAGCGTCCACGGCGAATCTTCGGCAGGCGATCGAAAACGCTGGGGCGGCCTTCGGGATCGTCGCGCGAGACGATTTCACCATCCGGCTTGTGATAGATCAGGACACGTGGCGGCCGCTCGGCAAAGCGCACGTTGACCAGCTTGCCATTGACCTTGACACGGTCGCCCTGGGAAATCTTCTGGCCGAGGAATGTCGGCAGGCCATTGACGCTGACACGTCCGGCGGTAATCCACTCTTCCACTTCGCGGCGCGAGGCATAGCCCGCTGCGGCAAGTACTTTCTGAATGCGTTCGCCATCATCGACAACTTCGCCCGTTGCCTTGACGCCACGCTCACCGCCACCGCGCGGACCGAAACCCGTACGCGGACCACCGCGGCCGCGCGGCCCTGCGCCTTCCGGTTTGGCATTGGCGTGCAGGTTGTCGCCCTTGCGCCCCAGAAAGGCGATCTGGCTATCGTCATCGTCGATTACGTCGCCTGAATCGAAATCAGGCTCAGCCGGGGAACCGTAAACACCGGCAGGCGGCAGGGTCGAGCGGGGGGTGCTCGGGCGCCTGCGCGGGGCGCCATTTTCAGCTCTATTGGCTGAGTTGGCAGTATTGGTACTAGGGCGCGTCGGACGGCGACGCGCTTTCGGCGGTATCGACAAGATCGAGTACTCCTTCGATGTCGGATAGGGACGATAAAGGCGGCAGCTCAGTCAGGCTGCGAAGGCCGAGATCATCAAGAAACTTGCGGGTAGTAGCGAAGAGGGCCGGGCGTCCCGGCGTGTCGCGGTGACCAATGGTGTCGATCCAACCGCGCGTTTCCAGCAAATTGATAATGTTTGCCGAAACGGCCACGCCGCGAATTTCTTCAATGTCTCCGCGCGTGACGGGCTGACGATACACGATGATCGCCAATGTTTCCAGCACTGCGCGCGAGTAGCGAGGCGCCCGCGTCTGCCGCAAACGGTCGAGATAGGGCTGCAGTACAGCCCGCGTCTGGAAGCGCCAGCCGGACGCCAGGCGCATCAACTCTACTGCCTTGCCCTGCCATTCCTGCTGGATATCAGCGAGCAGACGCCCGACCAGTTCGGCACCGAGATCGGGCTCGAACATGCGGCGCAGCTCGGTGCTTTGCATCGGTTCGGTGGCGGAGAGAAGTGCTGCTTCGAGGACTTGTCTAGCGTGGGCGACGTCGATATCCGCAGCGGACAAATCCCCTCTCTCGCCCGTGGGGGAGGGGCTGGAGGAGAGGGAATCCGCATCAACGGCGCCCTCTCCCGACCCTGCGGGCCACCCTCTCCCGCTGACGGGAGAGGGAACGTCTTCGGCTTCGCTCTCAGGCGGAAAGGGGTTCTGGCTCATTGTTCGGTAGTCGTACGTAAATCATTTCCATCGGCGCGTTCTGCGTGAGCTGCACGAGGCGTTCCTTGACCAGCTCCAGCACCGCGAGAAAGCCCACGATCAGGCTCGCCACGCCGTGCGTGAGATCGAACAGGCTTGTGAACTCGGCATATTCGCCACCCTGCAAGCGCCGCAATATCTGTGTCATGTACTCGCGCACCGATAACTCCTCGCGCTGGACGTGATGGTGGCGGTTATGACGCGCACGTTGCAGCAGGGTCAGCCAGGCGTTTTGCAAATCGTCCAGGCTCACCTCAGCCAGGCGCTCTATCACCGCTTCGGCAATGTGCACTGCGGCCCATTCGTAGTCGCGTTCGACACGCGGCATGCGATCCAGCGTCTGCGCAGCGCGCTTGATGCGTTCGTATTCGACGAGGCGGCGGACCAGTTCTGCGCGCGGGTCGGCTTCGCTGTCTTCAGGCCTCTCGCTTGGCGGCTTGGGCAGCAGCATGCGCGATTTGATATCGAGCAGCATTGCCGCCATCAGCAGATAGTCACCCGCCAGCTCCAGGTTTGTCGCACGCATGGCGTCGATATACGCCAGGTACTGCAAGGTCAGCGGTGCCATCGGAATATCGAGGATATTCACATTGGCGCGGCGAATCAGATAAAGCAGAAGATCGAGCGGCCCTTCGAACGTATCGAGAAAAATTTCCAGCGCATCCGGCGGAATGTACAAGTCCGTCGGCATGTCGAGCAGCGGCTCGCCGTAAATCTTCGCGTGGAAGCGAAGGTCCAGGGCTAGCGTTGCGGGAGCGGCGCTGTCGTTCATGCCGTAGTTATCAATGCGTTAACTGTATGACAAACCCATGGCGTCGCGCACGTCGCGCATTGTCTCCTGGGCCAGCTTGCGCGCGCGCTCGCAACCATCGGCAAGCACGCTACGCACCAGCGCCGGATCGTCGAGGTATTGCTGGGCGCGCTCGTGGAAAGGCTCCTGTTCCTTGACAATGGCATCGATCACAGGCTGCTTGCATTCGAGGCAGCCGATGCCCGCAGTGCGACAGCCTTGCTGTACCCACTCGCGTGTGGTGTCGTCGGAATAGACCTGGTGGAACTGCCACACCGGGCAACGCTCCGGCTCGCCCGGATCGGTGCGGCGCACGCGCGCCGGATCGGTCGGCATGGTGCGCACCTTCTTGCTGACGACCTCTGGATCGTCGCGCATGAAGATGGTGTTGTTGTATGACTTCGACATTTTCTGACCATCGAGACCGACGACGCGTGAGGCCTCGGTCAGCTTTGCATGCGGCTCGACCAGAATCATCTTGCCGCTGCCTTCCAGGTAGCCGAAGAGGCGCTCGCGATCGCCCATGGAAAGGCTTTGCGAATCGTCCAGCAGCGCCTTGCCCTGATCCAGTGCGTCCTTGTCGCCTTCTTGCTGGAAGCGCGTGCGCAGTTGCTCGTAAAGCTTGGCGCGTTTGCCGCCAAGCTTCTTCACGGCTTCGCGCGCCTTGTCTTCGAAGCCCGGCTCACGGCCATACAGATGGTTGAAGCGGCGTGCCACTTCGCGCGTGAGTTCGATGTGCGGCACCTGGTCTTCACCGACCGGCACATGCGTCGAGCGATACAGCAGGATGTCGGCGCTCTGCAGCAGTGGGTAGCCGAGAAAACCGTAGGTCGAAAGATCCTTCTCGCTGAGCTTTTCCTGCTGGTCTTTGTACGTCGGCACGCGCTCGAGCCAGCCGAGCGGACACATCATCGATAGCAACAAGTGCAGCTCGGCATGTTCGGGCACACGCGACTGGATGAAGATGGTGGACTGGTTCGGATCGATGCCCGCAGCGAGCCAGTCGATGACCATGTCCCAGACGCTTTCCTCGATGATCGAAACCGAGTCATACGCGGTCGTCAGCGCGTGCCAGTCGGCGACGAAGAACAGGCAGGGCATTTCGTTCTGCAGCCTGACCCAGTTCTTGAGTGCGCCGTGATAGTGGCCGATATGCAGGCGCCCGGTAGGGCGCATGCCGGAGAGGACTCGATCTGCGTACATGTTTGGAGTAAACCTCGGATTGAAATCGTCAGGCCGCCGGAGCGCCGGTGATCAGGAAAATAAGCTGTGCCACGCCTTCCATTGCCATCTGCAGCGGCTTGTTCAGCACGTCAGAATACAACAGGGCGATGAGGATGAAGAAGCCATAAGGCTCGACGCGGGACAGCTGCCAGGCGGCACGCCCCGGCAGGAGGCTGACCATGATACGGCCGCCATCCAGCGGTGGAATCGGGATCAGGTTGATCAGCATGAGCACCAGATTCGCCGCAAGGCCGCGGGCACACAACACTGCCAGCACAGCCTCACCGGCCCCTTCGACCGGCCTCGACACGAACAGCGACGCCACCAGCATCCAGAGTACGGCCTGGATGAAATTGCTGGCAGGCCCCGCTGCAGCCACCCAGAACATGTCCTGCTTGGGGCGGCGCAAACGGCCGAAATTCACCGGCACCGGTTTTGCCCAGCCAAACACGGGAAGATGCGCACCCGCGACAGCGTTCATGACGACGATTATCCCTGGCAATAGCAGCGTGCCCACCGGATCGATGTGCTTTAGCGGATTGAGCGTGATGCGCCCTTGCTCGTAGGCAGTGGGATCGCCGAACATGCGCGCGACGTAACCATGCGCCGCCTCGTGCAAGGTGATGGCCAGAATGACCGGCAGCGCCCACAGCGCTATGTCGAGAATGATTTGGGGCATGAAGGACGAGTTTAGCTTGAATGCGCTGTGGGTCGGTCTGAATGCAGCTTCACAAGCCCAGGCGACGGAGTTCGCCCTTACCTGCGCGCACCAGTTCCGGTGCTCCTCCCGTCAGATCAACAACGGTCGTCAGGTCCGCGCCGCAGGGTCCGGCTTCGATGATCAGCTCCAGCTCGCGATTCAAGCGTTCGCGAATCTCGTCGACGCTCACCAGCGGCATATCTTCGTCGGGCAAGAGCAGCGTCGAAGAAACCAGTGGCTCACCAAGCTCCTCCAGCAATGCCAGCATCACGGCATGGTCAGGCACACGCAAGCCAATAGTCTTGCGCTTGGGATGCAGCACCCGGCGCGGCAGCTCCTTCGTCCCTTCGAGAATGAAGGTGTAAGCGCCGGGCGTGGCAGCTTTGAGCAAACGGAATTGCGCGTTATCGACACGCGCATACGTGGCAATTTGCGACAGGTCACAACACATCAGCGTGAAGTGATGGCGCTCATCCACACCGCGAATTCGCCGGATGCGTTCGAGCACTTTAGCGTCTCCGACATGGCCGACGAGCGAATACGCCGCGTCGGTCGGTACGGCAATCAGACCACCGTCGCGCAGGATGCTGGCAGCCTGTCGGATGAGACGCAGCTGAGGTTGTTCGGGGTGAATTTCAAAAAACTGGGACATGAAGATTACGGGGCAAATTTCGTTCCGGCGTGCAGCGCATGCCGGGCAATGGCATTCATTTCAAATGGTTTGGGGTCTGACGAGCAACAAGCCGTGTCAAACCAGCCGAGTCCACACTGGCTCAAGATCTGGCGGCAGGGCTTCGGCGCAACCGATATCGACATGGCTCTCGCCCGGGCCATGAAAGTCTGAAGCACGCGACGCCAGCAGCTTGTAGCGACGTGCCATGGTGGCGAACTGGTTGCGCATCTGTGGCGTGTGAGCGCTGGTGACGACCTCAACGCCCTCGCCTTTCAGATCGGTGAATTCCTCGAACAGCGCTTTCATCTCCGCATTCGAAATACGGTAGCGGCCCGGGTGTGCAATGACTGCGATGCCCCCGGCTGCATGAATCCATTCCAGCGCATCGGCCAATGTCGCCCATTCGTGATCGACAAAACCGGGCTTGCCGCGCACCAGGTAGTGATCGAAGACCGCAGAGGTATCGCGTGCGATGCCGATCCCGACCAGGTAGCGCGCAAAGTGGGCACGACTGATCAGCTCCGGGTTGTCGGCATATTTCGCTGCGCCTTCGAAGGCATCCTTGATTCCGATCTTCGCCAGCTCCATGCCGATACGCTTGGCTCGCCCGCCGCGGCCACCGCGCACACTGTCGAGGCCATCCCGCAGCACAGTCGAACCGGCGTCGATCCCAAGGCCAACGATGTGCACGGTCTGGTCGCAATACGAAACCGAGACCTCTACCCCGTTCACAAAGCGCATGCCACGGGCCTCTGCAGCCAGACGCGCTTCAGCGAGACCGCCGAGTTCGTCGTGATCCGTCAGCGCCAGCAAATCGACACCGTTGGCATGCGCACGCTCGACGAGCGCCGTCGGGCTGAGCAAGCCGTCAGAAACGGTGGAGTGGCAATGAAGATCGGCGTTCTGTGGTGCGAACATGGTCGAGATCAGACGAGTAAGGCGCCAGCACGGGCGCGAAATCCAGGTGGCAGACAAGCATCATAGCAAACGCTTGCTTCGCGCCCTTCGCTTCCGGTACAGTCGCCGTCTGTTTGGGAGAGTGCTCGCAGCCGGTTTTTACCAGCTTGCCGGGCCGCCGAAGGCGCAACCCCCCCGGGAACGCTCAGGTATAAAGGACCGGACAAGGAAAGCAAAATCTGGAGAGCGATGCCACCAGCAATGGGCGAGCATCCACCGAAGGGGCACTGGAAGCCAAGCTTCCAAATCTCTCAGGTATCAAGGACAGATGGGGGCCATGCGGTACACGGAAGAAGCATTCGTGACGCCTGGCCCTTTTTCATTTCAAGATGGAGAACTGTCCTTGTCCAAGCAGACCCCGCTCTACGCCACCCACGTCGCCGCCGGCGCCAAGCTCGTCGACTTCGCCGGCTGGGATATGCCGATTCACTACGGCTCGCAACTCGAAGAGCACAAGCTCGTGCGCGCCGACGCCGGCATGTTCGACGTCTCGCACATGCTGCCTGTCGACGTCGAAGGCGCGGGCGCGCAGGACTTCCTGCGCCGGCTGCTCGCCAACAATATCGACAAGCTGAAAGAGCCGGGGCGTGCGCTGTATTCGTGCATGCTCAACGAGCGCGGCGGTGTAGTTGACGACCTCATTACCTACTTCTTCTCGCCGGCTCAGTTGCCACCGTTCTATCGCATCGTCGTCAATGCGAGCACCGCCGACAAGGACATCGCCTGGATGCGCAAACAGGCCGCCGCGATGCCTGGCGGTGGCAACGTCACCATCACCGCGCGCCGCGATTTCGCGATGATTGCCGTGCAAGGCCCGCAAGCACGCACCAAAGTCTGGGCCGCCCTGCCCGGCTCACAAGCCGTCTCCGAGCCGCTGAAATATTTTCAGGCAGTCCAGTTCAACGACATTACGTTATGCCGCACCGGCTACACCGGCGAAGACGGCTTCGAGCTGATCGTGCCGACACCACGCGTCGTCGAAATCTGGAATGCGCTTGCCGCTGCCGGCGTGAAACCTGCCGGGCTGGGCGCGCGCGACACACTGCGTCTCGAAGCCGGCATGAATCTCTACGGTCAGGACATGGACGACAACGTCGGGCCGCTCGAATCCGGTCTGGCCTGGACGGTGGATTTCAACGAAGGTCGTGATTTCGTCGGCCGTGCTGCACTGGAAGCAGCCCCACCAGCGCGCGCGCTGGTTGGCATCGTGCTCGAAGATCGCGGCGTGCTGCGCAGCCATATGCAAGTGTTCACCGACGAGGGCGGCTTTGGCGAGACCACCAGCGGCAGCTTTGCGCCGAGCATGAATGCTTCGATTGCCTTTGCGCGCGTGCCTGCCAGCGTCTCGATTGGTGACGTCGTGCATGTTGATATTCGCGGCAAGCAGCTCAAGGCACGCGTGGTGAAAACGCCTTTCGTGCGTCACGGCAAGGTTCTGGTCTGAAACTGGCTTTCATTTTTCTGTTTTTGAATTCAATCCTTCAAGGAGTCTCGACATGAGCGTTCCAGCCAATCTGCGTTACACCGAATCCCACGAATGGGTCCGCAAGGAACCGGACGGCACCGTCACCATCGGCATCACCGATCACGCGCAAAATGCGCTCGGCGATATCGTCTTTCTCGAACTGCCTGAAGCGGGCCGCGAAGTAGCGGCCAGGGAAGAAGTTGCCGTGGTGGAGTCGGTCAAGGCCGCGTCCGATATCTACGCGCCGATTGCCGGTGAAATCGTCGCCGCCAATACCGATGCCATCGATACGCCCGAAAGCGTGAATACCGACGCGTATGCCGCCTGGTTATTCAAGATCAAGCCAGCAAACCTGGATGACATCGATGCGCTGCTGACGGCGGACGCTTACAAAGCTGTCATCGACGCAGCGTAACGACCGTCGTGTCACGCAAGGAACGAAGTCCGCTCCAGGAGTTGCTACGCTACGCCATCGTAGCCGGCGGCATGGTTTTGATCGTGCTCGTGCTGACGCGTGGCAAGTGGCTCACCGGCGCCTTGCTTGCGTTCTGGCTGCTGTGGGTCGTGGTGCGTTTCAAGCGCGGCACGAAATCGTAGAAATCGTAGGGTGGGTTAGCGCAGCCCTGAGTTGCAAATGAGCCACCGATTCAGCTTTTCAGCGGGCGCTTGCGCCCGGATATTTTACGACCGGTGGGTTACGGCTTCGCCTAACCCACCCTACGCAAGACATCACCCTATTTACGTTTGTACCGGATTCACCATGACCCAGACCCTGACTTCCCTTGAGCAGCGCGACGACTTTATCGGCCGCCACATCGGTTCGAACGATGCCGAAATCGCCGAGATGCTTTCCGCCGCTGGCGCAAAAAGCCTTGACGACCTCATCGCGCAAACTGTCCCCGCCGCCATCCGTCTCAGCGCACCGCTGCCGATTGCCGACGCCGTGCCCGAGCACGTCGCGCTCGGCGAGCTGAAGGCCATCGCGAGCAAGAACATCATCAAGCGCTCGCTGATCGGCATGGGCTATTACGACACGCTGACGCCCGGCGTCATCCTGCGCAACGTCATGGAGAATCCCGGCTGGTACACGGCTTACACGCCCTACCAGGCCGAGATCGCACAGGGCCGACTGGAGGCGCTGCTCAACTGGCAACAGATGGTCATCGACCTCACGGGACTGGAGCTGGCCAACGCCTCGCTGCTCGACGAAGCCACGGCCGCAGCCGAAGCCATGACTATGGCACGCCGCATGTCGAAATCGAAGAGCAACAAGTTCTTCGTCGACGCCGCCTGCTTCCCGCAGACCATCGATGTCGTGAAGACACGCGCGGAATACTTTGGCTATGAATTAATCGTTGCCGAAGCGGCCGAGCTGGCCAGTCAGGATGTGTTTGGCGTGTTGCTGCAATACCCGAACGTGCGCGGCGAAGTCAGCGATCTTTCCTCGCTCATCGCAGGCGCCAAGACCAAGGGCGCAGCCGTCGCTGTCGCGACCGATCTGATGGCGCTGGTGCTGCTCAAGAGCCCTGGCGAAATGGGCGCGGACATCGCCTTTGGCTCCGGTCAGCGCTTCGGCGTGCCGATGGGTTTCGGCGGCCCGCACGCGGCCTTCTTCGCCACGCATGAATCCAACGCACGTTCGATGGCCGGCCGCATCATCGGCGTATCGAAAGACGTGTGCGGCAAGACGGCGCTGCGCATGGCGTTGCAAACACGCGAACAGCATATCCGCCGCGAGAAGGCCAACTCCAATATCTGCACGTCGCAAGTGCTGCTGGCCAATATGGCTGGCATGTACGCGGTGTATCACGGCCCGGTTGGCCTCAAGGCCATCGCTGGCCGTATCAACCGCCTCGCATCCATCTTCGCTGCAGGCCTGCAGAAAGCCGGCTTCAAGCTTGCCAGCGCAACGGGAAACAATAAGTTCTTCGACTCGTTCAACATCGCCACTGGCACGCAGACTGCAAGCATCAACGCCGCAGCCGTGGCAGCCGGCTACAACCTGCGTCAGGTATCGGCTTCGGTGCTCGGCGTGAGCTTCGACGAAACGACTTCGCGTCAGGATGTGCTCGCGCTGCTGAATGTCTTCGCCGATGCCGGCCGACTCGCCAACGTCTGTGAGCTGACGCGCGCCTTCGATGACAGCGACATCGAATCGCTGGATGCCGCCGTGGCAGCTTCGAGCATCCCTGCCGAGCTGGCACGCAGCAGCGCCATCCTCGCCCACCCCGTGTTCAACAGCCATCACACCGAACACGAGATGCTGCGCTATCTCAAGAAGCTGCAGAACAAGGATCTCGCGCTGGATCACTCGATGATCTCGCTCGGTTCCTGCACCATGAAGCTCAACGCCACCAGCGAGATGATTCCCGTCACCTGGCCCGAGTTCGGCCGCATGCATCCTTTCGCACCGCACAACCAGACCCTGGGCTATCTCGAAATGATTGAGGGCCTTGCCGAGTACCTGCGCGCCGTCACCGGCTTTCCCGCTATCTGCATGCAGCCCAACTCCGGCGCGCAAGGCGAATACGCCGGCCTCGTCGCCATCCGCCGCTATCACGCCTCGCGCGGCGATGCGCATCGCGACATCTGCCTGATCCCGAAGTCCGCGCACGGCACCAACCCGGCCACCGCGCAGATGTGCGGCCTCGAAGTTGTCGTCGTCAATTGCGATGACAGCGGCAACGTCGAGGTCAGCGACCTCAAAGCACGCATCGAGCAGTACAAGGATCGCCTCGCCGCGCTGATGATCACCTACCCGTCCACGCACGGCGTGTTCGAAGAAGCGGTCAAGGAAATCTGCGCACTGGTGCACGCGGCAGGCGGCCAGGTCTACATGGACGGCGCCAACCTCAACGCGCAGGTCGGCCTCACCTCGCCCGCCACCATCGGCGCGGATGTGAGTCACATGAACCTGCACAAAACCTTCTGCATCCCGCACGGCGGCGGCGGACCCGGCATGGGCCCGATCGGCCTCGCCGCGCATCTCGAGCCCTTCATGGCCGACCACGTCGTGACGCCAACCGGCGCAGAAGGCCGCGCGCAAGCAGGTCAAGGCGCGGTCTCCGCGGCACCATTCGGCTCGGCCAGCATCCTGCCGATCTCGTGGATGTACATCCGCATGATGGGCGGCGCAGGGCTCAAGCGCGCGACCGAGATCGCCATCCTCAATGCCAACTACATCGCCACCGCACTGAAGGATCACTACCCCGTGCTCTACACCGGCTCGCAAGGCCGCGTCGCTCACGAATGCATCCTGGATATCCGGCCGATCAAGGCCGCCACGGGTGTGAGCGAAGTCGACATCGCCAAGCGCCTCATGGACTACGGCTTCCACGCCCCGACGATGAGCTTCCCCGTGCCCGGCACCATCATGGTCGAACCGACGGAATCCGAATCGAAAGCCGAGCTGGATCGCTTCATCGCCGCCATGACGAGCATCCGCGAAGAAATCCGCCGCATTGAACGTGGCGAACTGACAGCGGAAAACAACCCGCTGAAAAACGCCCCGCACACGCAGAGCGACGTGATCAGCTGCGAATGGGATCGCCCCTACTCGCGCGACGAAGCGGTGTTCCCGTTGTCATATGTCGCAGAGAACAAGTTCTGGCCGAGCGTGAATCGCATCGACGATGTGTATGGCGACCGGAATCTGTTTTGTGCTTGCGTGCCGATGGATGAGTACGCATGATCTTCAGTTGCACCAAAAAAGCCACGCTTTTGCGTGGCTTTTTTCATGGGGCGGGAACAAATTCACCTCCCGTACCAGTAAGAACGGCTAGGCCAAGAATAGAGCGCACTCAGTGTGGTTACTTTCCACTTGGACGCGTTGACGCAACATGGCTTAGCATTTTAATGATTGAGTCATAGTCAGCCTTCGTTCGAATTAACGCGTAACTCCGCTCAACCTCCAAGGCCACCTGCTGATCTAGCTCAGGCCTAGCAATAGTAAACTTTCGTCGGTACTGACTGACAAGACCATTGATTGTCAGAACGCACATCAATCGATAGAGAAGCATTACGGATAGAAAGATTCCACTTAGCATCGAAGTATGAAGATATGGGGCTGCGTTCGCCAACGACGCAGCTTCGATACAGGACTCCATTTTGTCGGGGGTAACCTTGCTGCAGCTTATAGCCATGGCGCTGATTCGATCGGCACGTTTTTCGCCGTAGAGATGGCTATACCCCACAACAGGGAAAGCTAAGAAAATACCGATGACTAAGGCAATTGAAAGAATAAGTACTTGAATGCTGGCGCGTTCTGAGTACCCACGACCAGCCTGTCGATAAATTCCATCGAGAACGCGAGTCGAGCGTTGTGAAATCGCATTGATGATCTTTCCAAACAACCAGCGACCCGCCGGCTTGGCTACATCCCACAGCGCACTGCACAGGATTGATAATCCAATCGTACTGACTATCGCAAGCCAATTAGGTGCAAGACTTGAAAGCATTGGTAACCCTCCCCGTTAGATGTTTTGTCTAGATCATTGCATCGACCGCCCGCCTACGCGCCTACCGGCTCGAATTAACCGGTGGGGGCTAAAATAACAGATACGAAATATTTGTCTTGCTTTTCATGCCAGCCATCCGGTTCGTCTTTTTCCGACGGATGAGTACGAAAACTAAACGCCTTTATCTCAGGAATGAAAAAGGCCACGCAACGCGTGGCCTTCTTTGTCCTTGGGGTTGAACTCTCAACATACAACTTAGTGTTTAAACTTTTCCAGCTCACTAGAAGAGAGAACACTACCAAGAAGAAAATTTTGATCATGCTTGGTCATCGAATCTTGCTCACTCACGATACTGGGACTTACATCGGCCTCAACAGCAAATGACGACCGATCAAACTCACCTTCACGAAAGCTCATAGAAGCAAACCGATTGGGTGCTAGACCGTTAACCGCAAGTAAATCGAACAGCACTCCCCCCTCGAAGCGAGCCCGGTAGGGTGGGCACGGCGTGCCCACGCGTTTTGTCGCGAAAACTACGCTTTGACGTGTGGGCTCACCGAGCCCACCCTACGAATTCGGGGGCAAGTGACATTTCACTCGCTCACCCTTCCCCGTATGATCCCGCCCTACCCATTCATCCCAAGCACACCATGAGATTCAACTTAAAAGTCCCCTTCGCAGAGAAAGATGCTGCCAAGCAACTAGGCGCGCGCTGGGATGCGGCGAGCAAGCTTTGGTACGTGGAGGACAAGGCGGACATGGCGCCATTCTCGAAGTGGAACCCGACGCCGCGCGATGGATCAGCCCCCTCCTCTGCAGCGCCAGCTCGCGCACCTGCAAAACCGAAAGCGCTTTCCAGGGAGGGCATCGTGATTGTCGGCAGCAAGTACGTCGAGTTGCCACGCGTATGCACCTGCTTGCCTTGGGATGTGTGCGATAAGTGCCGCGCCACGGCCTTGTCGGCCTGAGAGGACCACGAAGAACGCTCGTCATCCCGGCGAAGGCCGGGATCCAGGTTGGACGTCCGGTGCTGGATCCCGGCCTTCGCCGGGATGACGATGATTTTTTTGAGATCGCGAACAGATTCTGAGCGCATTACAGATGCTTACGAAAGCTGACTGGGCGAGCGAGATATTGAGCTCGCATGAGCGACTGCTCGGCGTCGCGCTCGCGCCTGCAAACCTCGGCCGCGAAGCCGCAGCGCGCTGGCTCGATGAAGAGGCGGGTTTCTGCGTGCTGGCGCACGACGCCAGCGCGGACCCGCGCTTCGTCTATGCCAATGCAGCCACGCTGCGTTGCTTCGGCTACAGCGCCGATGAGTTCATCGGCCTGCCTTCACGTCTGTCCGCTGAAGCGCCCAATCGAGAAGAACGTGATGCGCTATTGCAACGCGTGCAGCGCGATGGCTTTGCGACCGATTATCGCGGTTTGCGCATCGCAAAGGACGGGACGCGCTTCTGGATCGAGGATGTGACGGTGTGGAATCTCATCGATGCCGATGGAATACGCATCGGACAGGCTGCGACGTATCGACGAATTACGAAAGCTTGAATAGGTCGCGGAGAACAAGTTCTGGCCGAGTGTCAATCGTATCGACGACGCATGTGGTGACCGCTCCTTTGCGCTTGTGTGCCAATGGAGGATTACGCGGCCCGATCCGGTCATCGCCTGAACGAACAAGGCCACGCATTGCGTGGCCTTGTTGTTATCTTTCACTGCTCCTCGGTATCAACGAAGTAATTCATTTCGCAGTTGCAAAAAGCCCCTGCATTTTCATGCATGGGCTTTTGGGGCAAGACAATCACCGATTCTGATTAGTGAGTGATTTTCAGAACAGCAAATTTAACGATCGTAGCGGCAGTTGTATTAGGCGTGCCCGAGACTGCGGATTGATCGTAGTTGCCCGCCTTGAAGTAGAAACTCTCCCCCACGAAGCTCGAGTCCATGGTGAAGGTCTTCGTCGTACTGTTGACCTTCACGGTAATCGTCGAGCCGGACAGTTTCAGCTGGTAGGTGAACTTCGTGCCCACCGGCACTGAGGCGATCGTGGTCGTGGTCGAGCTCCCACCTTGATTGGTGCTTTCAAGCAAGAGCTTAACAACGCCACTGGAAGTGTATTGCAACTCGCAGAGCGGCTTGCTGGGGGCCGGAGCAGCCTGGAAAATCTGGGCGATGGCCGTGTTGCTCGGGACCTTCGTCACCGTCACGGTGGCATCCAGCAAATTTGTGCCGCTGGTGGCCCAGCTGGCATTTTCGCGAAGCTCGGTGCGTGGGTGCAGTGAGCCGGAGGTAGTCCAGCCGACTGAAGGATCGCCCATGACCATCGAGCCGTCACCCGTGTCTGTGTAGAACCAGGGCGACTTGGTGAAACCGGCTGCAAGCTCGGCACCCGTCTTCGTGTCGACATTCCCCGAAGAACCTGTCGGCAACTGGAGGGTATATCCGCTAAGGCTGAAATTCTTTCCGGGCGCCACGGTGGTGCTGAGGGCGAAGGCAGAAGCTGATGCCAGCGCAATGGCGGCAATCAACGCTGTCTTGGAGAAACGCTTGAAATTTGTCTCTTGGTGTCTCATGTCTATCCCCTTTGTTGTTGTCCTGGAGGGCAGTCTTGCCGACCGCGTGGAACAGATTAGACGTGAGCGCGATTAAGTTCGGAACGTGTAGGAAAGCCATGTTTTACATAGGACAAACTCCTACAAGATCGACAAAATCGACATTTACATCGAGTTCGATGCGGACAGTTTTTGTGTCCTGATGTTTCGAGGCGCGCCCTTACAGGCTTTGCGCGACATGAGTAGCCACACACTGCGTGGCAAGAGCCAAGAAGTTCATCAGCCCCTGTTGGCATATATGCGGCAAACTTGAACGCATGGAGCGTGATGAACCTCACATCCCGGCAGCATCGCCACCCCAAACGCGCCAAAACAAACGCACTTGGCGACGATGCACAACATGAATTTGTTGTACTTCGGATTCCGGTTTTGCGAGCTTTCGCTTTGCGAAATGCCCGCTAACCCCTCCGCACCCGAATGACGGCATCGAGCTCAGGACGGAACCCACTCGGCTGGCGACTTACTTGCCGGCGTTGATCGCCAATTGAGCAGCGAAAGCCCGTTTGTAGGCGGGCCGTGCTTCGCCACGTGCGACATAGGCGGCGAGGTTCAGATATTCGTCCAGAATGCCCGATGCCCTCAGCCTTAGCAGCACGGACACCATCATCAGGTCGCCCGCGCTGAATGCGCCATCGAGCCAGTCGGCACTACCCAAGCGAGCAGAAAGTTGGCTCAGTCGATTGCGGACGCGATCCGCGACGAGAGGCAGACGCTCCTTACTCCAGGGCTTGTCACCCTCCAGAATCCTGGCGTTGCCGAATTCAAGGATCGGCGACTCCATGGTGTTGAGCGCAGCAAACATCCATGTGATCGCGCGTGCCCGGGCACCGGCATCGTCCGGCAGCAGGCCCGCATGGTGCCCGGCGATGTGAAACACGATCGCCCCTGTTTCGAACAGGACAAGATCACCTTCCTCATAGGTGGGAATCTGGCCGAAAGGATGCAGCGCCAGATGCGCGGGTTCCTTCATCGCACGGAACGAGACAAGGCGAACGTCATAGGGCTGGCCCACTTCTTCCAGCGCCCAGCGGACGCGCGTATCGCGCGCCAGTCCTTTGCCGCCATCAGGTGACCGTTCAAAGGCAGTAATGGTGATAGTCATTGTGGGCTCCTGTCATCGGCTGCGAGGCCGGCAAGCTATTGGGCTGTACGGATTTCATGCGATCTTGTAGCTACATCGACAAGACAAGAAGCTGCACTATCCAGGCAAGGCCAAGCATAGTGTCGGGCAGCGGATGTCACAAAGGATGGGCCTACACCGTCTACAACAGTTATGTGATCTCACTCATTCTACGTCCCGATTCAATCATGAAAACACCTGCCGAACGCGCCCTGCGCTACGACCATGAGCACGCACGCAGCCTGCGCGCGCTGGCCTATCGCATGCTCGGCTCGCGCGCCGAGGCCGAGGACATCGTGCAGGAGGCTTGGCTGCGTTGGGCGCAGGTGGACGAAAGCACGGTGCAGCACTCAGGCGCTTTTCTGTCGCGTCTGGTGACCAACCTGTGTCTGGACAAACTGGGCTCGGCCACCGCGAGACGTGAGCAGTATGTCGGTGTCTGGCTACCCGAGCCGCTGCTTGATGAGGACGCTGGCTGGTGGCCAGATCCGGCGGTGCAGGCCGAGTTTGCGCAGGACGTGTCCATCGCGTTCCTGCTTGCCCTGGAGCGTTTGTCACCTCTTGAGCGTGCGGCCTTCCTGCTGCATGAGGTGTTCGACGTGGACTTCGATGAGATCGGTCGACGCCTGGAACGCAGCCCGGCCGCGTGCCGTCAGTTGGCGAGCCGTGCGCGCAACAATGTGAAGGCCGACTACGCACGACGCGAGGTTGAGGAAGAGGAACACGAACGTCTGTTCCGTGCCTTCAGCGAAGCGGTACACAATTTCGACGTGGATGCCCTGGCCCGGGTGCTGGCTGAAGACGCTGTCATGCTGGCCGACGGCGGTGGCAAGGTCAGTGCGGTATCGCGTCCCTTGCATGGTAACGGCCCGATTGCCAAGGCCATCATCGGTTTTGCGAAGCTGCCAACCAGCCTTGCCTGGCGCTGGGAGCCGGCGCGCATCAACGGCTTGCCCGGCTGGCTGGTCTTCGATGACACGACCGGCCAACTGGTGCAGACCACTGCGCTGGCGCCCTCGGCCACCGAGCCGGGCCGCATCGGTGCGCTCTACATTCAACGCAATCCCGACAAGCTGCAAGGTGTGCTTGCGACGCTTGGTCAGAGCAGCGTCATTGGCAAAATGACATGAAGATAAGGATCGTGCGAGGAATTTTCCGTCGCGATGTCACACGACACGTGGCCAGATCGTCTTGAGGGTGTGATCACAAACGATGCATCGACCCCTTCATCATCCACAGGAAAGAGAACGATCATGAGCAATCGCAACGCACAATCTCACAATGCCTCACCCCGCCTGAACTTCATGCAGCAATCACCCGACCTGGTCGGCAAGCTCCAGGACTTCAGCATGTCCATCGCCAGCAGCGGTCAGATTGACAAGGGCTTGTCGCACCTCGTAGACATCCGCGCTTCGCAGCTGAACGGCTGCGCCTTCTGCCTCGACATGCACGTCAAGGAAGCGAAACTGCACGGCGAGCGCGAGCTGCGCCTGTACCACGTAGCGATCTGGCGCGAGTCGCCGCTGTTCACGCCGAAGGAGCGCGCCGCGCTGGCGTGGACCGAAGCGCTGACGCAGATCGCGCCGACCGGCGTCTCCGACGAGCTCTATGCCGAGCTGCGCGAGCAATTCAGCGAAAAGGAACTGTCGACGCTGACCTTCCGCGTGATGGGCATCAACGCCTGGAATCGCCTCAACGTGGCCTTCCGCAGTACGCCCGGCGCGCACGACAAGGCCTTCGGTCTGGACAAGGCCGAGCTTGTCTGACCGAGCAGGCAAGCTGGCCAGTGCGGCCGGCTGCCTGGTATCAATGTAGGGCGGAGTGCAAACTCCGCCATCCCGTCCGCGCAGAAAGAAACGGCGGAGTTGCACTCCGCCCTACCTTATTTTTCAAACAAAAAGGCCACGCGATGCGTGGCCTTTTGTTTGTCGTTCATGCCATTCAGATCAGCTTGTCCTTGACCTTGTCGAGCGCTACAGCAGCGCACTGCTCGTCCAGGTGACCGCCCGGAGCGCCACCCACACCCACTGCGCCAATCACTTCATTGCCGCTCTTGATCGGCACACCACCGGCGACGATGAGATAGCCCGGGATCATCGGCAGGAATTGTGCGGCAGGCGTCTTCTGCACGCTTTCCAGAATTGCCGATGTGGAGTTCTTTGCAGAAGCAGCAGTGAAGGCTTTGGCCCGGCTTGCGTCGATGGTATGTGGGCCGGCGTTGTCGGCACGCAATACAGCGCGAACGGTGCCTGCGCGATCAACAACGGTAGCGGTGACGTTGTAGCCCTTGTCGGTGCATGCGGCGACGGCGCTTGCCGCTATTTCCGATGCCAGCGGTAGCGAGATGTTCTTCTCGGTGCGGACCTGGGCATTGGCTGCGACGCTGGTGAAAGCGGCGATGGCGGACAGAATTGCGATGGCAGATCTGGTAAATGCTTTGCTCATGATCAATCTCCTTTTGCGGTTGGAATTCGGTCGAACTTCGCGTTGAACCGATGTGTGCAGATTAAGGATTTGATCGTGTGCAAACTATTCGCACGGTTGCGGAGTGGGGTCAGTAGAAATACGCAGAGCGTTTAACGTCACGGATGGCCGACTCACGGCCCTCGAGCAAGGAGGAGCTCCCCTCCCTCTGAAACGTTCGTCATGCCTGCCATGACGCAACTCACCCCAAATCCGTCATTCCCGCGAAAGCGGGAATCTACTTCTACGTGATGCGCGTCCGTGGCACAAAGTGGATTCCCGCTTTCGCGGGAATGACGAGGTGTGAGCTTTTCTGTTTCATAAAGCTCTGCACAAGTCGGTAGATTTATTACGGAAAGCAGTGGGCAAAAGCCCGTTTTCAGATCCAGGCTGGCAACGGATTTCGGCAACGTGTAGGTCTTCTAGTGTTTCTCTGAAATGCCAGCGAGATAAAGCCGCACAAGCTGCGCGAGCGAATCCACGCCGAGCTTTTCAAAGAGATTCGCGCGATGCGTTTCCACGGTACGTGGCGAGAGATCAAGCACGCGGGCGATCTGCTTGTTCGACAGGCCGTCCACGATCTGCGCCAACACTTCGCGCTCACGATCGGTGAGCTTGGCCAGCAAGGCCTGTGCGTCGCGCGTGACCGCCGTGCGTTCGCGGCTGGCGATGTGGCTGCGTATTGCCGCCTGCACGGCCTCGATCAAGGCATCCTCATCGACCGGTTTGGTCAGGAACTCGATGGCGCCGCTGCGAAACGCACGTCGGCAAGCGGCCATGTCGCCGTGGCCGGTGAGCATCACGACCGGCAAGTCGACGCCCGCCTCAGGCAGCCGCTCCAGCAATTGCAAGCCGGATTCACCGGGCATGCGTATGTCGAGAATCAGGCAGCCGATTGCGTCGGCATCGCGACCGCTCAAGAATTCTTCGCTGCTGGCGAATGCTTCGGCACGCAGGCCGACTGAGCGCAAGAGCATGACCAGCCCGTCGCGCACGCCCGCGTCGTCGTCGAGGATATGCACGATGGGTGACTGGGCATTCATGTCGACTCCTTTACGCGTTTTTCGCTTTAGCGGTCTTTGTCGCAACAGGCAGGTTCATGCGGAAGATGGCACCGCCGCCGTCCGCGTTGTCTGCACTGAGATCGCCGCCTGCCTGCTGCACGATGTGCTCACAGATCGACAGGCCCAGCCCCATTCCCATGCCATTCGGTTTTGTCGTGAAGAAAGGCTCGAACAGGCGTGTCTTCACCTCTGCCGTCAGCCCCGGACCACTGTCGCGCACCGTCAGCTGCAAACGCTCTGCCACGCAGGAGGTTTCGATATGGATCTGCCTCTTCGTCGTGCCGTTCGCTTCCATGGCGTCTGCGGCGTTAAGCAGGAGATTCACCATCACCTGCTCGAACGCGACACGCTCTCCCAGGACGGCGGGCAAGGCGTCGGCTAGCCTGCTGCTAATACTTACATCGCGCCGCTGCAGCGACTCGCCGACCAGCGACAACGCACTCGTCACGACCTCGTTGAGATCGACGGCCTCGCGCACACCCGCCTGCGGCGAGATGAAACTGCGCAAGCGCTGCAGGATTTCCCCTGCGCGCTTCGCCTGCTTCGCCGCGGCGGTAGCGGCTTCGCGAGCATCGTTTACTTCTGGCGGGTCATCCTGCAACCAGCGCACGGCAGCCTGCACATTGGAGAGCACTGCAGCGAGAGGTTGATTCAGCTCGTGTGCCATCCCTGCTGCCACCTCGCCCATCGAATTGATACGCGAAGCATGTGCCAGCTCAAGCTGGCGTTGAGCAAGTACGCGCTGGCGATACTGGGTAAGCGCAAAGACCGCCGCCCCCCAGAACCCCATAAGAGCAAGCACGCGAGCCATGAATTGCGACCACGGTAATTGCTCGGGCAGCCGCGCCTGCTCCGTTGTCATCAGGAAGGGCTGACTGCGCACCGCGAGATGCTTTTCGAAATGCAGCGGCTCAAGCGACGGCCAGACCTGGTGTTTCGCAGCAACACGCCATAGCGATGGGCCGGCGTCCGGGGCAAGGTTCAGCGTGATGCCTGGCAGCGGCTGCTCATCCGCGTTCAGCAAACGATCCGCGCGCACATGCAATGACCACACCGAGTGTGCATTGCTCTTGCGCAGCAGGATGAAGCCTTGCGCGTCCGGCATCACGGCTTGCCCATCACGCAAGGCAAGCCCCAGCGCCGCAGAAAACTGCTCGGGAGATGACACGGCTTCGGGCGTATTCCACTTCTGCGTCGAAGCATCGAGTACATGGTGTTGAACGCCAGTCACTTGCGGATAGGACGCGATCACCGAAGCCACGAAAGACTGCAAGGTCTTGTTCGACAGTTCTGGGGACATCTGTGGCAATGAGCGCTCCAGCGCAATCAGCGCCGCGAACAAGGCCTCATGCTGCTCGGCACGCTGCGTCAATAAGCGATGCAGGATGCGCGATTGCGTCTCGAAGTCTTCACGCGTGGTTTTCGACTCTTCATTGATCAGCCATACAGCCGCCGCCAGGCAGCACAACAGCCAGGCAAGCAGCATGGGCCAGCCGCGACGCAGCGGATTGGCGAGGAAAGATTCGAGAGGTTTCATGACGAGCCACTGTACCTGTCGCATCGAGTGCGCTCAATCCGTAGGAATACGGGTAAGGCGTAGATACCGTCTCCAAGCTCAAGATTTTTTTATAGCGAAAGTGGGGCTATAGGGCTTGCCGGAATGCACGACGCCAAAGCAAAGATGAGCGAGCTTGCGCATGGCCGCTCCGATAGCGGCCAT